>JASJEI010000169.1 GCA_030064795.1 Pleurocapsa sp. MO_226.B13 | reverse complement strand
GCCAGAGGTTATTGCCCGCCGACCGCCCCAATTGTGAGGGGTAAGCGTGTCAAAGTCCCCAAATTCGTAGGGGCGGTCGGCGAAGGCTGACCAACTTTGACCAGGTTTTCTCTCGGGGGAGAGGAAAATAAGACTTATCCGAACAGTATTGGAAGTCTCCCCTTGATGACAGCAAATAAACTATCGATGACGATCGCCAGTAAAATCTAGAAATAAATTAAGTTTTATGAATAATTTTCTCTTTCAGGAGCGAATCCCAGTCACCATGGCGATTATTTATCAAGAAGGTAAATATTTAATGCAGTTGCGAGATGATCTTCCAGGTATTCTCTATCCTGGGGTATGGGGATTGTTTGGCGGTCATTTAGACCCTGGAGAAGAACCAGAAGCAGGACTCAAGAGAGAACTGATGGAAGAGATTAACTACTCAGTTGACGAACTGACTGAGTTTCGCTGTTACGCCGATCGGAAAATTATTCGCTATATGTATTCTTGTCCGCTACTCGTTCCTCTAGAAGAGCTAGAATTAAAGGAAGGCTGGGATTTAGCTTTATTGACTCCTGAAGAAATTCAGCGCGGTTATGGTTATTCTCCCAAAGCCAAACAAGAGCGATCGCTTGGAGACATCCATCGTCAAATTATGCTCGATTTTATTGCTACACAAACCTAATCAGCCAAGCGAGAGCTACCTTTCTTCCACAACTAGTAATTGCAAAATGTTATACATATATATAGGATAAATTTATGTATTCTGTAATTAAAGTCCAAAAAAGTTTAACAAAAAATTAATCATTGAATCCAAGTTAGGGCGACTTAATTTTTATTAAATGTTCTGTTTAGTAAATTCCTAGTTACACCTAACCTAATTATTATCTAAATTGAAGATAGATTGGAAATCTTCCTAGCCGATCGCTAGAACCTAATTTTTACCAATCCTACATTTAAATCCGATTTGAAAGTATTCTGCAACCCTACTGTAATCACTATCACAAGTTTAGCTTGCTCATGAACTATTCTTCTAGACGTTTTAGTTTGGTCTCTAATTTATTAAGCTCCAAAAAATTTCGCTCCAAAGCTACTAAATTCCTGGCTGTGGCTACCACTACGTCTTTACTAGTAGCTCAAAGTGGCTCGTCCGTAGTTGCAGCGATGGAAGATAGCCCCAAAACCGTCGTTGATGAAGTATGGCAAATTGTTAATAGCGAGTTTGTAGATCGTGACTTTAATCATATAGACTGGAAAATTCAACGACAAGAATTACTCCGCAGAAATTATGCAGATAAAAAATCGGCATATAGAGCAATTCGTCAATCTCTAAAAAGTTTGGAAGATCCCTACACCCGCTTTCTAGAACCTAGAGAATATGAAGAACTAACCAGCCAAACCTCTGGAGAACTTTCGGGAATTGGTATTCGTCTGGGAATCGATGAAAAGACCAGTAAATTGACGGTAGTCGAACCCATTCCCAACTCTCCTGCAAGCCAAGCGGGACTGAGAAAAGGCGATCGCATTGTAAGTATCAATGGCAAACCCACTCAGTTGATGACTTTAGAGCAAGCCTCATCCGAGATTAAAGGAGAAGTCGGCACGGAAGTCAAATTAAAGATCGCTCGCGATCGTAAGCCAGCATTTGATGTCACTATAGCTAGGGCGCAGATCGAGCTTCCTTCTGTTAGTTATACTCTCAATCAAGAACAAGACTCGAAAATAGGCTATATCAAGTTGGATGAGTTTAGTTCTCATGCAGCCGAACAAATGCAAAATGCGATCCAAGATCTGAGCAAAAAACAGGCTTCAGGCTTCATTTTAGATCTGCGAGGCAATCCTGGTGGTTTGCTATTTTCCAGTGTGGAAATTGCGCGGATGTGGATGGAAAAAGGAGCAATTGTCTCCACCATCGATCGCAAAGGCGGTAACGAAAAATTTTCTGCTAATGGCAAAGCTTTGACCAATTTACCCCTAGTAGTTTTGGTAGATGGTTATTCTGCCAGTGCTAGTGAAATTTTAGCAGGGGCATTAAAAGAGAATCAGCGAGCCAAGGTAGTTGGTAGCCGTACCTATGGAAAGGGAACAGTACAGTCGGTTCATTCTCTTTCCGATGGTTCTGGTTTGGCCGTTACCATTGCCCGTTATTACCCCCCTAGTGGTATGGACATCAATCAAAAAGGTATCGATCCCGACATCCAAGTAAACCTCAGTCGCGAACAGCAGACTCATTTGAGTATCAACCCCGATCTCATTGCTACGCTAGCAGATCCTCAGTATGCCAGAGCGGTGGCGATCTTGAAAAATGAGACAATTAGCAGAAAAGAAAATCCCACCTTCAAATCTCTAACTCCCGAATAAGCCGAACCAGCCTCCCTAATTGCAACTAGTCGCAATTAAAATAATTTAACTAAGTGTGAGTTTATTCGTCTTTTTGGGCAAGTTACTTAATATACGTCTAATGTGAATCCTTTTGGTTTCGATGTAATAGTTTTTAGCCCTTGGTTACTGGCTATCGATCTAAAAAGGGGAAATTAAACTCACCAAGCAACAAAATTGATGCCATCAAAACCTAGAAATTTCTGAGTATTTTTGCGTCATCTTGCGAGCAGAAGTGAGGTAAATAGTAATTTTCGATTCATACTAGAAGTTATGTAGACCTGAGTAATAGTTTCGGCTGGTTAAAATTTTATGACGATATCAAATGTAGCATCTGCTGTGAACTCTCCCGATCGAACTAGTTATATAGAAGAAATATCCCTCATCATTGCAGCTCAAGATCTAACTCCAACAATGTTGAGTCAGGATTTTCTCAAATTTAGCGGGATCGTTCCCAAAGAATGGGAACTGTCGCAACAGCCCGTACTCAATCCCAATTTTGCCAAACTCAACTTTACCAATGGCATTAATATCAATGCTCAACCTGGTACTATTACTCTTAGTGAGTCTCTTGGTAATAAACAACTAGAACAGTTAAATTTGGCTGCTGTAGCTAGCAAATATATTGAAAAGCTACCCCATGCAGAATATATGGGTTTGAGTTGTAGTCCCAAAATTTTGATTCCCTTTCCTACTGCTCCCCAAACCGTGCGTCACTATATCACTGGTACTTTACTGGGTTCTGGTCCTTGGAAAAAAATTGGTAGAGTTCCCGTACAGGCAGGTATCAATCTCATGTATATCTTGGATAGATGCCAGTTGACCATGAATATTTCTGAAGCTAGACTGCAACAACCCCAGAAACAGCCGATTATAGCAATCTTATTTGCTGGTAACTTCAACTACAATGTCAATCCCAAAGATAATCAAAGCGATCGCCTGACTCAAATCAATACATTTCTTCAGAATTGGAAAACTGACTTTGAAGAATTTAGAACCATAGTTAGTCAGAAGTTTCTGGAGTCTGACAACAGGGATTTAGAAGCATCTCTGGGCGAAACTAGTTTGTTTCCCGGTCAAACACTCTAGCTTTTTTTGGTCAAACCATTACAATAGAAAGGTTGTTCTTTTAAATTAAATCATTATGGCAGTACCAAAGAAGAAAACTTCTAAATCAAAACGTAATAGTCGCAAAGCAGTTTGGAAACGCAAAGCAGCTTTAGAAGCCCAAAAAGCTTTATCTCTGGGCAAATCAGTCTTGACTGGACGCTCAAATAGTTTTGTCTATCCACAAGATGACGAAGACGAAGACGAAGAATAGATTGGCGCGGACAAATCGCCAGCCCCCGTTATTTAGGCGGGGGTTAAAAACTGAATCAATACATCTCAACCTCGTCGAGAACCCAACAGACGCACAAATTCATTTTGTACCAGACGATAGCATTCACAAGATCTTGCTTCGAGATCTTCTCGGTTGAGAATTGTAATTCTACCACGGCTGTAGCGGATTATACCCGCTTGCTGAAGTATTCCTGCTGCCACCGTTACTCCAGAACGACGAGTACCCAACATATTGGCAATGAACTCTTGGGTTAAAGGCAATTCATCTTGAAGTACACAATCTTGAACCGATAGTAACCAGCGAGCTAACCTTTCTTCAATTTTATGTTGACGATTACAGGCAGCACTCTGAGAAACTTGAGTTAACAATGCTTGAGTATAGAGTAGCACTAACTGTTGTAGTTTTTCCCCTCGATGAAATTCTCGTAGGATAATCTCTGCTGGAACTTTTAATGCTACTCCTGCAATCTGTACAATTGAGCGACTCGTAGTAGATTTCCCCCCCAAAATTGCAGGAAGACCAACCATACCTTCGTTGCCAATCAAACCGATCTCCGTAGTCGAACCATCCATCATGATCGAAACCAAAGAAATCATTGCCGTTTGAGGAAAATAGATTTCCCGAACTTCTTCACCAGGTTCTAAAAGAATTTCACCACTACTTAGATTGACTTGCTTGAGATGAGAAGCGATACGTTGATATTGAGAATTAGGCAAAGCTTTCAGGATCTGATTGATTGGATTCTTGATTTTCTCGGACATTATTGGAATACTTCCCCTTGATTAAGTTATAGCGATCGCAAATGACCCTACAACTCCTGCGGAATAAGGCTACTCCTAAATTTATGTAGGTTTGCTGGTTGGAAATTGCAAATGACAGAGTGCTTATGTATACAGTCTGTTAGCAATTTGGCTGGTTAAAAATAATACCTAACCCCAATCCAAATCTCTGTTCGGTATCGTACAAATAACCGCTCTGGCTTAATTTTCTGCGATCTCGGTATTCAAAAGGCGGTTGTATTCAGATTTGATTTTGCCGTAACATTCACAGGCAATTGATTCTAGTCGAGAACTATTGAGGATGGTAATTTTACCCCGACTGTATTGAATGATTCCTTGCTTTTGAAAAGAAATTGCCGTTTCGGTAATGCTGGCGCGTCTAACTCCCAGCATTAAAGAAATGAATTTTTGCGTTAGTGGTAATGTATCTTGCTGTATGCCGTCATAAATCAACAATAGCCAGCGAGCAAGTCTTTGTTCGATTTCGTGATGGGATCTACAAGCAGCTATTTGAGAAGTTTGAACCAGTTGTACCTGAGTGTAGAGTAGGAGTAACTTTTGTAATTCTTCCCCTCGCTGAAACTCTTGTTTAATAATCTCTGCGGGTAGTTTTAATGCCGTACCAGGTATTTGAACCATAGAACTAGTATTGGTGCTATCGCTACCAAAAACTACACACAGTCCGACTATACCTTCAAAGCCAATTGAACCGATCTCAATGACAGAGCGATCGGACATCATTAGCACCAGAGAAAATCTCGCGCTTTGAGGAAAATAAACTTCTGTAATTTTGGTGTCTGGTTGGTGTACGACTTCTCCAGCGTCGAATGATACTTCTTCTAGATGAGGTGACAAACGTTGATAAGTAGATGACAACAAACTGGACAGGAGTTTGTTCTTTACCGTAAAGGCAAGATCGGACATTAGTTTACATTTTTTCTAATGCTATTTGTTACGATCGAAAACTGCTTCAGATCGAGAAGGTTATAGATAGTTATAGGTGGGACTTAAAAGACTATTTTGGCAGTTAATCTATTCTTTTTCAATAATTAAAAATATTAGGTATATATTACTACGCAGTCTAAGATAAACCAGATTTTTTTAGTTAATTGTTATTAATTTTTGATATCTGTTACAGTTTTATAGATAAAATAATAGGCGAAAATAGGCGATATTCATTTATTTAATTAATTCCAATAGTTCTGCTTCGCTTAATTGGGGAATGCCTAACTTTTCGGCTTTGGCTAATTTAGAACCAGCATTCTCTCCTAGCAGCAAATAATCGGTTTTTTTGCTAATCGATCCCGTTACTTTTCCTCCTGCTTGTTCGATCAATTTTTGAGCTTCACTGCGCTTCAAGCTAGGAAGAGTTCCTGTAATTACAAATGTTTTACCTGTTAATCTTTGATTCGATCGCTCGATGTTTGCTTCAGTAGAGGATTTGGCACGAGATAATTGTAATCCTGCTGCTTGTAGTTGTCGGATCAAAGCCTGATTTGAGGGTACTCTAACCCATTCAAAAACCGATTGAGCAATTTCTTCGCCAATGCCATAAACGGCTTCGATCGCTTCAAAAGATGCTTGGGATAAGTCTTCAATGGTCGGGAAGCTTTCAGTTAAGATTTTGGCATTGGTGCTACCTACATAACGGATACCCAAACCATAGACAATTCTATGATAGGCTTGATGTTTCGATTCGGCGATCGCTTTAACTAAATTTTCGGCAGATTTTGTTCCCATCCTTTCTAAACTAGCTATTTGTTCGACGGTTAGGGAATAGAGATCGGCAACGGAACTAACGAGATTATTCTTAATTAACAAAACAGCAATTCTTTCCCCCAAACCCCGAATATCCATAGCATTACGGGATGCCCAATGGATAATACTCCCCCGTAAGATAGCGGGACAAGAACTATTAATACAACGAGTCACGGCTTCTTTTTCGGGACGTACCAGAGTAGAATTACATTCGGGACATTTAGTCGGCATTTGATAGGGAACAGTACTAGCAGGACGAAGTTCGCTCATAACCCTAACTACTTCGGGGATAATTTCCCCCGCCTTGCGGACAACTACCGTATCGCCGACGCGGATATCTAATTCAGCAACGCGATCGCTGTTATGGAGAGTTGCTCGTTGTACCGTCGTTCCCGCTAACTGAACGGGTTGCATAATCGCCATCGGCGTAACAGCACCAGTACGCCCCACATTAACAATAATCTCTTTAACAATTGTAGGGGATTCCTCGGCAGGATATTTAAGAGCGATCGCCCAACGCGGAAATTTATTGGTAAAGCTTAGCTGTTGCTGGAGTCGATAAGCGTTAAGTTTTACGACAACACCATCGGTCATGTAGGGCAGAGTTTTTCTTCCCGTATCCCATTCCTGGAAATAGGCTTCTACCTCGGCCAGAGAGTTACATAGTTTGCGGTTGGGGTTAACCAGAAAGCCCATTTGTTGTAGCCGTTCTAAAGATTGCCATTGAGACTCAATCTCGCCATCATCTATATGTAAGGTATAGGCAAAGAAATTTAACTTCCGTTGAGCGACAACTTTCGAGTCTAGTTGACGTAGCGTACCCGCAGCAGCATTACGGGGGTTGGCAAACAAAGCCTCTCCCGACTTGCTTCGTTCTAAATTAATTGCTTCAAAGACATCCAGGGGTAAAAACGCCTCTCCCCTAACTTCTACCCTAGGAGGGGGATTATCCAGATTTAACTTTAAAGGAATAGTACGAATAGTTTTAATATTTTGAGTAATCTCTTCACCCCTTACCCCATCACCGCGAGTTGCTCCCCGAACCAGAATACCGTTTTCATAGGTTAAGGCGATCGCGCTACCGTCAATTTTTAGTTCGCAAACATAACGAAACTCTGGTATTGCTTCCATCTGTCGTTGCCAGCGAGTTTCCCACTTGGCTAATTCTTGTGAATTAAACGCATTTTCCAGACTATAAAGTGGTATATTATGCTCAACAGAGTTAAACTGGGAGGCTGACTTGTCTCCAACCCTTTGCGTAGGACTGTCGGAAGTAATTAGTTCGGGATATTCCGCTTCTAAATCCTGTAACTGACGGTATAGTTGGTCATATACTGCATCCTCCATAATTGGATCGTCGAGAACATAATAAGCATATCCCGCCTTTTGTAATTGTTCTCGCAGTTGGACAACCTGTTGTTTAATTTCTTCAGCCATAGATAATAGGTAGGGTGGGCAAAAATAATAATTTTGTTGTTCTAATAATCAATATTGTATTGCCCACCAAAACAATTGTAGAGTCAAGAATCAATAAACAATTATCAATTATCGATCGCCCGTACAGCGATCTGTAGGGGCGATTCGCGCGAAGCGTCTATCACGGATACCGCGATGCGCAGCGATATGCGAAGCGGTATCCTTTAGGAGTCATGCGCGGGCTTCGCACGACGCGAAGCTAGTCCTTTAGGATAAAGCGAGTCCTTTAGGGAATCGCCCTTACTAATTCCAAAGTTTGCGCCACCAGGGTATAGGTTGAGCATCTAGAAAAGTAATCTTGTCGCGGATCTCATTAATATCCCACCCTGTTAAGTTAGCAAGATTTTCGGCTTCTTGTTCTTGTCTTTGCATAACTCGTTGCTGATATTGTTCTGCTGCACTACAGGTCATTTCCCCAGTGTAGGGATGGCGGATAATATAGCGTCCTTGAAAATTAGAGCGATCGCTCGTAGATTGAAATTTAAGATCTTCAGGAAAGCGATCGCGGGTATAACGAACGTGGAGACGAGTAATAAAGACATTACTACCACCCCAAGGATTATTAGAATTTCTATCTAGCCAAAATACTCCCGCCTGTTTTAATTCCTCTCGGTTTAGAGGTTCGGCAGAACAAGGATCGCAGGTACTCATATCCCAAGCATATTCTAGAAAAGCCACCTGTTTGTTTTCCCGTTCGTAGGATTTTTGGAACATCGATTGATAAAAGTCTTTAAACTCCGCTTGGACGAATTCGGGTATTTCAGTATTGGAAGGAACTTTTACAGTGCGATAGTTAGTGAGTTCTACCTGTCCTTTGGGAGAGAGTAAATAAATTAATAGATCTTGGTCGCCTTGAGCATTCATCATTCCCAAACGGATTGGTAACATAAACTTAGGCGATTCATAGGCGATCGAAATTGGTCGAAGTTTCTCAAAGCCATTTTGGTCGTATTCTTCTAAGTTGACTTTCGCTACGAAGAATTTGAGATTTTGCTTGATGTAAGGCTGGAGTAATTCTTTTGCACCTTGAGGGATTTTATAGTCATTTTGAATCAACCAAGTTTCTAAGCCATCTGATTCTTTGGCACTAAGAATTATAATGTCGTATTCTCCGACACTAAACTGTTCTTCTATGGTTACGCCTAAACTACTTGCAGATTGCTTTCTCAGTGCGATTCCACTTTCCATCATTGGTGCAGATTGTATTCCTCGATCTTGAAAAAGATATCTAGGCTGACAAGGATCTTCATCGAAATACTCTACTAATCTCGGCGCACTAAATCCATCCAGTCTTGATAAGATTTTGGCATCATTAATATGTACCTGTTCTTCTTTTAAAATTACTGGTACGGGGACAACCATCGCAAAGTCTTTGACTTCTCCTTGATAGTCGTTGGACATGGTTAAGACTGTGCGCTTTCCATCCCTGGCAATGATTACCTGCGAGGCTTGATTGTAAAGACTGCTATCGGCTTTGGCGACATAGAAGCCACAGAATGCCAAGGCGGGTTTGATACCGAAAAATAAGATTGTACCTGTAAGGATGCAGGATAATAAAATGCGTAATGTTTTCATGACTAATTACTGATAACTGATAAGTTTTTGTAGGTTGGGTTAAACGCAGTGCAACCCAACAAAAAAAAGGAAGTTTGAAGGTTAAAGCGATCGTCTTACACCATTAAGATGATTTGGTGATGTTGGGTTACGCTATGACTCTATGATTGCTTGTACTAAGTGCATTTGTTAGTAGCTAACCCAACCTACAGTTGTTGATAACTGATTATTATTTGGTGGGCAATAAAAGCTCATTATTCGATGAACAGCCAATTTATGTTTTGCCCACCCTAGGATTTTTTAATCTGAATGGCAACCGCGATAATTTGTTAAATCCCGTAGAGACGTGTCTTGGTGAGCATTCCCTTGCGTCTTACGCCGATATGCGAAGCGGTATCCTTTAGGACGCGGGATCTCACCGCAATATATTACGTCTCTACATCAATTTGCTGTTAATTGTTCGCGGTTAATTGAACCCGTTGCCAATTGAACCTGGGTGCATTCCAAACCATGTCTAACAAAATTGTCAGGGGAGAAATGATAAATAACGACCAAAAAATTGCTGTGGAAAGATAAAAGTAATGCTGCAAAATAAAAGTAGCCAGGGCGATCGCGCCACTCCAAATCAATCTACCTTTCTGGGAATTGGGAATCGATCGCGGATCGGTCAACATAAATAGGGCAAACAATAACAAGCTACCACTCATAAATTGATGTTGCCAGACATCCCAACTCCAACCTAGCCAGAGGTTACGCACTGCTTCTAAACCGCCATAAGATAGGAGGAAGGCGATTGAGGTATCCCAACGTCCAACCTGCTTTAATACTACCCCTCCTAAACCGAGAAATAGCAGGATATACCACCAATCTGTCCCCCATTGTCCTGGCGACACCCAAGCATCATTGGTTAAGGTTAAGGCTGCAATAATCCCGAAGTTAGCGGGGTTGAAGAAGTGCTTGTTGTGGTGGCGAAAGAGAAACTTACTAGCGATCGCCAAACAACCCGCGATCGCCATTGTCTCAGGACTATTACTCCGCAGTAATAAACACAAACCCAGAGAAGTAATTAAAGCACTACGCAGAGAGGTTAAGACTTTGGGACTAATTAAAATATTTAAATTACTGTAGACATCAACCAGGCTATATCGATCGTAGTGTTTGCCATACTCCACCACAGAAGACAGTATCCACTGAGTAATCAAACAACTGCTTATTACTACCAGGATTAAATCTGGTCGTACTGTCCAATCTCTAGTACTAACTCCTAAAAATAAAAATAAACCGAGGAAAATAATTTGCGTTAGGCGAGCATCTTTGAATAACATCGACTGTTAATACATAACTATTAATCAATGTCACTAGTATGTCCTCTGGAATTTAAAAATAGGTTCTCGTTACAATTTTTGTAACAGTATCGGCGAACGGTGGTTCGCCCTGACAAAATGTTTATTATTAATTAAAAAAGCTAAGAGCTAACAGCTAAAAGCTAACAGCTACTAATCGAAACATTTTGTACTTCATACATTAAATCAGCAACGCCTTAAATATATTTTTGCCAAATAGTCAGATCTTCAGGGCGATCGACATCGGGTAAGGTAGTCAGGTATTCTGTTTTTAGATTTAATTTTTGGGCGATCGCTTTAGTCTGTTGGAGAACTCGTTCTGTTCCCCAATTTATGTTTTGAAATAGCTGAGGTGTTGTCTTAGTTAAACCAATTAAATAATAGCCCCCATCTTCTGCAACTCCCAATACTAACTCGTGTTTTTTTAAGGAATCAAAAGCACTAATCAGTAGATCGCGATCGAGATCGGGACAGTCGATACCAATAATTACAACTCGCTGACTACCCAAATTAAATGCACGTTCAAAAGACGAGTTCATCTTCTTACCTAAATCTCCAGCAGTTTGGGGAATAAATTGCAGATCTTGACCTAACCAAGCTGACATTAATTGTTCGTTTCCTCCAGTAAAATGTACTTCTATATTGATGTCTCGGCAGGAATTTATTTTCTTAGCTGTGGTTAAAGTATGTTCGGTCATTTTTCGCTGTAACTCGGCTGCACCCTCTGCACCCAATGCAGGTATCATTCTAGTTTTGGTTTTACCAGGTTCGGGATAGCGACTATAAATAATTAATGTTTCAGACATTCTGTTTCTAGTTAACCCTTTAGGGTTGCAAAATCTATTAATAATGCGAAGGAGGGAAGTCTTATTATTTCGTTCAAATAAAAGTGTCTACTCACTACTTTATTAAAAAGCGGAGAAAGCAGAGAAAGCAGAGGAAAAAACTACTAACTCCTAACTCCTAACTCCTAACTCCTAACTCCTAACTCCGAATTTAGTTATTAATCGTTTTTCCATTTACTATAAGGATGTTTGATTAAATTAGCGTTGAAGTATTTCTTGTCGTTTACTTCTCTATCTATCCACTGGGGAATATCTATCTGTTGCTCTTCGTTTTCTAACTCGACTTCGGCAATAATTAGTCCTGCATTTTCTCCTAGAAACTCATCAACTTCCCAAACTAAATTATGGTGATTAATTTTATATCTAATTTTTTCAATTAAAGGTTGAAGACACAAAGTTTGGAGCATTTGTTCGGCATCTTCAATTGGAATAGAATATTCAAATTCTGAGCGAGTATAGCCCGTTACTTTACTTTTAATAGTGAGAAAACCTTGTTTATCTATAATTCTCACTCTGATGGTGGTTTCATTACTGGTGGGTAAATAACCCTGACAATACTTGACACCTGTAACCTGAGACTGGTTTTGCAGCTTTTCTTTGTGCGATCGCCATTCGGCTTTTTTGACTAGATATTTTCGCTCGATTTCTTTTGCCATAGATAATTATGTTAGTCAGGAAACTAGAGTCGATTTTAGCTTACTGACTGCAATAAACAAATAAAAAGAGGAAGATTGCTCTTCCTCATCACAAACTAAATATTAAACCAATAGACAAATATTCAATTATAACTTACTTTTATTAATAAGCTATATTCATTAATTAAAAGGATATAAACCGAAAAATTATCAAAAATTAAATAACTATTATCGCTACTTACTTTTTACAGCTCTTCAAATTGATATTCTTGCATTATATATTCTTTTTGCTGTTCAAAATTATTATTCCCTCCTGATTCCAATCCCATTTCTTCATAACTATTCATGTTATCTATCCAGCTTCCCAACCAAGAGTTAGAAAATAAATCATCTAGTTGTTTTGGGTAATCATTAGTATATTCGCTATTTTCGGTTGACTCATTATCGACAGGTAAATCGAAATTATCACCCCCTGCAAGATTAGTAGTCTCGGAATTTCCCGTTACATAATCTTGGAAATCATTCTCTACTGTTGTGAAATTATCAGTTTCACCATCAACAGAATCTAAAGCATCTTCAGTTATTTCAGAACTAGATTCATCATTATCTAGACTGCTTTCAGAATTCTCATTATTCTCTGGAATTATTTCGGTAACAGAACTATTCGTTTCCAGATCTTCTGTAGGGTTATTTTCTTCAGCGTTTAAATCGTTAGCTTCTAGATCCGTTTCAGGACTATAACTATCGCTATTTAGATCGGCTTCAGAAGTAACAGTATTTTCCTCAACAGAAGCATTTTCTGACTCTATATTTTGTCTCAAAGGAGTGCCAAATACTTGAGTCCAATAATGATTATAATTAACTGTACCCGTATCATTTTCTAGATATTCATAGCCAATACCAATCTCGGTATAGTCAGAATTAAGAATATTGGCGCGATGTCCGGGACTTTCCATCCATCCTTGTACTACCTCTTCGGCAGTTTGTTGTCCCGCAGCAATATTTTC
The DNA here is from genome assembly GCA_030064795.1 of Pleurocapsa sp. MO_226.B13. Next base: position 12,044 of record JASJEI010000169.1, on the reverse strand, counting down.
TCCTAAGGCTAAATAGTCATATCCATTACTTTGAACGCGATCGCCAACGTTAGAACCGTCTGCTCCTGTATGACTAAAAAAGTCATCTTCTGCCATACTATCACTATGGCTGTCGGCAGCATCTGCTAATTGTTGGTTGAGTTTTAAAGGTTCTAAACCAGCTTTAGTACGTTCGGCATTAGTTAACTCTAGTACTCGTTCGATTAGTTGTAAAGACATAGAAAATTCAAATTCGACATTCAAAAGCAATCTCAATAATTATTTTTATTTATCTTAAAGATTGCCATCAAAAACTTTTAAGCTTTATAGATATTTCACTCTTTTTAGTTGAGGATTAATCCAATCGTTTAGATTGTTAATTGCTTTACTAGTTCTTGATTTATTTGACTTTCTTATTTATATAATTTTTACAAACCCCTCAGTAGCGATCGCAATAACTTAAACCACCTATTTCTGAATACAGACAGATGTAATATTATAAGTTACTATTAAATATTTTTAAGTCAATCGATAGTTAAAATTACCGATTCGATAGATTATAGATTTTAAGTTTCTTTAAAAGATCGGGATTTTTACTAATAGTTTATTTAAGCTAAGAGCTTGATACAGACCGATCGAAATAATTTAGCTTGAGCTTTAAACCAACTGAGGCAAAAAAATTGAGAAAGATAGAAGCAATTATCCATTCCCACAAACTTGATGATGTAAAATCGAGTCTAATTTCTGCTGGTGTAATTGGCATGACCATCTCAGAAATTAAAGGCTATGGACATCGAAAAGGAGCGACGACTCGATATCGAGGTGCAGAATATCGTGTAGAGTTCACTGCCAAAATCAAAGTAGAAGCGATCGTAGAAGAAGAAATGGTAGATTTAGTCGTGCAACAAATATCTCTTGCTGGACGTACGGGAGAAATTGGCGATGGCAAAATTTTTGTTTCTGGGATCGAGCAAATTATTAGAATTAGAACTGAAGAAACAGGGATCGCTGCTATTTAAAAATTAGTAAAGGCAAAAGTTATATTCGCCAGTGACAAAAGACAAATAACCAATAACGATAAGCCGAATAATTCTCTCAATTCAGAAAGGTTTGCGATTATCCTTAATTCGGTTTTGGCGATCGCTCTGACAAATAACCAATTCTACCAAAAAACAATTAAAAATTTGAGAACATATCCTAAGCTTAACCAATTCCTGACATTCTGTTTACTTTACTTAGCTAAACTTAGAGTTAATATGGTCACGTTGCTGAACAACTCCTTAAATATATGCTACTGAGTCAAAAGTTAAACTCCAATATAAATCTGAGAAGAAGAGAAAGTGAAATACCGCTACAACAATACGAAAAAGGAGATGAGATTACGGTTTTAGATTCAGGTATTTGGCAGGTTTATCGAGGAGTAGTACAGTTAAGCAGAGTTAGACAAGATGGAAACGAAACAATTATCGGTTGGGTGACGGCGAATGGTACTTTTGGCAACTGTTTTGATGCTTCTCCCCAACCTTATCGCGCTGTAGCCCTATGCGATGTTTATGCTCGACGCTATTCTTCCAACGATTTAGTTAAATATCCTCTGTTAGCAAGGCAGTTTTTAGCACAATATAGCGATCGCCTCATCAAGTCAGAACAATTATTATCTATAATTGCTGTCAGAAGAGTAGAAGAGCGTTTGAGAGAGTTACTTTTAATGCTCAAAAAAGATATGGGTCAATCTATCGATGGTAAAATTCGCCTCCAGATACGTTTTACCCATCAGCAGCTAGCAGAAGCAATTTGTACCACCAGAGTAACAGTGACGAGAATTTTGGGTGATTTCCAAAATCGGGGTTTAATTTATCTCGATAACGAGCGACATATTGTCTATCAAAATCTTTAGGGTTAGAGTTAGTTTTTATCTTCAGAAACAATTTTTAAGATAAAAATCGCGATCGCAATTAGAAAAGTAGGGACTACTAAAAATGTAGCTAAAAATAAATATTTTTAGGATTACTTTTATCAAATTAAGGTGAATGTCAGTAGATTCCTGGTGGTGATTTGTCCGAGTCTAAAAATACGATGGTGAGTAATTACCAGACGTACTTTATTTAGATAAACGGTTTTGACGAGTAATTGTACTGCCATCGCTCCAGGAAAAAGTGTTAAGGAGTTGCGCAAAAATAACTTTCTATTCAAAAAATAATTAAGGAAGAAGATAATAATTCCATTCTCCATGAAAAATTTCTCGAACAAGATTCAAATTCTCAAAGTCTTGGTCACTAATTTTAATCCCAGTTGGGTATTCATTTTTGTCTAATTTGGCTTTGATAGTAAGTCCCGCCTTGGTCGTAGTATTACTAATTAAATTAACTACGACTTCTCGGCTAATTAAAGGTCTCCCTCTCCAATTTTCTGTAATATGACAAAACATTCGGTGTTCGATTTTATTCCATTTACTTGTCCCTGGAGGTAAATGGCTAACAGTGATAGTTAATCCTATTTCCGTTGCTAATTTTTGTAACTCACTTTGACCTAATCTAATTCGATAACCATTACTGCCACCACCGTCTGCGGTTATGAGTATTTCTTCTGCTTCTGGATAGAGCCTCCTCCCCATAGTTTTCCACCATTGACGAATTGAAGCTACAGCAAATTCGGCTGTATCATGACTGATTCCCACATTCACCCATCCTTGATTATGAGTTAAATCATATACTCCGTAAGGAATTACTTTTCCTTGTTTTGGGTCAGGAAAATCGTGAACTTTAACAGGAATTGGTTCTTTTTTCTGATTCCATTCCTGACCTGGGTTTTTATAATTCCCAATTAGTTCTTTTTTCTTGGTATCAACTGAAATCACTGGCTGATTTCTAGTTTGAAAATTTTTAACTTTCTCATTAATATACTGAAACTGAGCATCTCTATCTTCATGAGATGAACCTTCCGCCGTTTTTAAATTACTTTGTAAACTATATCCCAATTGCTTTAATAATTTCGCTACTGTTCTGGGACTTATTTGATGCCTCTTCTCTTCTAGAGCTTTAGCTAATTTTGATGTACTTTTCGATATCCAGAGTAGTGGAGAACATGGGTCTCCACGGGTCGCTGGTTCAATTAATTGCTCTAAATCTTTAATTAAAGTTTCATCTGTTTCCCATAAGCTTTTTCTTCCACCCCCTGCTTGTCTTACCTTTTTTTGGGTTCTCGCTGAGGTACTTTCTGAGGTACTTTCTGGAGTATCTTGAGATAATGGAACTTGTAGTTCTTGAATTCCTCTTCTGATAGTTTTCGTTGATAATCCTGTTGCAAAAGCTACTGTTTTTATTCCTTCTCTTCCTAATGCTACTGCTTCCGACCCTGCCCACAACCGTCTTAGTCTTTCGTCCATGAACGGAATTAAAGCCTCAAATTTAGTTCTAATCTTCTCAATTATTGACATTTTGACAAGAAATAACTATTCCGACTTTATTATCTCATTCTTTCTTCTTAAATAAGAAACTTATTTTTGCGCGACTCCTTAATAACATTCAATCAGAATTTACTCGAATAGTAACCACTTTGGACAAACACAGACAACAAATTAATACTAGTATAGGTAACTTCGGAGAAAAAATATTGAAAAGCTTTGAACGACAAACAGATAATAATGTTGTCGAACTACAAAAGCTAATCTTAGAAATATCCCAATTGGTATTTACTTTAGAACAACAAGGAAAACAAGCCAATTCAAGCTTCAATGGAATTGGTATGATTAGCGATCGCCTATTAAATAACTTTGAACAACGCTCGCAAAATAACCTTCAAGAAATCAACAACTTAATTTTAGAAATAAAAACTCTAATTAGGGCGATCGAGAAACACGAACAACAAATTCATTTCAATCTCAATAATCTTAGCAACAATCTAACCAACAAAACCAACAACTTCAAAACCCAACATAAAAATTCAACAAAATCTTCTAAAACAACTTACTAAAGCTAACCAATAACTTCTTTGTGCCTTTGCTAGGTCAGCATTCCCTTGCGCCTGGAGGCGACGCGGGGTCTGACCTCTTTGCGCGAACTAAAAAATGTCCAGACGTTCCCTATACACATCGCAACCAACAACACAATCTAGCAGCATTTTCCAATCATTTACCGATTTAATGTCAAATGCTTTTATGATTTTATGTTTGTTACTCTTACTAATACTATTCCAATCTCAAAAACTAAATCAAGATCTACAAAAAGCTAACAAACGTCTACAATCTGCATCGCCAATTGTCATCGATGAAAGATCGGGAAAATTTAAATTTAACTCAGGAAGTGCCGAGCTAAACCCACAATTAAAAAATCATATATCTATCAAAATCGCTCCAGAAATAAATAAAATTTTACAATCGAGAGAAATCGATTTTATACAAATAATCGGACATACAGATGGCGAAGGAATTAACAACAATAGTAATCTCGATAAAACCTTAGAAATAGTAGCTAAAGGAACACAACCAGTCAGCAAACTATCGGCAGGTTCAAATGCAGATCTAGGGCTAATGAGAGCTTTAGCAGTGGTGCAAGAATTACAAAAAACTGGACTACAAGACGTGGAATTTCGCGCCTATTCTGCAGCGCAACTATATTTGCCTTCAGGAAAGCTAGCACCCATTAATCGCAAGCCAGATGAAGCCAGACGCAGAATTGAAATTCGTTTTATTCCTCCTGGTCAATCAAAATAGGCTGTGGGGTTAGAGTGGGTGTCTTCAGTTTTGTATGTAGTTTCTGAAATTTTACCTGAATTATTTCTTACCCATAGCATCGGCTATTTCATCGCTTTTAGCTGCCATGATAAAGTCGTTTTCGTGTAAACCGTTAATGGCATGAGTCCACCAGGTTACGGTTACTTTACCCCATTCTGTTAACAACGCAGGATGATGCCCTTCTGCTTCGGCTTTCTCTCCTACCTGCTGAGTAAAGTCTAGGGCTTGTTTGAAGTCAGAAAACTGATAAACTCGCTGTAAGCGCGATTGACCATTCTCGTCTTTGATTTCCCACTCTGGTATCTGGGGTTTGAGTTGTTCGATTTCCGCTTGACTTACTGGGGAAGAGTCGCCACTGCAAGCAGTACATTTCTTTTGAGTCAGTTCTGGTGACATGATTTTAAATTGTTTGTCTTGATTATTAACAGTTAATTAAATCTAGAAATTATCTTAGATATTTTGATGCTAGCAATTACTTTAATTATTGTGAGCAAAAAATCCAGATCGTACTAAATCCTGTTTATTCTTAAGTAATAAGTGTTAAGTCAAGAAAAAGTTTGGTAAGTTAATCATCGGCGATAGAGCTACACAGTTTAGCAAAACACTAATTACTTGATTGATGAAGAGTGAAATTATTGGTTTAGGAAGATCGGGAATTGCTGCTGCAAGATTGCTCAAAAAGGACGGTTGGCAAGTAACCTTAGTAGATTCGGCAACAGAAGAACAGATCGCCTTAAGAGCCAACGCGGATCGATTACGAGCATCACAACAACAGCTAACCGAAGCAGGAATCACCATTAAACTTGATAGTAGTGTCACTTTAGAAGGAGATAACACTCCAGATTCTATTGTGGTCAGTCCTGGTGTTCCTTGGGATATTGCCCCCTTAGAAACAGCTAGAAAGCAAGGCATTGAGACTATCGGCGAAATTGAGTTAGCTTGGCGTTATCTCAATCGTATTCCCTGGGTTGGAATTACGGGGACGAATGGTAAAACTACTACCACTGCGTTGACAGCAGCAATTTTTCAGGCCGATGAATTAAATGCTCCTGCCTGTGGCAACATTGGTAATGCAGCTTGTGAGTTGGCTATTCAAAACCTAAATCTTGCCGACGATCGCGCTTTTGATTGGATTATTGCTGAATTGAGTAGTTATCAGATTGAATCTTCCCTAACCTTAACACCGCAAATTGGAATTTTAACTACCTTCACTCCCGATCATCTCAGTAGACATAAAACTCTAGAAAATTATTATCAGATCAAGGCTTCCTTAATTCGTCGCTGTAGGCAAAAAATTATCAATGGAGACGATCGCTTTTTACGCTCATCAGGATTGGAATTTGGTGAGGAGGTAATTTGGACGAGTATTCGGGGCAAAAATAGCTTTGATGACAACCGCCGTGTAGAAGTTTATATCGAGGATGCTTGGATCGTGGCATTTGGCGAACTTATTGCCCCCATGTCGCTGTTTAAAATGCCTGGAGAACATAATTTGCAAAATCTGTTAGTCGCCGTGGCAGCAGCCAAATTAGCGGGAATAGATAAAAGTGCGATCGCCTCGGCAATAACTTCTTTTACTGGCGTACCACACCGTCTCGAATATATCTGTACTCATCGAGGCGTTAAATTTATCAATGACAGTAAGGCTACCAATTACGATGCTGCGGAAGTAGGTTTAAACTCCGTCGAAGCACCAGTAATTTTGATTGCAGGGGGTAAGATTAAAACAGGAGACGATAGATCTTGGCTTAATAGTATTCAAACCAAAGCTGCCTTTGTCTTACTCATCGGTGAAGCTGCACCGGTTTTTGCTTCGCGACTACACGAGCTAGGATTTAGTAACTATAAAATTGTCGAGACTATGGAAAATGCTGTCGCTCAAAGTTTGCCCATCGCCCTAGAAACTCAAGCCAAAGTCGTCTTACTCTCTCCCGCCTGTGCCAGCTTCGACCAATATCTTAGTTTTGAAAAGCGAGGCGATCGTTTTCGAGAATTATGTTTGGCAATTGATAGTTAAGAGTAGAGCGTCGTAATAGGAGTTAGGAACTAAATAAAAGTTCGGAGTTCGGAGTTCGGAGTTCGGAGTTAGTAGTTAGTTGTCATTTCTTGTTCCTTCCTCTGCTTTCTTTATCTACTTAGTTTTCTATCTAACGATAGATGGCAATATCTAACCGTCTGGGGAAGCCTAAATTAATTTAATTATTTATGTTATGAGTAATTAAATTTGTTTATTAATATCTTATTTGCCATGGTCAATATTTCTCGAAAAACAATCGCTCTCTTGGCAATCTCTACAGGAACAATGCTAGCTATTACTTGTAGTTTGCCTTTAAATGCTCAAACTAAGATCTCGCAATCGGGTTACTTAGAAGATATACAAGCAGGTAAAGACGAGGAATGGAATTTTTCTGGCGTAGATGAATCCCTCTCGATCGAAGATGAAATTCAAGAACTTGGAGAATATAGGATTTCTGAACCCCAGCTATTAGATTTAGAAGCAACTGTAGAAAATAACAAATGGGGCGATGAAAGATTTATAGAGAGATACTATCTCGAAGCAGAAATTTATGAATACTAAAGTTTCTATCTAAAGGAAGAGGATAGTTTAGCTTAAAATACAGCATTATAAAGTGCCGTTAATAATACTTAATATTAGCTTGTAGAATTTGCTCTCGATCCAAATTGGATCGAACAATTCCCCAGAAACTAAGCCAATTAAACCTATCCTCTTAACCAAAAACAATTATGATTCCTTCGTGGTTAGCAATTGGTATTGTCACCCTTGCTATTCCCTTTACTTGTAATCGCTTTATCTCTAGTAGAGATTTTCGCTGGTTTAAACGTTTACGCCGTCCAGACTGGTTAACTTTTGAATGGGCAATTCCAATTATATGGACGATTGTCTTTATTTGCGGTGCTTGGTCTGCTTATAACGTTTGGGAAGCAAATCCAGGTACTAAGTATACTTGGATGTTAATGGGTTTTTATATCTTGGTAGAAATAGCGATTTCTCTGTATACCCTAGTCATGTGCAAAACTCGCAGTCTCAAAGTAGGAACAATTATTGGCGGGACTGGGTTTTTTTTTGGAGCGATTTTGGCGATAACAGTTTTGCCGATTTCGACTACTGCCTTTTGGCTATTAGTTCCCTACTTACTTTGGAGTCCAGTGGGGACTTTTGTCACTTGGCAAATGATGCAGCTAAATCCCATCGATGCCTAATACTCAACTATTAATACATACCTTCCTTTTTTTTTGCTTAAAAAACCATGACAGTTATACTTACTTTTAGTCCTCGGTATGTTACCCGCATTAGATATCTGCTGCGAAAAATCAATCGCGCCCTAAACTTAAAAAAACTTTGGCATCTTGACAACGGAAACTGGCATTGGATTAAAGAAAAACCTACTCCTATTGCCAGTCTCAATCGCAGCTTATGGCGTTTATCCGTCCCATCCTTTAGCTTTCACTTTATGCTGGGTTTGTCGGCAATTATTTCTACTCTGGGTTTACTGGCTAACAGCGTAGCAATTATTATCGGAGCGATGATTATTGCACCCTTAATGGGGCCAATTATCGGGATGGCTTTTTCGATCTCTATGGGTAATCGCAAACTACTACGTCGCTCCAGTTTTACCCTCTTAAAAGGTGTAATTTTGACTACGATCGCCTCTTGGTTGACTGCTTCGATTATTGGTTTAGAAACTGTTGATTCTGAGATACTTTCTCGTACCAATCCGACTCTACTTGATTTTGGTATTGCTACAGCAGCAGGGATGGCGGGGGCTTTTACCCAAACTCGTCGTAGTATTGCTGATGCTATTCCAGGAGTAGCGATTGCCGTAGCTTTAGTTCCACCTTTAAGTGTAATTGGTATTGGTTTGTCTTTGGGAGAAGAAAACATCGCTCTTGGTTCATCTTTGTTGTTTCTCACCAACCTAACCTGTATTATCTTTTTTGGTGGTTTGGTATTTTTGTTTCAATCCTATGGCAACCTCGATCGTGCCAAGCACGGACTAGCTATGTCTACTGTGGTGATGTTTGCTTTGGGTATTCCCTTGACCTTATCGATGCGAGATCTGATTATCAAAAAGAATGTAACCTCTCAAATATCGGACTCGATCGTTAAAGAAACAAAAATCTTTACCAATGCAAACATTGAATTAATTACGGTAGTTCCCAGTGGCAATTATTTAGAAATAGTGATAGAAGTAACCGCACCTCTAGATTCTATTTCTCAACAAGATATCGATCGCCTGAGAAAGTTTATCAGTCAAAAAATTCGTCGTCCGATCGAGCTTCGAGTTGAGGTAATTCCAATGCGAGTCTTGGAATCTCCCAAGGACTGATAACCAAGTGGATTAGGGGGTTTTTAGTCATTTTTAATTAAAAAGCAAAACAATATAGGTCATAATCATGCTGGAGATTCCAGTGTCTAGAAATTAGAAATAACCGTTAGACATTAACTTAAATGCAATTTGTTAAAGATCCTGATATATCGGTAAAAATCAACCAGATGAAGCGTCGAGTGCGCTGGCAAGAAAAATTACTCAAAGAAAGAGCGATCGCTCAAACTAAACTGGTAATTGATGACGATGAGGTAGATAATCCTAATTTTTCTTTTTTGGTAATTGGAGATAGTGGTTGCGGATCGCACCTCAAACATCATCCCCAACGCAAAATCGCCGAGATGATGCTAGAACATTCCTCATCACGCTTTATTCTCCATACTGGTGATGTGGTGTATCAGGTAGGTTCTAGCGAGTACTATCAGCGCAATTTTATCCAACCCTATCAGGAATTTTTACTTGGGGGAGACAATCCCCAACAACTTGAGTATGACAAGCTCGTCTTTACGCTACCTTTTTTTGTAGTTCCTGGAAATCATGATTACTACGACTTACCTCTGATTTATGGTATCTTGGCACAGGCGACTTGGTTGCCTCGGCGTTTGTTTCGCGGTCAAATTGATTTGGATGTGGGCTGGCATGGCTCTGATTGTGGCAATGCCTATGCTAAAGCGTTTTTAGATTATTCGATCGCAATCAAGAATCAGGAGAATTTAAAAAAACACCTAGATACTCACTATACTGCCGAATTTACAGGCGATCGCTGTTTAAATTATCAACCAGGAAAATTTACTCGCTTGCCCAATCGTTATTATACTTTCCGTTATGGCGGGATTGATTTTTTTGCCTTAGATTCCAATACTTTCAATCAACCCTTAGTAATACCCGATACAGCCGAAGGTGCAACCAAAAGAAAAAAACTATTAGAGCGTCAGAGTGAATTAGAAGATCGCGAACAAAAAATCCGAGAGGCAATAGACCGACTCGACTACAATAATTCTGACGATGCCGAACAAATTGATGACTATTACGCCAAACTAGAGCATATTGCCGAAAGTCAGCGCGATATCGAAAAACAGCTAAATAAACAGCAAGCAGTTACCGACTGGGAGCAGTTAGAGTGGCTCAAGGATAGTTTAGGGACTTCCAAAGAAAAAATCATTCCAAAATCAAACTGAATTGTACAGAATATCGACAAACCATTTACCCAATTCAGGTGAACGATGAATTTGATTCTCGATCTCTACCATTTCAGATTTTGTTAGTCTAATTCCTGTTTGATAAGTTTCTGTCACTAGCTTAACTGTCGGGTGATGACCTTTCCAGGTCATGGTTTGAGCGAAATTGATGACAGTAGAAATATCATCTAGAATGTTTCCACGCCAATGATTTTCCAATACTCCCCAAGTGCGCTCAATGGGATTATATTTACTATGGTAGGGCGGATAATAAGCTAGTCTTAGATTCAGTTGATATTTATGAGCAAATTCCACCATTCGTTTCATAAACTGAGTCCGTCGAGAATGATTTTCCGGTCCATTATCTTGATTGAGTACCAAGGTTTGAATCTGGGCAAAACGGTGGCGATGACTCTCCCACCAGCTTTCAAGAAGATCAACCATAAAATCACTGGTTACTTTGGAAGTAGTACAATAGATAAATAATTCATCTAACTCTGGCAGAAAAATACCATCTCTGAGTTAGTTTGGCAGAATTGGAAAAGTCATGGTCACAAGCTTCCGTTTCGACTCGATTTTTAGCCCCTCTGGAAAAAGGACCAATTTTGACTGTTGCAAAGAGCATCTAATGACAGCCTGAAAATTGTTGAGTCATCATTTGCTTCTTGATTAATCAATGCTAATTGCTCAAAGATGGCATCGGTTTCAGGAATTTTTTTTGAGGTTTCGTCTTAGCTACTTTTTTGGGATAATAGCCGAGATGATTTAATCGGTTACGAATAGTTTCATCACAGGGTAACTCCTCGGACGAATACCCTTTCTGTTTGATAAGTTGACGGCGAACTTCAGCTACACTCAGTCTCGTATACAATCGATTACTTTTGAAACTAGGATCGGTTTGACTTTGACTATCAACGATATTTTTGAGGTCTGGTATTAAATTCGGGAGACGAACTTCTACACGCTTTCTTCCTCTTGCTGTCAAGGCATCAAGGCAAACAATACCACTTTCTACTTCTCTTGTTCCTTTTCGGATTAAGTCTCTATTCCATCCCAACTCTCTTTCTGCCAGACGTTGACCTCCTTTTCCTAACTCTTGGACTGTCAAGGCCATAAATCGCCTTCTTTGATGACCTTTGAGATGTTGAGCTGTCTCAATTAACAACGACTTGAAGGATTCTGTCAGTTCCGGCATTAGTCTTTTATTTTCTGCGATCGCAATATTTAGTTGACCATCTTATTTGGGCGTTTTTATTTTTGGGAATTCCCTAATCTGCCTCTTTCGGTGGCGGATGACTTGAAAATCAGGAACATAGAGTTTTTGTTTGCCATTGTCGTAACATTCCAGTGGAGCGGTGGATGTAGTGTACGACACAACATCAGGATCGAACTCTAACCAGTACATAAAGTCTTTTTGCAACAATGAAAAATAGGATACACTCGTTCTCATCTTGCAGCTACTAAAATTGCCAGTAATCTGTTTGTACTTACGACTCTTGCGTTTTTGTTCAGAAATAATCATAGAGCATCCCATATAATTAAGAGATACTCTATAATTATCTACTATTTCAGCTTATGAGTAAAAATATTTTGGCTTATGCGTAAATATCTTAACTTATGCGTAAATATTTTGGCTTATGAGTAAAACGACAAACACTAAATATCCAGATCGTCCAGATTTAACTTAGGTGCATTGGTTTCGATAAATTCCCGACGGGGGGCAACGCGATCGCCCATAAGAACTGTAAAGATGCGATCGGCTTCAGCTGCGTCGTCGATTTCTACCCGTTTCATCGCCCGTGTTTC
>JASJEI010000168.1 GCA_030064795.1 Pleurocapsa sp. MO_226.B13 | reverse complement strand
AGCAGGGGAGGCAGGGGAGGCAGAGGAAGCAGGGGAGGCAGAGGAAGCAGGGGAGGCAGAGGGAGATACTTATTAATATTTATCCCTCAAATCAAAGTTAACAGACTAGTATTCTACTTTGGCTAGAGGCGCGATTGCGTTTGCGAAGCCCTAAAGGATTTGCTTCGCGGCACAAGTCGAAGACTCAGCTAGCCGAAGGCATCGCTCTAATAAAACATTATTGAAATACTGTGGATATTCAATTCGTCTGTTACTCCACTATCTTAAGTTCAAAACTATTCCCGCGAGCGCGTAAATCATTACTTATTCAGCAACGCCTCTTTCTCTATTGGTTGATATTCATCTTGAGAAAAAGGTTGCACATCATCCAAAGTAGAATAAGTCATTTTACACAACAACCGAAACCTCAAAGGAGTAGGAGAATAATTAATCCGCTCAACTCGTACATCTACTAATTGTGGACTTTGCATTAAAACATCAAAAATATTACTCAACAAATAACGGGGACAATAACCCACAATATAATGATCTTGGGTATTGAGAGTCAAAGCTCTTGTATCGTATTCGTTCTGGAACTCATGAGCTAACCATAATTTATCCCCTACTTGAAACTGTTCGATAAGTGCGATCGCACCTTCGGGTAAATAGCGCAGTCCGTGAGCCAAGAAATGTAGTTCGTATTTACCTTCTTGATTTGCTTCGGGACGGGGAAATACTGTTAGAGAATCGGTTTCTCTTTTGCCTTCACTTCGAGCCAGTAGCACCATTGGATCGTCATTATCTAGAGGAACATTTAACCGTTCGACAAAACTTTTATATTCAGGACGAGAACGGGACATTAAACGATTGGCAAAAATAGGAAATAAATTAGTTGAATAATAGACTTTATCCCATTGAGGAAAAGAAATTAGAGGTTGAAATCCACACTGTTGTTTGGCATCTTCTGCTCCTTTAATATAGACAAATTGATATCGCTCGCTATCAAAAGTTAATCTACCGATGGGAAACCAAAACCGACTTTCATAATCCTGCCATGCGAGAAATAAGGTTTTTGGTTGCTTAGGTTTCATGATTTTTGTAAGGATAAGAGACGATCTCGATTGAATATCAAAATGTCTTGAGCGAATTTTGCTGCTATAGGAGAAATTCTTGTTTGAGGTACTGCTGGTAAGATTAAGTCTATATTTTCCTTGGAGATACTCGCAAGTCGATTTAACCAGACTTGGGCGGTTGCAGGATATCGATTGGCTAATTCACTGAATAATTCAAATGTTCTCAAAGGTTTTTTGTCGTTGACATTTCGATAGAATGCTGAAATACATTTCTTGGCATAGGATTCTACAGAACGAACTTGACGTTTTACATCTAGTAATTCTCTGCCCAAACAGGAAGCATGATCGTAGGTTGGAGAGAGATAAAGAAGGTCGGAAGAATTAGCCTGTCTGCAAAGGAAATAGAAACTAGGTTAAATCTAGAAGAAATTAAACAGATTATGTTTACGACAGTCGCGTAGCAAATTGCTAATTTTATTAGCAGAAGATGTTTTTTGACTTGGCTTTTTTCGGTTAAGTTGACTCATAAGTTCTATAGAGCAACATAGACTTAACAGCTTACAGTTTATAGCCTAGAGCTTACCGCTAACTTTACACCTAGCTCAACAAGTTTCAAATTCAGATTATCTAAGGTTAATATATGACAGAAGGCCTCATCTTGATAGCTGTCAGTGATTAAAAATACAAATAGTTCGCCACAACCAATAGAGAGAGAAAGTGAGGTTATTTATAATTATTTGTGTCATCGTGCAACTCGTCAACAACCTGAGATCCTAATGAGGGAGTTTAGAAGCTTATTTACCCAGGGAAAACATGAGAATCTCCAGTTGTCTAAAGCACTAGAAAAGATTATTTTTTCTCCTATCGGTCAACAACAATTCCCGACAATCTTTAGTCACTGTTTTTATCTAATACTGAATTGTTGGCTAGAAAATCCTGACTCGCTATCTTACATACCTCAATTACTAAATACTATAGATCTTATCAATCGGACAAAATCTTACGATCGCCGTCGCAAACAATTAATCAAACTCATCCAAGACTATCAGCGATCGCCGTCGTATTTGCAACTGAGAGGAGTTTTAGCAATTATTAATCCTCAAGAAATTGCCAACCTAGTTGTGGCAAATGAAATAGCAACTGATGGAGTAGCCAATAGTAAAAATAGATTTGACACTATTATTAATACCTACTTGGCTCGCTACACCTATTTATATCAGTATTTTACTCCAGAAAATCCAGGACTAGAACAATTAAATAATTTAATTCAGTCACTACAACGTCAGCGTCAACAAGACTTTGAATTTAGATTATCACAACACATTATCTATCGTTTTCGTCTCAAACAAATAGCCCGCCTAAAACTTTTATCCAAAGGAGCGGGAAAGGTACTTACTAGAGTAGAAAATCCATCTTTACTGTCCGAGAAAGCCTTTAAAGTCGCTTTAAGTCAGTATTTAGGCAAACTAGATCGTCAAACAATTAAAGAGCGATCGCGATGCTTCAGTATAGATAATCAACTTCGTAATTCTTATAAATTATTTAAACAGGATTTATATTTATTTCTCACTGAAAATATCCAACCTAGAAATAATTATCAGTTTAAACCCAAACTACAGACAAAACTCGAACAAATTTTTCCTCAGTCCAACAATAAGCCGATTAATAAGACGCTGATTTTACAGACTTGTCGTCAATTATTTAGTTTTTTGATTATTGACGTACATACTCCTACAAAAACTCAAAAATTTACAGAGCTAGTTGCTAATTTAGGTACGGCTCAGGTGGCGATGATTTTAATTAAAATTGCGTTAATTTGTCCCGAATCAAAGACAGATTTAGAAAAGAAGATAGCTTCAATTGTTAATTACTATCAGCTAGACATGATTCAAGATGTACCTTGGGTCATCAAAACCTTAGAACATCTATTAATTGCCTTCAGTATCTATTTTGGCGATCTTGACGTTTCCATTGCCCAGTCAGTAGTCAGCAAACATTGAGTATTTATCGGATTATTGGTAATTTTACTTAAAAAAAACGATATCTTAAAACTAACAAGTTTTAACTAGATATGTTTGAATATGCTTTGTTCCCAAGAGCTTCTGAGGCTGGAATTATTTCAAAAGCTAGAGAGCGATCGCCTGGAGTGGCTATGCGATCGCGCCACTGAAATTAACTTGGCTAAAGGAGAAACTTTAGTCAAAGAGGGAGATCCTCATCGTGGTTTTTTTATTTTAACTGTGGGCAATATTGGAATTACCCGCTTTAGTGAAGGGGTGGAGATGCCGATCGGACAACATCATGCACCCTCGTTTTTTGGGGAAATTCAAATTATGACCGACGATCCCGTCCCAGTTACCTTAAGGGCATTGACGGACTGTCTAGCCTACGAAATTACCTCCGAAGATTTTTTGGAACTAACCCATTATTGTCGGGACTTTGAACGAACCGTATTTAAGACCATACAGAGTCGAGTCAAAGGATTGCAGTCTTTTATTCAAAATCGGGAAAAGATGGCTGCTTTGGGGACGTTAGCAGCAGGATTAGCTCACGAACTAAATAATCCTGCCACCGCAGTAGTACGCGCACTTCAGGATATTACTCCAGCAATGCTAGAGCTACAACGGATGAACTTGGTTTACGGACAGCGCAACGTAGAAGAGGAACATACCGCCAAATGGATTCAGGCAAGAGATGATGGCTATGATTTTATTATTAACCGTCGTGGCGATCCTTTGAAGTTGATGGAGCGAGAAGATGCCATCTTAGATTGGCTGGAAGATTATGGAGTAGATGAAGCCTGGAAACTAGCCGAACCCCTAGCAGCAGGAAATATCTCACCTCAACTGTTAAGCGAACTGACTCAACGCTGGCGCGATGAAACTACAGAACTAAGGGATATGGGAGTACGTTGGCTGGCTCTTTCTTTTGAAGTGATGACCATGGTTCAGGCGGGACTGAGAGGAGCGCGAAGAGTTTCGCAACTAGTCCAGTCAATGCGCTCCTATTCTCATTTAGACCGAGGCGCGAAACAGCTAGTAGACATCCATCAGGGATTAGAAGATACTTTACAACTACTGTCTCATAAGTTAAAACAAGGAATCGAAATCAAACGTAACTACGATCGCTCTTTGCCTCAAATCCAGGCATACGGCAGCGAATTAAATCAGGTCTGGACAAATTTAATCGATAATAGTATTGATGCGATCTCGGGACGGGGTACAATCGAAATTATTACTCTCAATAAGCATAGGTTTATTGCTATCAAAATCATTGATTATGGGTCAGGTATCCCAACAGAAATCCATTCTCGTATTTTCGAGCCATTTTTTACTACTAAATCTATTGGCAAAGGTTCGGGTTTGGGTTTAGATACTGTGAGAAGGATCGTAGAAAATCGTCATCGTGGCTCAATTACCTTAGAATCAGAACCAGGCAGAACTTGCTTTACTGTCTTCTTACCCCATGAAGTCTCAATCCGCTGATTCAAAATCAACTAAATTAGCTGTATCCCATGGTATTTTCGGCGAAGCCAGAACCAGAATCTTTGCTTGGTATATTTTTCTGATGGCTGTTTTGGTAGGACTATCAATTCCTATCTTTACTAGGATTATTTTCGTTCAGGTAGATCTAAGAGTAGAAGAAGACCTCCAAGAAGAATTTGAATCCTTTCAAGAGTCCTTGGCTAAGACAGATTTAACCACAGACGACTCTCCTCAAGAAAAAGCTGCCCAGGTTTTTGATGATTTTTTACTTTACAAAATACCTGCCGATAAAACTTTTTTAATTGCCACCATTGACGGTGAGTTTTATCGTGCTAGTCCTGCTGGGCTACCAAAGGTCATCAACCGCAATTCTCAATTACTCGCTCGATTGGCGAGGACAAACGAGCCTATCAAAAAACAACAAGCAATCGAAGATCCTCAATTTGGCAAGATGGTCTACGAAACTGAACTATTGGTTATTGATGATAAACCTGTTGGTGTTTTGATAGTTGCTCTGATCGTCGATGGAGAAAAGGAAGAAGCTCTAGAAGCAGTGGTTATTGTCATTCAAGTATTAATTGTTGCTTTCGTTATCGGGTTGATTTTAGCCTGGATAGCTGCGGGCAAAGTCTTACAACCAATCAGTTCTTTGATTCAAACCGCTAGTTCGATCGATGACAGCGATCTCAGTCGGAGAATTCCCGTTAACAGTTCTGGAGAGATGGGAAAATTGGCGACAACATTTAATCGCATGATGGATCGCCTAGAGGCTTCATTTATAACTCAGCGCGAGTTTATCAATGATGCAGGTCATGAGTTACGTACTCCAATTACGATTATTCGCGGTCATCTAGAATTATTAGATGACGATCCTCAAGAAAGAAAAGAAACTATTGCTTTGGTGCTTGACGAACTCGATCGCATGACCCGTTTTGTAGAGGATTTGATTTTGTTGGCGAAAACTGAACGCCGAGAGTTTTTAGAACTAGATACGATCGATTTAACTCAGTTTACAGAGGAACTATACTCCAAAGCCCAAGCAATAGCCTCTCGCAATTGGCAATTAGACCATAAAGCTTCTGGAAATACGATCGGCGATCATCAGCGCATTACGCAAGCGATGATGAATTTAATTATTAATGCGGTACAACATACTAATGAGACCGATACTATTGCTCTCGGTTCGGCTATAGAAGATGGTTATGTTCGTTTTTGGGTTCGGGATATGGGTTTGGGAATTGCCCCCGAAGATCGGCACCGGATCTTTCAACGTTTTGCCCGTGCTGCCAAAAGTCGTCGTCGTTCGGATGGTGCGGGTTTGGGACTATCTATTGTCCAGGCGATCGCTCAAGCTCACGGTGGCAAAGTTGAATTATATAGCAAACTGGGTATAGGTTCTACTTTTACTTTGACTTTACCGATAGAAGCAACAATAGAAAAAAAATACAATTAACCTTTGACTGATTTCTCAATTCTGATGAGTAGAATATTAATTGCCGAAGACGAACCACGCATTGCAGCTTTTATCGAAAAAGGGCTGAAGGCTAAGGGATATACTACCGCGATCGCCGAAACTGGTACAGAAGTAATCGATATGGTACTCAGTGGCGACTTCGATCTACTACTATTAGATTTGGGACTACCAGTCAAAGATGGGCTAACCGTCTTAGAAGAGTTGCGCGGACAAGGAGCAACACTTTCGATTATTATCCTCACTGCTCGTGACGACATTAGGTGTAAGGTAGCTGGTTTAGAAGGTGGTGCTGATGATTATGTCACCAAGCCTTTTAGTTTTGAAGAGCTATTAGCTAGAGTGCGCTTGCGTCTGCGCTCTCATCAACAACCCAGTCAGAGCAGAGAAACCGAAGAATTAAGAGTTGACGATCTATTGCTCAATTTACGCACCCGCAAAGTACAGATCGAACAAAAAGAAATTGAGTTACCCGCCAGAGAATTTATCTTACTCGAAACCTTTATGCGACATTCAGGACAGGTAATGAGTCGCGAACAGTTGCTAGATCATGTCTGGGGTTATGATTACGATCCAGGCTCGAATATTGTTGATGTTTATGTCGGATATCTACGCAAAAAAATTGGCAGCAATCTGATCGAAACTGTTAGAGGGATGGGTTATCGACTCAAAAAATAAGCAAATCCTCATATTTTGTTGTTTTGTTAGCAAAACAGTAAAATATGTCATCTTGATGTAATCTAAATATCGACGTTTATTTACTTTGAGCGCGCACATAATATATGACTCGTATTCTGATTGCCGAAGACGAAAAACGCTTGGCCGCCTTTGTCAAAAAAGGATTAGAAAAAAATGGCTATGATACTGCGATCGCTCATGACGGAGAAGAGACCTTACAGTTGGCTTTGAGCGGTCAATTCGATCTTTTATTACTAGATTTAGGATTACCAATCAAAGACGGTTGGACAGTATTAAAAGAATTAGAAGCAAGTTCTACTCCCTTAATAATCATTATTGTCAGTGCTAACGATAACGTTTCCAATGGTTTAGCAGAATTTAGCGATCGAGTCACAGATTACGTTGCCAAACCATTTCGTTTTGCCGATCTACTAGCGCGGGTCAAAATTGGCCTGTCAAAATAATCTCTAGAAACAGACGGAAAAGAATAGATTCGCCGACTAAAAGATCTGGGCGTACTGCCCCCGCACAAAGAATTCCTCCACCCTTATGGTCTTCAGGAGCGAGCAAACGGTAGTTATCCCTTAATTCAGCCCCCTCAAAAACCTCTTCTAATGCCCGATAGTGCCAAAGTTCTTGAAAACCCCAAATATCCGCCTTAACCTTACTAATTAAGCTACTCATCCATTGGATTTTGAGCTCGAACTCCTCCTCGCTCCAGCCATCAGTGTCGTCATACATCTTCAGTCCTGGTAAGTTGATATTGTAGAGGTTACAAGTGGCAAAAGATACTTGAGTTCGAGCCATGGGGTTTTTCTCAATTTGCGAAGTGAAACTTTTCAATGAATTAATTTAAGATGCCAAAATCAACAGAGCATTGAGAATAGAAGCTGCTGCGGGAGAACCTCCTTTTCTGCCTTCAATTGAAATTTGAGGTACTCTTAATTCTGCCAGTGCTTGTTTAGCTTCAATTACAGAGACAAAACCAACGGGAACACCGATAACTAATCCTGGAACAGTAGAGGAGTTTGATAGTTGCTGACAAAGGGCGAGGAGGGCGGTAGGCGCGTTACCAATGACATAAATCGCTTCGGGGTACTTCGACCAACACCTCAGCAAACCTGTTTCGGTGCGTGTTTTACCTGGAGCGGCAATTTCTGCCTGTTCGACAGCAGCAATTACAGGATTATTAAAAGTTTTTGCCACCAGGCTGCTAATACCCTGTTTGACCATAGTTACATCCGTCACAATCGGCACTTGCGATCTAATTGCAGCAATACCAGCATCGATCGCCCCCGAACTAAAACGCAATAGTTTTAGATATTCAAAATCGGCAGTAGCATGAATTACCCGTCTGGCGATCGCATATTCTTGGGGGTCTAATTTATGTTCTCCTACTTCTCGGTCGATAATCGCAAAACTTTGCTCGACAATCGGATGATTTAAAGGGTTGTTCATCTATTTTTTAATCTAGACCCCGCTTACACGCCCAATTGTACCCTTGCCCAATCTGGTTGACGCTGATATTCAATCATATTTTCAAACTTGCGTAATTGTACTTCTTGGAGGGTAAATACTGGCAGTTCGCTTTCTACCAGACGATCGTTAATTTGAGACAGCACAATACAAAGGCGATCGCGATTTAGCCGAGGCGGTATCCGATCGAAATACCCCAGAGTAATATGAGCCGTCAGATCGTACTGTTGTTCTATCCCCAAGCCGATTAAACCGGCATTTTGATAGAGGAAACGACGCAATTTTACTACCGAATCATAACTTTCTTGGTCTTTTGGCACCAAACAAGCCATAATCGCTCTAGGTCTGGCGATCGCGCCCCACAATTGCCAAGTCAGAGGTTTTTGACTGGAGATTGACTCTTGGTATTGTTGAAAACTGCTGGTAATTTGTTGTTGTAATTGCCGATCGAAGTCAGGATTTGCTGCGACAACTTGACGATAAATTTCGTCCCAGATCAAGTCTGCCAGGGTAAAATGAAAACTGCTGGCTGGCAGGGGAATAAAAAAATTTGCTTCTAGTTGTTGAGACAATTGCTGTTGTATGGTCTCTACTTGACGATAAAAATCTTGATTAGCTCGATCTTCTTTTGCTGGTGGTGTAATTACACTATAGCCGGGAAAATCGACTGGTTTGCCATCGACAAATTTGGGAGACTGCTGAATAGTTTGCAATTGTATCGAACAAGCACTGGGCAGGGTTAACCTAGCTACTCGGTTAATATAGTCTTGATATGATTCGTCCAATCTAACTTACCTCTAATGCAATGCGATCGCCCTGTTTACATTAAATTGTGTAACAGTGGAGACTTGTTTCTTTATTGTGCCGTTTAAATCCCAGAATTGGAATTAGCGGGCGGACAAAAGCTCTGTCCGAAAAACCAATAATCCACCTAAAAAGGTATTATTATTTAGTTGTTATTTAATCTTATTTAATTATCATTTAAATTGTTGGTTTAAGATATAAGATACTAATGTACTTTAATTGTCATCAAACTCCAACCAATATTCAACTGTGAATACTCAACTGTGAAGGGAAAGATTTTAGGCTCTCGTTATAAAATTATTGAGTATCTTGCCGAGGGTGGATTTGGCAGAACCTATTTAGCAGAGGACACCCAAATACCAGGCAAAGATATCTGTCTGGTAAAACAGCTGTATCTTAAAAGTTCCAGTCCGCAGTTTTTGGACGTGGCTAGAAGACTGTTTAAGACAGAAGCCTCTACATTGCATATTTTAGGACATCACGCGCAAATTCCTGCACTTTTAGCCTATTTTGAAGAAGAAGAAAAGTTTTATCTAGTACAGCAATATATTAAAGGTGAGATCCTGGCAAAAGAATTAGAGCAAGGTGAGGTTTGGTCGGAAAGACAAGTAATCGATCTATTACGAGATGTTCTCAATATTTTGCAGTTTATCCATGCCCAAGGAGTAATTCACCGCGATATTAAACCCGATAATCTGATTCGTCGCCAAGGCGATCGCAAGTTAGTCTTGGTAGATTTTGGCACGGTCAAGCAAGTACTACAAGGACAACAAACTAATCTCGGTCAATTGACTGTTGCAGTAGGGACACAAGGCTATATGCCGACAGAACAA
Source organism: Pleurocapsa sp. MO_226.B13 (assembly GCA_030064795.1). The sequence continues at coordinate 15,475 of JASJEI010000168.1, read as the reverse complement.
GCCAGGGGAAAACCTCGTCCTACTAGCGATCTGTATGCTTTGGGAATCATGGCGATCCAAGCATTAACGGGTATTTTACCCATAGATTTAGAGGAAGACGAAGAAGGAGAAATTATTTGGGAATCTAAGGTGAGTTCTGGGTTAACTCAAATTCTGACCCAGATGACGCACTATCATTTTAAAGATCGTTATCAATCTGCAACCGAAGTTCTAGAAGCTTTGGATAGATTGCCGACTGCAAATATGACTAAGCCTCAGTCGATAACGACGGATTTTCAGTATTTTGCTACCGATGCAGTTGAAACAACTGAGGTTCGAGTTTCTGCTAAATCAGGATCGGAACCAAGCCCAGTTACAGCCTCGACGGGAGACGAACCCGTCTCTAACCATTTACTAGCAAACGAAAGTCAGGAAGCGATCGCCTTTAGCAACCGATTAAACCAATCAGAGGTTAAAGTTCAATCTCCAGCTAAATCGGCTCAATCTTCAAAGAAAGTAATTGTTAGTTTAATCGTAGTTTTAGGTTTAATAATTAGTATTGGTGTCTATTTGCTATTGCGACAGTCCTCTTCAGAAACTGAAATCGATCTTCCTGCCGACTCCAACGATCGACCCAGCATTCCTAGCGATCGGCAACTACCAACCGAACCCAGCAACCCGACCGAAAGAATACAACAAGGAGAAGGATTTAGAGAAGATCTTTGAAATAATTAGCGATAATTATTCTAGAATTTCTAATGATTCGACGATCTTTTTGGCTTGAGGCAAAAACTTATCAAACTTATTAGGTTCTGCAGTATATACAACTGTATATATCTGTTGATAATTAACCGTCCAAACTTCTTGGCGTTTAACTTTTTGATTTCGATCCGTTCCTTGATAAATTATATATTTTCCATCACTGCGTCCCAAGGTAGTCGGTCGAGGAGGAGAAAGAATAAAATTAGATAAATTTTCGATCTGTTCTACTGCTCGCTCGCTATATTGTTTGAGAGATAGAGGTCTAGATGATTCTTCGATAATTACTACTACTCTTTCTTGAAACCGATCTGATTCATCTTCTTTAGGAGACATAAAAACCACGCTGGTATTTAAAAAGTTACTTTTAGTTTTTCGCGACCAACTGGCGGGATATTCTACTTTTATATATTCATTTTCGTAGGTAATAAATTTCTCTTGACGTAAGTTGTTTATGTATAGCCAAACAAAAATTATAACTGTGCCTAAAATCCCTAAAGTAGCTAAGACTTTAATTTTATTTGTTTGAGACTGAAGGTTACTTTCCTGTTCTGGAATCGAGCTAGTTTTTGAGCTAGGTAAAGCAGTATTTTCTCTAGAATTAATTTTAGCCAAATCTTCTAAAACAGCAGCAGCAGATCGATAGCGTTGTTGCCAATTCTGCTCGACCATTTTATCGACTAAATCCAAAAAAGCAAGATCGTAATGATAATGAGCTGGCAGGCGATCGCGCCACATTAATTCTGAATTGGCATTTCTCAATAAAGTCTGAGGATGCTCCCCAGTCATAGCCTGAATTACTACCATCCCCAAAGCATAGAGATCGCTCTCAAATTCTGGTCTACCGCGTAATTGTTCGTCTGGAGTATAGCCAGGACTGAGGATACCTACTGTGAGAGAAAACTCTCCTTGGTTGCCAATATTTTTCGGGTCGATTTTATCTTTGACTGCACCAAAATCAATCACAAAGATACGACGATCGAAGCGATTTCTAATTAAATTCGACGGCTTAAGATCTCGATGGATATATCCAGCTTGATGGATAAATTTAAGAACTTCTAAGGTATCGGTTAACAATTTGATAGCTTGAGCCTGGGTGAAAGGCTCGCTGGCTGCGAATTCTTGTTCTAGGTTTTGTCCCTCAATTAGTTCTTGAACCAAAAAAAAGTGATTTTCTTGCTCGAAAAAATCATAAATGCGAGGAATTTGCGGATGATTACCCAATTTTTGCAAGCTATTGGACTCTTGTTGAAACAACCGCATTGCCGTTGCCAACTGAGCTTCATGCTCATAGCTAGGGGAAAAGTGTTTGACAATGTAGTTCCCGCCAATAGCACTCAAAGTATCCTTGGCTAAATAGATCGTTCCAAAACCACCACTGTCTAGTTTCTTTTCTAAATAGTAATGTTCTTTTAGTGTCTTTCCTGCCAGATTTTCAGACATCAAGCTGATTTCTTAAGAATTTCACCCCCGATGCCAGTTATTGTAATACGCCTTGCCAGAGTTAGCTTGGTTTGATTTTGTTGCAAAAAATATAAATAGACAATATATTGCTGTGGTTTACTAATTTTTACAGTACAATCCTTCACAGCTAGATTACCAGAAAAACTGAAGTGAGAGTTAATGTTATGCAAAACTATGGAGCAACATTGAATATCCAGCGACAAATACTTCTTCCCTTTTCTGGTTCGCTTAGTCAGAAATCAGTGAAAAAGATTGCTCCTACGCCTATTGGCAGGAAAATCAAATCTTTTAAAATCGATCGGGTTAATTCCTCGCCAACGTCTCTAGCTAAAACTGTAAATCCAGAAAAAACTGTTAGACTTCCCAATTTTGTTCGTTCCCGACCATACCCAGTCAAGATTTCGGTCGAGACAGTAGCTACTCAAGCTGATAATTTTAGTTCGCGCAGCTATCTCCAGCCAACTAGGGTGACGACTCAACCTAAATCTGGCAACTCTCCGTTAAGCCCTCGATTTTGGTGGCATTTGTTGCTATTGGTGGGGAGTGTAATTTTAATGTTGCCCATTTTATTTCAGACTTCTTCTGAAGCTCGCAATTTGTTAGAGAGAGCTAAAATCTACATCGAATTAGATTCTTCCGAAGCTACGAGTATTCCTGATAGTGGCAGAATTCATTTACATCATAATCAAGCTTCGGCTTTTAATCGGGCAATTAGACAAACTAAATCAATCAAACCAGATTCTCCTTTTTATCCCCAGGCACAAGAGGATATTCTTCGTTGGAGTGAGGTGATTTTAGACATTGCTCAAGGGAGGGCAAATCGAGAAGACTGGGCTGGAGCGATCGCTGCTGCTCGACTCGTTCCCCAAGATGAAAGCTCGGTTGAGTTTGTCGCTCAACAAGCAGCAGAAGCAGTCGAAGATTGGCAATTACAAGCGCGAAGACAAAAAAGTTACCAAAATCACTTAGCAGAAGCCAAAATGTTAATTAATCCCAGCCAAGCTTCGTCTTACATTCAAGCAATTGGGATTTTAAAGCAAATACCTCCAGGAGTTTTAGTATATCAAGAAGCCCAAAGTTTAATCGAGCAATGGAGTCAGCAAATCTACCTTATTGCCGATTATCGCGCTAGTCAAGGAGATTTTCAACGAGCAATTGCAGCAGCAGCTTTAGTACCTAAAGATTCTTTCTATTATCATCAGGCCAGACAATCGATGACGAAATGGCTGATTGGAATAAATCGAGCAAATCAAAGCTTATTTTAGACGATCGAATTTCAATGGATTTAGATTTGTCTAGTCTTAGATCGATTCATCAGTTCTGTAATCGTAACCAAGTCTAGTTTTTCCACATTACTCAAAACAATTTCTGCACCAGCCTCAATTAGTTTTTGAGCATAGTCTGCTTGTCTGGCTTCAGAGATTTGAACGTGGGGAGGAAGAATGCCAACACCAATCCAATTTCGTTCTGGTTTAATTTCTTTTGCCCTAACAACTGTGTACATATCTGCTACAGTATCTCCGAGGTAAAAAGCAGGGACGTTATTGAAAGTAGTTTCTAGCTGAGCAATAGCAGCGAACATTCCTGTCGGATCGGGTTTGCTAGGAGCATCTTCCATGGCTACTAAAATGGGATTATCTAGCTTGAGACGTTGCTTGAGAATAAATTCTGCCGAACCTCTGGTTGCACCGCTAAAAAAGCCGTAACCGATCTGGTTATCGTTTAATTGTTTAAAGTAACGAGAAGATACTAGCAAAGGTTCGTTGGCAATATAACCGTCAAAAAGTTCGGGATGTTTGCCACGATAGCGTTCTTGAAAAAATTCGACGATGCGATCGTAATTTAAATTTACTTCCTCGCGGGTTTGATCCATCGCTTCAAAATAACGATAAACTAATTCCTGCGATGCTTCCCAATCGTTATTCCAAACGCCTTCTGATTTAAGGTTATCGAGATCTTCCATCTTCGGTCGCCAAGCACCACCAGTAAACTCTTCTACGGTATCGGCGATCGCCCTACGATAAGAATTACCTACATCTCTGATTACCCCGTCAATATCGAAAATAATAATTGCTTGTAATCGCGCTTGGTTCATGGTCAATTTCTTGTATAATTAATACTGGTTAACTATGTTAAATATTTTTTTTAATAATTATTGGAGGCTTAATTGGAGTCAGAGTCAAGATTTAAATTAAAAGTTCTGTGGTTAGATAAAAATGTGGCGATCGCCGTAGACCAGATAGTCGGAAAAGGTACGAGTCCTTTAACAGCATATTACTTTTGGCCCCGTAACGATGCTTGGCAACAGCTAAAAGACGAACTAGAATCCAAGCATTGGATCGAAGAAGCAGAAAGCATTGAAATCCTCAACCAAGCTACAGAAGTCATCAATTTCTGGACAGAAAGAGGCAAAACCACCCCAATGACCCAGGCGCAAACCAAGTTCCCCCACATCGAGTTTACTGGAACCAACTAAATTTAATTATCGCTCTTTTAAAGACAGATATCTAAACCGCTCGTAACTGAAGGCATTTTGCGTCAATACTTCCTCGCGATCGCTCGATAATTAGAGCTAATATAAGCAAAATACTAGGGCAGAAAAACGTTATGTTTGATTCTGCCCTTTGTAATAAATGCACTTTTGACAAGAATTAACTCTAAATTACCCGCAATGGAGCAGTAATCAAATCAATTTCAGATTACTCCTTAGTCCTTCTTCCTTCATCCTCGATCCTGAATTTAAACCATACCGCCAGAAGCTTGAAAACGCGCTCTAGCTCTTTTCATCGAGCTTTCGGCCTGAATTTTCTCTTGACGATCTTCGCTGCTTTCTACCTGTTGAAAACGAGTTTGAGCCTGTTCGTATTCGCTGCGAGCAGTTTCTTTATCGATGTTGTCTCCTAATTCTGCACCGTTGACCAAAATTTTAATTTCGTCGTTTTCTACCTCGGCAAAGCCACCCATAAGAGCAATGGTTTTCCATTCTTTGGTGGGACGAACGCGCATCACACCCACCTCTAAAGCAGTTAAAAGAGGTGCATGACCAGTAAGAATACCTAATTGTCCTGTAGTGCTAGGTAAAATAATTTCTTCTACCTCATCGTCCCAAACTGTTTTGTCAGGAGTAATTACTTTTACGCTTATCGCCATTTGTTTAACTATTATTTATTAATCAATTAATTAACGAGCGGTATTTAGCGAACAGTTACCAACCATCAATTAGAACTAATCGATAACTGATAACCGATCGCACCAGATCTGATTACGCAGCAGCTTGAAGTTTCTCAGCTTTGGCTTTAGCTTCGTCAATATTACCGACAAGATAAAAAGCTTGCTCTGGTAAATCATCTAACTCACCATTAAGAATCGCTTGGAAACCAGCGATCGTTTCATCGAGTGAGACATACTTACCAGGCGCACCTGTAAATACTTCTGCGACAAAGAAAGGCTGAGACAAGAAACGTTCGATCTTGCGAGCGCGGTCTACAGTTAATCTGTCATCCTCAGAGAGTTCGTCCAGACCAAGAATGGCAATAATATCTTGTAGTTCTTTATAACGCTGTAGCGTGGACTGAACCGCACGAGCCGTATTGTAGTGTTCCTCACCGACAATGTTAGGTTGCAACATAGTACTTGTCGAATCTAGAGGATCTACCGCAGGATAAATACCTTTAGAAGCCAATGCCCTAGACAATACAGTAGTTCCGTCTAGGTGAGCAAAAGTTGTTGCGGGAGCGGGGTCGGTTAAGTCATCGGCTGGTACATATACCGCTTGAATAGAAGTAATCGAACCTTCTTTGGTTGAGGTAATCCGCTCCTGCAAGTCTCCTACATCAGTACCCAAAGTAGGCTGATATCCTACCGCCGAAGGCATCCGACCTAGTAATGCAGACACCTCAGAACCTGCTTGTACAAAGCGGAAAATATTATCAATAAATAGCAGTACGTCTTGTTTGTTAACGTCGCGGAAATATTCAGCCATGGTCAAAGCCGATAGACCGACACGCATTCTTGCTCCTGGTGGTTCGTTCATTTGTCCGTAAACCAGAGCGATTTTAGATTCTTCAGGGTTATCAGCATTAATTACGTTGGATTCGATCATCTCGTTGTAGAGGTCGTTTCCTTCACGAGTACGTTCGCCCACACCACCAAACACGGAGACACCACCGTGCTGAATCGCAATGTTGTTGATCAGCTCCATCATAATAACGGTCTTACCAACACCAGCACCGCCGAATAGACCGATTTTACCACCCTGACGGTAAGGAGTAAGCAAGTCTACAACTTTAATACCAGTTTCAAATACTTTAGGTGCGGTTTCTAAATCAATAAGTTTAGGAGCGGGTCTATGGATGGGGAAGGTTTCCTCTGTGTTAACGGGGCCTCTGTTATCTACAGGTTCTCCTAAAACGTTAAAAATTCTACCCAGTGTTGCTTTTCCTACGGGGACGCTGATCGGTGCGCCAGTATCAACAATGTCCATACCTCTGACTAGCCCATCAGTACCACTCATGGCAACAGCGCGAACCTGGTTGTCACCAAGTAGTTGTTGCACTTCGCAGGTTACTGAAATATCTTGTCCCGCAGGATTTTTGCCTTCTACTTTCAAAGCATTATAAATCTGGGGCATTTTTCCGCTAGGGAATTCGGCATCTAATACAGGACCGATAATTTGTGTAATTTTACCAGTGGTTGTTTGATCTGTGGTGGCTACCATTTCTTAAATATCTACTTGGTGGTTAGCTGTTTTATATGGCAGGTAAAATCTTAAAAATAATGTAAAATTTTGCCATCTTTAAGATTATCATTTATCGATTCATCTGAAAACTTTCCCGATCTATGGGCAATTTTGTTCGATCGCTAGGTTAAATAGAGACTTCTTCGATTTCGTCGATCGCTCTCCACAATGCCTGTTGCCGTTCTTGTTCGTTGACTTCCTGGAAGAAAAATTGGTGATAGGGGCATTTTGCTTGGCAATCTGGTTGATGGGGAAAGTCATTTTGGTTTTGTTGATAGTCTTGCAACCACATCTCCAGCTTGGTTAGTAAAACATTTAAGTCTCGTTCGGTTTGTTGGTGTAGTAATTGATTGTATTTAATCTCGACGCTTTGAGGTTGCTGGGATCTGACAAACCAATAGGTCATTTGAATCTGTTCGGGAGTATATTCAGAAGTTTCGCTCAGTACATATAGATAGAGACGAGTTTGCCAGTTACCAGCGAGTTGGTTGGCGTTTTGTGGACGACGATAGGTTTTCCAATCTAAAATTGTCGCTCTATCTGTTTGAGCCAGTAATAAGTCATAAATTACTGTTAATACAAAATTGCCACAACTGAGAGTACGATAATGTTCTGCTTCGCGCCAAACATCTGAGTTTTGTAACCCAAGCTCTGGCGCGGATTTGATTAAAGCCTTGAAAGCAGCATCTAATTCCGAGTCAGTAGTTAGAAGAGATTCGATCGGTAGTTTGAGTTCTCGCTGTTGCATCAGCAGGTGAAATTGGCTACCCCATTTCATCTTTTCTTGTTGTTGGAGATTGGGAATTGTATCGAGACAATCTAAGTAAATTTGCTGAAATTTTGGAGGGCAAATACTGAGGAGATTTAAATGGGATTGTGATAAGCGAACTATAGTCATACTAAATTTTAGTTGGGAGTAAAGTTTGAGAAATTACTTAATTTATGGTCTTGGCAGCCATTTGGATTTCAAATTGCGATCGCTTGAAAATTTTAATTATCTATCTTTATAATCATCAGCTATTGTTTTTGAAACCAAGCAAAAAGAGCGGAATTAAACACCCTCAACCTTTACTTTCTAAAGTGTCAACTGTCAAAAGGGATTATTGCCTTCTCGGTCAGACAAACAGATATTAATTTGTTACACTAACAAATCTCATAAACATTGAAGTGGTTAATCAGGAGGTTTTTCAACTATGAATCAGGAATTTAACCGCCAGGAACTCAAATCAGCTATGAGACGGTTACTACGATCGCTCTTGGAGTCGATTCGAGTCTAAATTCTTGCTAACCTTTTTATGTAAGCTATATAGTCAAATTTAGCAAAAATCAAAAATACATGGAGTGGCAAGAAATCTCTGGTAATTGGGTTTATCTTCCTCGTCAAAAAATCATCGGAATCGTCCATTTTTTAGGGGGAGCTTTTGTTGCGACTGCTCCCCAAGTGTCATATCGCGCCATCTTAGAGCAGCTTGGCGAAGCTGGTTATGGCATTGTGGCAACTCCTTTTCTCAACACTTTCGATCATTTTGCGATCGCTCGCGAGGTTTTAAATCGCTTTGAAACCGTCCTGGAAAGACTCAGGAGAACTCATCGCATCTCTCAAGGCTATCTTCCGATCTATGGCATAGGACATAGCATGGGCTGCAAGCTACATCTTTTGATCGGTAGTATCTATCAGGTAGAACGAGCGGGTAACATTTTAATCTCGTTTAATAACTATCCTGTCAGCAAAGCAATACCTTTTATGGAGCAATTTCAAAACAATCTTGTCTTGGAGATGGAATTTAGTCCTTCTCCGCCAGAAACAGAAAAGATAGTTAGGGAAAATTACACTGTCCGTCGTAACCTTTTGATTAAATTCAGTCAGGACGACATCGATCAAACTAGAGATTTAAATCGTCTTTTACAGCAGCGTTTCCCCAACCTAACTACTTTTCGTACTTTAACTGGGACGCATTTAACTCCTTTAAGTCAGAAAATAAAATGGCAAATGGGAGAATTATTTACTCCAATAGATGCGATCGGACAGTGGTTGAATCAAGGAATGTCTAAAAATTTACAAAATCTTCAACAAGAAGTTGTCGTCTGGTTAAATCCTATGTCTGCTTTTTGAAGTTAAAATCAAAAGATTGTTATCTGATAATAAAGGGTTAATAAAGAATATCGTTCCTCTTTATTTACACTTTATTTTTTTTTAGTAAATATATATCTTTAACTTTACTAAAACTTTAAATCTAAACAATCTTTATGTATTTACAATTAAACTAAGAGAAAGCTAATCTTTATTTATCAATAAATTTACTTAGCTCATCAATCAAATTATTTAGCCTTTTTTCAGCCTTACACGCTTAAAGCGGAGAAACATTATGAAAGTAGCCTTTCTTGCTGGTGGTTTAGGTACTCGGATCTCAGAAGAAACCGAGAACAAACCAAAACCAATGGTAGAAATCGGTGGACAGCCAATTTTGTGGCACATTATGATGCATTACCATCAGTATGGTTTTAAAGATTTCACGATCGCCTTGGGTTATAAAGGTGCGGTAATCAAAAAGTACATGGTAGATTATTGCGCTCTTAACAGTAACTTAACTGTCGATTTACGTAACGGTGAAGTAAAAACCCACGGTGGTTATCAGTTAGATTGGAATGTAGACTTAATTGATACTGGATTAATGACTAACACGGGAGGGCGGATCAAACGTCTTGCTCCTTATGTTGGTAACGGAACCTTCATGCTCACTTGGGGGGATGGCGTTTCCGATGTTAATTTACACGAACTTCTGGCATTTCATCGTTCTCATGGGAAGCTAGCTACCCTCACAGCGGTTCGTCCTCCCGCACGTTTTGGACATTTGGATTTAGACGGAGATAAAATCTCCGAGTTTTCCGAAAAGCCTCAAACTAAGGAAGGTTGGATCAATGGTGCTTTCTTTGTTTTAGAACCCGAAATCTTTGACTATATAGATGGCGATCAAACTCAGTGGGAAAAAGAACCCCTAGAAAGACTAGCTAGAGATGGTCAGTTAATGGCATACAAGCACAGTGGCTTCTGGCAGTGCATGGATACATTGAGAGATAAGCATCGTTTAGAAGCATTGTGGGCAAAAGGAAACGCACCTTGGAAAACTTGGGAGAATCGCAAAAATGAAAATATTGGTGACTGGTCACAAGGGGTACATCGGAACCTTAATGGTGCCAATGTTACTCGACAAAGGATATGATGTCGTTGGTTTAGATACCGACCTTTACGCCAGAAGCACCTTTGGTAAAGGGATTATCGAAATTCCCGAATTTAAAAAAGACGTTCGGGATGTCGAGGCTCAAGATTTAGAAGGATTTGAGGCAGTACTGCATTTAGCTGGTCTTTCCAACGATCCTTTGGGCAACCTCAATCCTAAATTAACCGAAGAAATTAACTATTTAGCTTCGGTTAAAATCGCCAAATTAGCCAAACAAGCTGGCGTTGAACGCTTTATTTTCTCTTCTTCCTGTAGTAATTATGGTGCGGGCGGACTAGACTGGCTGAATGAAGAATCTGACTTTAACCCCGTTACTCCCTATGGAGTTTCTAAAGTAAAGGTCGAAGAAGATGTCAGCCAGCTAGCAGACGATCGCTTTAGTCCTACCTTTTTACGTAATGCCACAGCCTATGGCGTTTCACCGAGGTTGAGGTTTGATTTGGTACTTAATAATTTAGTTGCCTGGGCATTTACCAAAGGCTTAGTCTATATCAAGAGCGATGGTACTCCCTGGCGACCGATTGTTCATATTGAAGATATTTCTAGAGCTTTTATTGCGGTATTAGAAGCACCAAAGGAACTGATTCACAACGAAGCCTTTAATGTCGGTCGCAATGAAGATAACTATCAGATTCGCGAACTAGCCGAAATCGTTAAAGAAACAGTACCCAACTGTCGCATTGAATACGCTCCCGATGCCGGCCCCGATAAACGTTGTTACCGTGTTGACTGTAGCAAAATTGCTAAGGTTCTGCCTAATTTTAAACCTCAATGGAATGCTCGAAAAGGAGCAGCAGAATTATATGAGGTCTATCAAAAAGTCGGTTTAACTTTAGAAGAATTTGAGGGGACTAAGTATCAAAGAATAGCTCATATTAAGTATTTAATTGCAAATGAATTATTGGACAGAGAACTACGTTGGCAAAAGGAAAAATTGACGACCGTTGAATAATTTCAATTAGAAGTTATTGTATTTTTTCCACAATTCTTGAATCAAGAAAACTCCGGGCAATCGTAACTGATTGCCCCTGTTAATGCGCTCAAAAATTGAACGGGCATAGTTCCGAGGCGAGGTCTCCTCCGAACATTGACCGCCCGATGATTTCATTTGTCTAATCAAAGTTTATATTTTATGAACAGTCATCAGCCAAGCTGTCTTTCCTGTACTAGCAAATCTTTAGAGCCAATTATATCTTTTGGCTATACTGCTCTAGCTGACAACCTGCTGACTAGAGAACAATTAGACTTGCCAGAGTATACCGCTCCTTTGGACTTAGTTTTTTGTACTGAATGCAGTTTGGTACAAATTACGGAAATAGTTCCCCCTGAGATTTTATTTTGTCAAGATTATCCTTATTTTTCTTCGGTATCGGCATCTTTATTAAAGCACTTTGGCAATAGTGCGAAAAATCTGATCGAGACTAGAAATCTCGATCGCAATAGTCTGGTGATTGAAGCAGCGAGCAATGACGGCTATATGCTGAAAAACTTTGTCGAACGAGGTATTCCTGTTTTGGGAATCGATCCTGCTTCTGGCCCTGTGGATGCAGCTATTAAAGCAGGAGTCAACTCAATTTGTACCTTTTTTGGTCGGGAATTAGCTCAAAAGTTAAGGGATGAAGGAAAACAAGCAGATGTATTTTTGGCAAATAATGTTTTAGCTCACGTCCCAGACTTAAACGGTTTTGTTGAGGGGATTTCTATCTTATTAAAAGAGACTGGGGTAGCAGTAATTGAAGCTCCTTACGTAGTGGATTTGGTAGAACACTGCGAATTTGATACAATCTATCATCAACACCTTTGTTATTTTTCGGTTACAGCCTTGGACAGATTGTTTAGAAGACACTCACTCTATCTAAATAAGATCGAACGTACTGCCATACACGGTGGTTCTTTACGTTTATATATCGAGCCAACAGAAGCAGTAGGAGAATCGGTCAAGTCTTTACTCCAAGCCGAACGAGAATCTCAAGTAGATCGTCTCAGCTATTACCGTGATTTTGCCGATCGCGTCACCAAGTTGAAACATTCCCTATTGGATATTCTCTGGGACTTAAAAAAACAGGGTAAAAAAATTGTCGGCTATGGTGCTGCTGCCAAGGCGACAACAATGTTAAATTATTTTGGGATTAATAAAACCTTATTGGATTATGTGGTAGACCTCAATCCTTTTAAACATGGTCGTTATATGGGCATTAATCATCTACCTATTTTTGCTCCCAGTAAGCTTTTAGAAGACAAACCAGACTACGTACTAATTCTGGCCTGGAATTTTGCTGAAGAAATTATGCAACAACAGCAGGAATATCGAGCAGCTGGGGGAAAATTTATCGTTCCTATTCCCGAACCGAAAATTATTTAGGGCGTGTCATCATTTGGAGGGAAGAATGCTTTTGAAGGGATTTTGACGAGATACAAGGAGAAAAATGTTCTGCATAGCAGAGCTATGGAGGTGAGGGCGCGTGTCTTGAATTTACTTCAAGACCCTGTGTCGCCCGTTATTTTTCGACGCAGTAGGTCGTTAAAAGACCAAAAAAAGCTCTTTTTTCTAATTGATGACACGCCCTATAGTCAGCGATAGACAAAAGTACTTCAACAAGCTACTTTTTTTTATCTGGCTAAAGTCAATTCAGTACTAATAAACTAGTAAAAATAGTCCGAAAATCGAAAATTGATTTGTATTGAAAGTATTAAACTATGGTACAAAATATAATTACCAAGACTAATCAGTCAAAATTGAGTTCCCACAAAACTGAGCATTCCTGTCCCAATTGCGGTCATCAAGAACTAACGATATTTTATGAAGTCCGCGACGTTCCCGTACATAGTTGCTTGATGATGTCTAGCAAAGAACACGCTTTAGACTTCCCTTGTGGAGATGTAGTGTTGGGTTTTTGCGATCGCTGTGGCTTTATTACCAACACTAAATTCGATCCCAAGTGGTCGGCTTACGCGCCGAATTACGAAGATCAGCAAAGCTACTCCCCGACTTTTAATAAGTTTTCCCTCAAGCTTGCCAATCATTTGATCGATAAATACGATTTGCATAATAAAGACATCATTGAAATTGGCTGTAGCAAAGGAGACTTTCTCCTACTACTGTGCGAATTAGGCAACAACCGTGGTGTAGGTATCGATCCCAGTGTAGTTCCTGGCAGGGTAAAAAGCGAAGCAGCAGATCGCGTTACCTTTATTCAAGACTACTATTCTGAAAAACACGCGGAATACGTTGGAGACTTTATTTGCTGTCGTCATACCCTAGAACATATTCAACCAACTTCAGAATTTATTAAAACCGTCCGCAAGTCGATTGGCGATCGCGATACGGCAGTAGTCTTTGAAATCCCCGACAATACCAGAGTCCTGAGAGAACAGGCGTTTGAAGATATCTATTACGAACATTGTTCTTACTTTAGTCCTGGGACTTTAGCGCGTTTGTTCCGCGATAGTGGCTTTGAAGTTACCGATTTATACTGCGAATATGGCGATCAGTATCTTTTGATTGAAGCCAAACCAGTGGCTATCCCCTCAACTAAGATTCATCCCTTTGAAGAAACCGTAGCAGATGTCGCCCAAGACGTAAGGCTGTTTCAAGCCAAAATTGCCGATAAGTTAAACTACTGGAAAGAGTATCTAGAAGAAGCTCAAGCCAGACAGGAAAAAGTAGTAGTCTGGGGTTCTGGTTCTAAGTGCGTGGCATTTTTAACCACCTTAAAAACCAGCGACAAAATCGAGTATGCAGTAGATATTAATCCTCACCGTCACGGTAAATTTATTCCTGGTGTGGGTAAAGAAATTATGCCTCCAGAATTTTTGAAAACCTATCAGCCAGATAAGGTAATCGTGATGAATGCTATTTACAAGCAAGAAATTAGTCAAATGCTCGACGATCTGGGCGTTAAGACTGAAGTAGTAGCACTTTAATTAAGGAACGAGGAAGAAGGAACTAGGATAGAGGATAGAAAGAATGTTTTGTATCTTGATGACTTTTTCCTTCTTCTAAACCCATGCATAAATACAAGTTCGTGATTATCGGTGGGGGAATTGTTGGCTTGTCTACGGCAATGGCTCTTAGTCAAAAGTTTCCTTCTGCTAAAATAGCTCTACTAGAAAAAGAAGCAACTTGGGCTGCTCATCAAACAGGACATAACAGTGGCGTGATTCATTCTGGTATCTATTACAAGCCAGGAAGTTATAAAGCTAAACTATGTCGTGATGGTAATCGTTCGATGGTGGCTTTTTGCCAACAACACGGTATTGATTACAAGAGATGTGGCAAGGTAATTGTTGCCACAGAAGAGTTTGAATTACCTTTATTAGACGATCTATATCAAAGGGGGTTGGCTAACGGTATTGAGATTAGCAAGGTCGATCGCGATCGCGTCAAAGAAATAGAACCCCACGTCAGTTGTTTGGCGGGAATTTGGGTCAAAGCCACGGGAATAGTCGATTATAAACAGGTTTGTTATAAGTACGCAGAGATTGCCGAGTCTCAAGGAGTAGATTTAAAGCTTCATACTTGCGTTAAAGGCATTAAAACCATGCCAGAAGGTCATATCATCGCCACTAGCAAGGGAGAATATCAAGCTGGCTTTCTAATTAACTGTGGAGGACTGTATAGCGATCGCCTGACAAAACTAGCTAACGCCAAAGCACCAGCGAAGATCGTGCCTTTTCGGGGCGAATATTACGAATTAGTTGCAGAAAAACGCCATTTAGTCAACGGGGCAATCTATCCCGTTCCCAATCCTAATTTTCCCTTCTTAGGCGTACATTTTCATCCTGGTATCGATGGTAGCGTTCATGCAGGGCCAAATGCGGTATTGGGCTTTAAACGAGAAGCCTATAACAAGTTCGATTTCGATCTCAAAGACTTTTTAGATACCATGACCTATCCTGGTTTTTGGAAATTAGCAGCCAAGTATCCCAACGAAGGCTTACAGGAAATGATCCGTTCCTATAGTAAAACTATCTTTGTTCGTAGTTTGCAAAGATTAATTCCCGAAGTCCAAGCCGAGGATATCGTACCCAGTCCTGCGGGAGTGAGAGCGCAAGCACTAAAAATTGATGGCAAAATGGTTGAGGACTTCTTAATCGTTAATGGAGAGGGTGCCCTGCACGTTTGCAATGCACCCTCTCCAGCTGCTACCGCATCCCTAGAAATTGGCAAGCAAATTGTTGCTCAACTACCCGATAATCTTTAATTTAAATTTGGCGATCGCTTTACTTTAGCTGATTGATTCAAACGCGATCGCCGCGAAAAAATTTGGCTTGAGGAATTTGAGAGCGATCGGCT
>JASJEI010000167.1 GCA_030064795.1 Pleurocapsa sp. MO_226.B13 | reverse complement strand
TCCCTGCACTTATCTATAGCGATCGCTCGTTCGGGGGGCGTAATCGCTATTTAATTAATCATCTAAAACTTTAGCAAAAAATATACAATTAATTTTGCTTAAGTACTTAAAAAAAATAAATACACGACAAATCGAACCCGAGCCTAGAGCGAGATTTACGAGCCTATGCCAAAAAAGCAGGTTATACCGGGCATTTCGCAGTTGAATAAATATACAATTTAATTCTCACCAACGGTCAGAGATTAAAATTAACCTATACTAAAAAAACTACTTAAATAAAGAGTAGTAGATATATTGAAAGTTAATAACTATGTTTGTCAAAGCTCAAAAGAAAACTAATATTTTCCCTAAAGGCGATCGAGATGACAGAATATAATTTCACGCTTCAGTTCAAACTACAAAACCACCAGGATAATCCCGAAACTTTTCTCAAACAACTGTATGAATCTGGATGTGATGATGCTCTTATTGGAATTGGCAACAAAGGCTATATAGTTTTTGACTTCATGCGCCAATCCACCTCCGCCTATCAAGCCATTGAAAGTGCAGTTAAAAATATTAAAAAAGTAATTCCCGACGCAATTTTAGTTGCTGTCGATCCCGACTTAGTTGGCATGAACGATATTGCGACTCTTTTAAATTGTTCTCGACAAGATGTCAGAAAATTGTTGATAGCCACAAATTCAGTACAATGTCCTATTCCTGTTTATCGGGGAGGGCAGTTTATCTGGCATTTAGCTGATGTTCTTCATTGGTTAGTCGAACAAAAGGTTTATCCAGTTGAGGAGTCTCTGATAGATACCGCTATCGTGGCTATGAATCTTAATTTGGCCGCACAGCATCAAAATCTCGATCCCGAACTTATAGCTAATTCCAAAGCTTTAATTGCTCTGTAAATGATGATGACTGAGCTAAGTAATTGGCTAGTACCATTATCTTTATTAGGTTTAATCGTATTAGCTGCTATCTTTTTTTATTATCAAGCTTGATGCCAAAAATACATGGAGTTTGGATTGCCAATCGTCCCCATAGTAGAGTTTTAGAGTCGCGGGAGAACATTGCCGAGGCGATCGCTTTTTTGCAGTCTCATGGATTTAATACCATCTTCCCCGTAGTCTGGACTCGTGGTTATACTCTTTATCCCAGTCAGGTAATGAGTAAATATCAGTTACCCGCGATCGAGCCTTTTTATGCCCGACAGCAACGAGATCCTTTAAGAGAAATCGTTACTGAAGCCCACCAGTACAATATCAAGGTTATTCCCTGGCTGGAATATGGCTTTGCTGCTTCTCATCTTTTGAGTGGAGGACAGATCTTAAAACAATATCCCCATTGGCAAGCTGTAGACTGTAATGGCAAGAAAGTCAGACATGGTGGTTTGACCTGGATGAATGGTTTTGACCCCGAAGTACAACAATTTATTTTGGAGATAATTAGCGAGATAGTTAGCAATTATGACGTAGAAGGCATTCAAGGATGCGATCGCCTTCCTGCTATGCCCAATAGTGCGGGTTATGACAGCCATACTAGACAAGAATATCAAACCGCAGTGGGAAAACCTCCCCCCCAAAACC
This sequence comes from Pleurocapsa sp. MO_226.B13, assembly GCA_030064795.1. The sequence continues at coordinate 24,056 of JASJEI010000167.1, read as the reverse complement.
CACAAGATCGACGTTGGCTACAATGGCGCGCTAATTTATTAACTGACTTTTTAGCAAGATTATATCGACAAGTAAAAACAATCAAACCCCACGTCCTCGTCTCTCTTTCTCCTGCGGTCTACCCTTTTTGTTTAAACAACTTATTACAAGACTCTGTGGCTTGGGTAGAAAAGGGTTTAGTCGATCTGATTCATCCCCAGATCTATCGTTCTGATTTTTCTAGCTATAACCGAGAGGTCAAAAAAATAATCAAAACTTACGATCGCGATTCTTTAACTAAGTTTGCCCCTGGAATTGCCTTTACTGCCAATGGTAAAAACATTACTGGTCAAGATCTGAGCAAATGCCTTAAAACCAATCGCGATCGCGCTTTTAGCGGACAGGTATTTTTCCATTATGAAGGTTTGCGTCAAGACTGGGAGCGTCTGGCGATCGCCTTATCTCAGGTGAGTTCGGAGTTCGGAGTTCGTAGTTAGTCGTTAGTCGTTGGTCGTTGCTTCTTCCCCCCCTCTTTATCTCCCCATCTTCCCTATCTCCCAGTCCCCCAGTCTCCCAGTCCCTATTACTAGCAAAGTCTCTTGTTACTAAAGATAAATGGTATTAGTTCTACTGAAATCTATTGTTGCCTCATCCAATCAATACACTGTTGCATTTGCTTTTTAGTTGTCGCCAGATCGCCATGATAGCGACGACCATGACCTGGCAATACCCATTCAAAAGAGTAATTAGCCAGTTTTTCCATGGATTTGATTTGTTCTGCCCAAGAATACCAGCAAAAGCGTCTAAAAGCATAAAGATTGTTCAGGTAGGGCGACCATGCTAAGTGATCTCCCGTGAATAAGAATTTATTTTTGTAAAGTAAAACAGTGTGTCCTTTGGTATGTCCTGGGACGGGAATGATTTTGATATTTGGAGTTAATTCAATGACTTCCGTTCCAGTTGGTTGAATCTCAACTTCTTTGGTAGCAGGTTTAATATCGTCAAGATGGAGAATTCGCTCGCAATTAAAATGCTGCTGATATTTTTGGTGATCGGCAACATCATCTTGATGAGTCAGATATAGGTATTTAATTCCGCCTAACTTTTCCAAACGTTTCACTAAAGGTGGTGTAAACCGAGGAGAGTCGATTAAGACATTTCCTTCAGGCGCGTGAATAAAATAACTAGCAGCAGCAAAAGAAGCTTCCGCATGATAACCAGAATGATAGACATTATCTTCTACCAAGATTGGAAAAGTCTGTTGTACCTGTTTAATATCTGTGGGCTTATCTACCGTACCAATTGAAGCGGTAGGACAAGATAAAAGAGCTTGCATTGTCAGCAGTTTTTCTGCTTCTGTCTGTGGTTGTCGATAAACTGCCGACTGAGAAGCCTGACGATTAAATGTCTCTGGGGCCATCCAGCGACAAGTATCGCAATCAATACAGCTAGAATCTACATAAAAATTTCCTGCTACATTTTCGACTCGTTTCCGCTGTAGGGTAGCCATTGTTGTTTCCTCACGCTTGCATACAGACGTTCGGGACTTGCCAACGTCTCTATCTTTCATGATGACGCAAAGCCCTATTTACCTGCAATTAAACCTCTTCTACTGTCGGTCAAAGAAAGCTGAATGAATTTCTGAAGATGCTGGATGTGGGGATTATCCAATAAATCATCTAGTTGGGCGATCGCCTTTTCGAGGGGTAGTTTTTTTAGATATAAGTAACTAAAAGCTTTTTTGAGTTGGCGAATCTCGTCATTAGAAAATCCCCGTCTTTTTAATCCCGTCAAGTTAAGCGATCGCACTTTGGCTGGATTTCCTTCCACCATCATATAAGGAGGTACATCGCGACTAATACGACTCATTCCCCCTACCATAGCCATCCGACCAATATGAACAAACTGATGGATACCCAAGACACCGCTAATGACTGCCATTGATTCAACGTTAACATGACCCGCGATCGCCACGCTGTTAGCGATAATCACTTCATTACCAATGGTGCAGTTGTGACCGACATGACTGTATGCCATTAATAAATTATCGTCGCCAATAATCGTTGCTTCTCCTTCATCGGTAGCGCGGTTAATCGTGACGTACTCGCGAATGCGATTGCGATCGCCAATAATAACTTTACTATTCGCTCCTTTATATTTAAGGTCTTGAGGTTCTAAACCAATCGCTGCACCAGGAAAAATCTGATTATCGCAACCAATCTCTGTCAGTCCATCAATAATGGCATGACTACCGACAACAGTATTAGCACCAATAGTAACGCGATCGCCGATTACCGCGTAGGGTTCGACTCTTACTGTCGGATGCAGTTTAGCCCGATCGCTAATAACAGCAGTTGGATGAATTAAGGCATTCAAAATCGATTCTCCCAGAGAATAGAGGTTAAGAGTTAGAGGTCTCAAGATCGGGTTGGTAGCCATTAGAGTAGATATAGGTTAGAGCTAACAGCTAACAGCCATGAACCCTTAAATATCAACGAATCTGATTCACTTGCAACCACAAAACATCAAATTATATATTATGTCTCAATCAAAGAAAACATCATTTCTCCTTTAACTGCAAGTTCTCCATCTACTTCCCCCTTGCCCTGCATTTTAGCAATACGATTTTGTTTCAATGATAAAAGTTCTACCGTCATCGTCAAGCGATCGCCTGGAACGACGGGACGACGAAAACGAACCTTATCGATACCTGCAAAGGCAAAAAATTTACCGCTCATTCCTGGTAATTGAACTAAAATAATTCCTCCCACCTGTGCCATTGCTTCTACCATCAGCACTCCAGGCATCAGGGGAAAGTCGGGAATATGCCCAGGGAAAAAAGGTTCGTTGAAAGTAACATTTTTGATCCCTACAGCTTTTTCTCCTGGTACAAAATCAATAATACGGTCTACCAGGGCAAAGGGATGGCGATGGGGTAACAGTTGATGTATTTCCTGGGCGTTAAATGTAGTTTTAATCGATTGATCTGGGGTTTCTATAACAGAATTATTGGCAGTTGACATTATTAATAGTTTCTCATTACTAATGGTTCGATCGAGCTATTTAATTGAGTAGCTAACTGAATATGTAGCTTGTGACTGGCTTTATAGGCGATAAAATGAGCAGTCGGGAACTGACCTAACAAACTAATATCGCCTACTAAATCTAATAGTTTATGACGGGCTGGTTCATTCGTAAATCTCAGAGGCGGGTTGAGCCATCCTGAATGACTGCAAACTAAAGCATTTTCCAAGCTTCCCCCTTTGATTAAACCAGCCTGTTGTAGCTGCTCTATTTGCTCGGCAAAACCAAAAGTACGAGCAGGAGCAATTTCCCTGGCAAAACTAACGGGGTTCAACTGCCAACTGTGCCATTGATTGCCAATTGCCTCATAGGGAAAGTCGATGCCATAGGTAAAACGAGTCTGGGAAGCGGGTAAAGCAGCCACAAATGAATCTCGATCTCTAATCCAAATCGGTTCTTTGATGACGATAGAAGACTGGGAGGAAATAGAGTTACCCTGGATAATTCCCACTTTGGCGATCGCTTCACACCAGTTTTTCGCCGAACCATCTAATAGAGGAACTTCTTCTCCGTCAATTTCAATCCTCGCGTCATCTACACCGCTTGCTGCTAAAGCGGCCAACAAATGTTCTACTGTCCGCACCTTAGCCATTCCTGCTTCTAACTGTGTAGAGAGAGTAGTCTCTCCTACTGCTGCGACTCGGGCGGGAATTATCGGTTTTGCTGGCAAATCTACCCGTACAAAATAACGACCATCCCCAGGATTTGCTGGCATTACTTTGACCTTGGTATCAACCCCAAAGTGTAATCCCACCCCCGACAACTCAAATTCTGTTTTTAATGTATTGGTCATTGGTCATTGGTCATTGGTCATTGGTCATTGGTTATCTATCACTTACTTTACCTATATATTTGGGTCAGCGAATACGATAATTAATTCCCTTTTCCCACATCTTTTTTCGTTCACCCAATATTTACGGCGTTCATCAGAGTCGATGAATATTGCTTATGAAATGCGCGAAGATTCAACGATGGTTAGTATGGCGATCCAGGGCTTAGGTACTGCGATCGTGCCTTTATTACTTGATTAAACGTAAAATAAATATTATTTGGTAGTGATGAGAGCGAGAGAGGCTTCCGTCTAGTAAGCATTTGAAGCGAGACTTGCTCTATTAGCTTTAGCCATTAGTATCGCCGAATTTTATCATTCTAAAGGATTAACTGCGAACTCAATTTTATTTATGTTGAGCTACTTATCTAATTGCCTCGATCTTTTGGCAAGGCAAATAAATGAACCCTGCGATCTATTTTTTGTTGGAGATCGAATGGCTTTGGTTCCGATCGATCGTCCCACTGCACCCAGGTTTGATATTTATCAATTTCAATTAGCTCAAAAATTTCTCGAACTGAGGTATCGTAGCGAGATAGTATTTCGGTATGGATTTCTATCTCAAGTTTAGGGAGAGTTTTGAGAATTTCTCTGGCTCCTTTTAGTACTTCACTTTCATAGCCTTCTACATCGATTTTAAGAAAAGTAGGTTTTATTGATTGAGTTTGAGAGTAGTAATCTAAGCTGATGATTTCTGCTTCACTGATTCCATAAATAAAGTTTTTTAACCATGCTAGCGAAATTATATTAGACGGAGCGATCGATGAGTTGGATTTATCAAATATTTTTAATTTACTTTCATTGCTACCCAAACCTTTCTGTTCGATAATTACGTTATCAATCTGGTTTAGCTCCAGGTTTTTTCGAGCAATTTGAGTATTTTTTTCGTTGATTTCAAAACTTATTACCTTTCCTGTTTTTCCTACCCATTCAGACAAAAGTATCGCCGTCAAACCGTGATGAGTGCCACATTCAAATACGATATCCCCTGGTTTTATCAGTCTTTGAATAAATCTAAATTCTGGGTTTAATGATTCTTTGGTCTTTTCAGGAGTGGAATCATACCATTCTTTTCCTTCTGCATCGCCAATTAAGAAATCAAATGATAAATCTTCAATTTGCTTTTTAATAATGTATGAATCAATATGTTGTTTGTGTAACGCCTGAGTAACTTTCCGTAAAATTTTGCTGATTTGAGTCATAACAATTTTGCCAAAACTAATAAATTGCATCTAAGTTCTTAATCTTAAAATTTAAGAACATAGGTGCTAGTTGTTTGTCTATGCTTTACCCATAACTCTTGAAACTGTTTTCTAAAGTAGCTTAGAGGCTCCTAAATTGGGTTTAATTTTTGCTGTTCGCCCTCTATTTTTGGCGCTCGCTAAAAATTCTCTCTTGAAACCTTCTATCTTGAGATAAGTCTATCAATGAAAATGGATAAACTAGTCCTAGATGTCATCTTCTAAATCCTTGCTCCGCAAGGATTTTAAGACTTATGGGTAAGGCATAGAGTTGTTTGTTTTGCATTACAAGAACCTTAAACCTTAAACTACTTGCTTGCCCATCAAACCAATAGTATTTTATTTAACGCATCAATGTAATTACAAACTTATACAAATATTTAAGTTGAATTAACGAGTTAAATTAATAGGGTAGGCAATTCAGTTCGCAAGGGGCTGCCACCTGATTCGGGCGGTCAACATTCTGGGGTCTCCCCACAAAGGGCTTGCCCGCATGTATTACGCCCTCAGAATTTACTTCAGGTGCGAGAACAAGCCCCGTCGAATGTATTCATAATTTTGACTTCATGAAAACTCCGAATTCATATCATATTAAATAATTACCAAGCAGAAAAATCTTAAAATTAACAAGGAATAACTCAGACAGAATTTTTAGTAATCAAAAGTATATATGACCCATTCCCAAGACATTACCACCCTTGCCCGTTGGATGGCATCAGATTTTAGCAATCAAGCCCAAGCCTATGCCAATCCTCCTTTTTTCGCTCATATTCGTGTTTGTATGCGCCCTCTTCCCTACGAGTTGTTGGGCGGTATAAGCTTATTCTTAGAACAGGCTTATGATTTTATGCTTAACCAACCTTATCGTTTGCGGGTAATTAAATTAAGTGTAGTTGGCGATCGCATCGAACTGGAAAATTTTAAAGTACAAGACCAAGAGAAATTTTACGGTGCATCTCGCAACCTAGATTTACTGAGTACTTTAACTCCCGATCTGATTGAGAAGATGGAGGGCTGCGACATGGATGTAGTCTGGACTGGGAGCAGTTTTAAAGGACAAATCAAGCCAGGAAAAGCCTGTATTGTCGAACGGAAAGGGAAAATAACTTATCTAGACAATAGTTTTGAAATCAACGACCATCAACTGATTAGCTACGATCGCGGACGCGATCCCGAAACCGATGAATTAGTCTGGGGGTCGGTAGCTGGCCCGTTTGAATTTGCTCCTCTCCAGAGTTTTGCAGCCGAGGTAGTAACTGTCGATAGTCAAAGTGCGGTCTGAGATCAATTGCAGCCAGACTGCTAAACTATGATTTAACTACATTAAAACTAAGGAATAGACTTAACCTTGCCAGAGTTACCAGAGGTAGAAACAGTCCGTAGGGGCTTAAATAAACTAACTATCAACCAGTCAATTCAGGGGGGAGAAGTTTTACTACCCAGAACTATAGCTCACCCCGACGAGATCGAGCAGTTTTGGCAAGGTCTTACGGGTAGTGCGATCGCCAGTTGGCAAAGAAGAGGCAAGTATCTTGTAGCTCAATTAGAAAATGCGCAACAACCCGCTGGCTGGCTAGGAGTACATCTCCGCATGACGGGTCAACTGCTGTGGGTACGGCAAGATTCTCCTCTGCAAAAACACACCCGCGTTCGTCTTTTATTTCCCCAAAATTGGGAATTGAGATTTGTAGACCTCCGTACCTTTGGTAAACTTTGGTACGTTCCGCCAACAGTAGAACCGCGATCGATTATTACAGGATTACAAAAATTAGGGCCAGAACCCTTTGCAGCGGACTTTTCTTTAGACTATTTTAGCCAGCAACTTGCCAATCGCCGTCGTCACATCAAGACTCTATTGTTAGACCAGGGTATTGTGGCAGGTATAGGTAATATCTACGCAGACGAAGCCTTGTTTAAAAGTGGGATCAAACCAGATACAATTGCAGCCAATTTGACTCCACAACAAATTAAACGGTTGCATCGAGCAATTATTGAGGTCTTACAAACCTCTATAGACAAAGGTGGTACTACCTTTAGTGATTTCCTAAATCTGTTAGGGGTAAATGGCAATTATGGTGATTCTGCCCTAGTTTATGGCAGAAAAGAACAACCCTGTCGTGTCTGTGGTACTCCCATTGCCAAAATCAAACTTGCAGGACGCTCTTCTCATTTTTGTCCCAATTGCCAAGTCTAGAAATTATAGAAAATATTTAAAAGCTTGCTAAACCTGGGTAGAAGAGTAGAGGAAGCAGGGGAAGCAGTCCATTAGGGATACCGAACCTACAAGGGAGCGGAGAGAGACTTGGAAATTTGGAGAATAACTACTAATTACTAACTCCTGTACGGACGTTTCCCTAAAGGACTCGCTTCGCATCGCATGAAACGTCCCCACCCGAACTCCGAACTAACTCTAACGTTAATTTTTGTATTTCATATTGTCATACCAATTCTCTATAACAATTCACTAAATTTAATTTAACCCCTTTGCGCCTTTGCACCCAATGCGACGGGTATCCTAAAGGATTAGCCCTAAAGGATTAGCTTCGCGTCCTTCGCGTCCTTCGCGTCCTTCGCATCGTAAACGCCTCTGCGTGAGACTAAACTCAAAATATTAAGTGCAGCTTCAAGAAGAAATGGTATCAGACTTTGAACGAGGGATAAGCTGCCCTATAAAGAATTATTAACCCGTGATTTTTATCACAATAATTGAGTAAATTATCTCACCTATACCTATTGTCAAGTAGAGATAAAGTTGTTTTGTTAGCAAATAAAGAACTAATGTGGTTCTGCTCCTAATATTAAAAACGATCCGACGGCACCGATGGAAAATATACTTTATGGTGCGGTAGTCGGTGGCCCAGATTCCGCCGATGATTATGCTCACAATGACCGTCGCGATGATTGGGTGACCAATGAGGTGGGAACGAGCTATAATGCGCCCTTTGCTTCGGCTTTGATTCAGCAGTATGACAATTTCGGGGGCGATCCTCTCTCTGAGTCGGAACTCGACCAATTGATTGGTGTTGATGCTAATGGCGTTGGTTTTTAAAGATTGAGCTGGGAAAAATTAGATTGATTGAGATTAAAGATGTTGCAGTATTTGTGACATCTTTTTTTTATGTATAGCAGTCGAAGTAAAGGTTAAGACAATGAATTTTATCTCTCGTTTATCCTCAAAGCGACGAGGACGAGTCCCCATCGTATACGGGGGCAAAGACGTTTACGCCCGTCGCCTTGGGTGCAAAGGCGCAAAGGGTTTTATAGATGTCCTAATCTATAATTCGATTGCTATACAGCATTTTGCCCAACTAATTATTACATCAGGCAATTCAATTTGTGGAACAGCAAATTCATTTATCTGCGTTTATCTGCGTTTATCTGTGGACGCTATCGCCAGTTACCTCAGAGGTAAATACAAACCACTGTATTTTTATTTTTTAATCAGTTTTTAAGCTAATTGTTTCATCTTTCCACTAAACTCCAAACAGATATGGGGAAAGTTGATGCTAGACAAAATACCTGGGCGGGGCTATTTACTAATCGCGATTTTGATTTTTGCTGCTTCTAATTCGGTGACGCGCAGACTAACGGAATTGGGGGCAGATAATTTAATCGATGGTAGAAACCCGATTTCTTTTTGTAATGTCTTATTTGTGGGCAATCTTTGCGCTTTATTGGCTTTGATTTCTATCTATGGCAAAGAATGGAATCCAAGCTCTTTGAATCGGCTGGCGATCGCTGATTGGATAAGTTTAGTTGCGGTAGCTGCATTGGCAGGAGCATTAGCACCAGCGATGTTCTTTTTTGCTCTAGAACGAACAGCAGTAAATAATGTAGTTTTAATCGGCAGAATTGAACCACCAATTACTTTGGCTTTATCAGTCTTAATTTTAAAAGAGCGGGTGAATCTTCAAATTGTAACTGGGGCGATTTTGGCTTTTGTGGGGGTAATTCTCACCATTTTGTTGCAACCGAGCGATCGCACTATGCTGGAAATGGCAGGCTTTAGTATCGGTCAAGGAGAATTGATGACTGCGGTTGGGGCGATCGCTTTAGCTATCTCCAGCATTATTAGTAAAATCAAATTAGATAGCATTCCCTTGGGAATATTTACTATTTTTCGGACTGCTGTCGGTACTGTGATTTTCTTTTCTCTGACAGCCAGGTTATACGGTACCGAACACTTTATAGATGTCTTTGCACCCATATTATGGCAATGGATGTTAGTTTACGGTGCAGTAATTGTAGTCGGCGGACAACTAGCTTGGTTTAAAGGCTTGAAAAGTACCAATGCTGCCGATGTATCTTTAGCCAGTTCTATTAGTCCAATTGCAGGAATTATCTTTGCATTTCTGATTTTAGGGGAAATTCCAACCATGGCTCACTATATTGGCGGTAGCGTAATCATCTTGGGGATTATCCTCAATCAAATTGGTGCAGCACGTCAAAAGAGTCAAGTTGCAGAGAAAGAGATGGATGAAAAAGTTGGATTTAAAGGAATTTGAACGGTCAGCTACATCAAACCACTTGCACTATTCAACGATGTCACTATCTTTTAACTTTGTGATTAACTCCTGCATAAAATCGAGAAAAACTCGAACTTTTGCTGATAAATAGCGTTTTTGGGGATAAAGAATTGTAATTGGTTCGCCTACTGAAGCATAAGCTTCTAAGATTGGTACGAGTTTTCCTTGGGCAATTGCTGGTGCGACAATAAATTTTAACTCTTGAATGATTCCTGCACCTGCGATCGCTGCTTCAACGTGAGCTTCGGGATGATCTAAATTAAGATTACCTTTTACGGGGAGACGCAAAGTTTGTTTATTAATATTAAAGACCCATTCAAATACTCGTCGAGTTTGAGGATAGACAAAATTAATGCAGTTGTGTTGAAGTAGATCTTGTGGTGTTTGGGGAATACCATGATGATTGAGGTATTCAGGAGCAGCACAGGCTACATAGCGAACGGTTGCCAATCTACGCATCATTAGACGACTATCAGGAATTGAACCAATACGCACGACAGCATCAATTCCTGATTCAACTAAGTTGACAGTGCGATCGTTTAAAGAAACGTCTAATTTTAGATCGGGATAGCTTTTAAGCAACTGAGGTAAAGCTGGCACAATATGTAACCTTCCCAAAGACATATTAAGATCTAGACGTAATGTTCCAGAAGGATGCGATCGCGAATGACTGAGTTCTAATTCAGCTTCCTCCAACTCTGCCAAAATGCGATCGCAACGTTCGTAAAAAGCTGCTCCCGCTTCGGTCAGAGTAATTTTGCGCGTAGTCCTGTTAAATAACCGAGTATTAAGATTTTCTTCCAACTGTTGAATAGCTCTACTAACACTAGAAGGAGACATTCCTGTATGTCGGGCAACCTCAGAAAAACTGCGATATCGGGCTGCTTGAACAAATAGGTTAATACTATTGAGCTTATCCATCAAAAACTATTTACTTTAATTATTGCATTTTACGCACAAGTATTGTGATTATAAACTTGTTTTTCTTTTTATTCGCACAAGTTAGTCTTAAATCAATCGAGAAACAGGAAAACAAAAATGAGTTTAAAAAACAAGAGAGTCGTGATTATTGGTGGTAGTTCTGGCATTGGTTTAGCAACAGCAAAAATGGCAGCAACAGCAGGAGCAAAGGTAATTATTGCTGGTCGCACAGAAAGTAAATTAAAAGTAGCCAAGACGGAAATTGGCAATGATGTGGATACTTACAGGGTAGATCTTACAGAAGAAGCTTCTATCAAAGAATTATTTGAGCAAATAGGCAGCTTCGATCATCTTGTAATTACTGGACCTGCGCCTCAATTCGGACATTTTCTCGAACTAAATATAGAACGAGTTCATCAAGAGTTTGAAGGCAAATTCTGGGGTCAGTATCGTGCTGCGTGGTATGGTGCTAAATCTATTTCCCAGTCAGGCTCAATCGTGTTTATGAGTGGTGCTTATAGTGCAAGACCAGTACCTGGTGCATCTTCCCTCGCAGCAGTTCAAGCGGGAATTGAGGGATTAGCAAGAGGGTTGGCGATCGATTTATCTCCAGTTCGAGTTAATGTCATTAGCCCTGGATTAACCGATACTCCAATTATTCAAAGTGCCTTTGCTGAAGATGCGAGACTTAAACTATACGAGGAACAGGCAAATATGTTACCCGCCAAGCGCATTGGAACCCCTGAAGATATTGCTCAATCAATTTTGTATTTACTTTCCAATCGTTATGTCACTGGAAGCACATTGTTTCCTGATGGCGGCTACACTCTGCGATAAAAGCTTAATTAATGTTTTTTTAATGCAAATCTATTTATGTAGTGGGAGAAAAATCATGAACCAAGCAGTCAGAACCTTGATAGATAAAGATGCTATTGCTAACATCCGTGTTCGTTTTGCTCACTATATCGATACCAAAGACTGGTCAGAATTAACTGCACTCTTCACAGATCGGGTTGATGTAGATTATTCCGACTTCGGAATTCCTCCTAAAATAATGACCAAGGAAGAATTTGTTAATTTGATTCGTAACACTTTAACTCGCGAAGGTGTTAAAACTCAGCATTATATTTCTAACTTTAATATCTCCGTTGAGGGCGATCGCGCAACCAATATTGCTTATGTTTATGCCCGTCACTATTTGCCTACAGAACGAGGCGGAAATGCTTTTGACGTAAACGGGTACTATACAGAAAAGCTGGTGCGGACTCAAAGTAGCTGGCAAATTACAGCGATCGAGTTGTCCGTACGATGGACAGAAGGAAATCCCGAAGAGGTTTTAGTCGTGTAGTTCCCCAATTTATAATTAGCAGCATATAGCCGATCGCACTTGCTTGAAGAGCGTGCCATAAGGCGATCGCTTTTATGAGGGAAATAGAATTAAAGCTTTGGTTCTAAAAAATTACGCTTCTCAACATTTAGAGTTAATTTTGCTAAGTTTCAAAGATCGGATTTTGAAGCGTTTTAATTAAATCAGGTTTACTTTGGGAAAGAAAAGTAAAACGACAAGCAAAGCTAGTTTGATTAAGATGGGAGCGAAAAATAAGCTGAGGAATAAACCGATACAGGCAACCAAGCCAGCAGACATAGCTTCAATTTCTTCGGTAAGAGTCATTCTGAGATATCCTGCAATTCCAGTCATAGTTAAAGTAATTAGTAAAGCCATTTTCTAGTCCTCCTTGATTTTGTGGTCTAAATTAAAATATGTCTGAAACAAAATAAGTTATGCAGTTTTTTGATTTGGGACTGTATGACGGGGAGAAGGGGAAGCTTGGGGGCTTGGGAAGATGGGGAAGAAGCAAAGACTAAAAACTAATAACGAACGATTAAAAAATGCTCGATCAAAAGTGGCAAATTCGATCTATATCAAATATACCTCCAGAATTTATTAATGGCGTACAAAAAATTACTGGCAGAGAATCTCAATATTGCGCCCAATTATTATGGCAAAGAGGGATTCGAGATTTAGATGAGTTGCCAGGGTTTCTCGATCCAGCTAAATATCAACCCGCTAGTCCGTTTGCATTTGGTAGAGAGATGGAATGGGCAATGTCAAGGCTGCAACAGGCACGGGACAGAGCCGAAAAAGTCACCATTTGGGGGGATTTTGATGCTGATGGGATTACTTCTACCAGTGTCTTATGGGATGGGTTGGGACAGTTTTTTACCCAATACTTACAGCTAGATTATTATATTCCCAATCGGATGACGGAATCTCATGGTTTAAATTGTTCGGGTATAGCGAGATTGGCAGAAACGGGGACAAAATTAATCGTCACCTGCGACACGGGTAGTACTAACCTCGAAGAGATTGCTTACGCTAAGGATTTGGGTATCGATCTTATCGTCACGGATCATCATACTCTGCCCGAATCTCGTCCTGAAGTCACCGCAATGATTAATCCGCGTTATTTAGAACCAGACCATCCTTTATATAGTCTTTCGGGAGTGGCAGTAGCCTATAAATTAGTCGAAGCACTTTATCAAACTTTCCCCGATGTTCCCCAAAAGCCGTTGGAAAATTTATTGGACTTGGTGGCAATTGGTTTGATTGCCGATTTAGTCGAGTTAAAAGGGGACTGTCGTTATCTGGCTCAGGTAGGAATTAAGCAGTTACAAAAACAGGTTAGACCCGCTAGTATGACCCGTCCAGGGGTGGCTAAGTTACTCGAATATTGTAAACGGAATGGCGATCGCCCGACGGATATTTCTTTTGGTTTGGGGCCTCGAATCAATGCTGTCAGTCGCATTCACGGTGATGCTAGTTTTTGTGTGGAGTTACTTACCAGTCGCGATCCCGATCGTTGTAGTCAGTTAGCCGAAGAAGCGGAATTGGCTAATACCCGTCGCAAGTCATTGCAAAAAGACACCATCAAGCACGTTACTAAAAAACTCCAGCAGCTAGATTTATCCACTACCTCAGTTATCGTCCTCGAAGATCCCCAGTGGCAAGGGGGTGTTTTGGGTTTGGCTGCGGGACAAATTGCCCAGGAATATGGTCGTCCAACGATTTTATTAAGTAGTGGTGGTGCAAACGAAGCATCAGAGGTAGGGGCGAACGGTGGTTCGCCCTCCCCTGAATTAGAAGCAGAAATCATGGCGCGAGGATCGGCAAGATCGGTTAGTGGCATCGATCTCTATCAATTAGTTAAATCTCAGTCCGATCTATTACATCGCTTTGGGGGACATCCCTTTGCTGCGGGGTTAAGTTTACCTCTGGCTAATCTCGATCTATTTAGAGAGGGAATCAATCAGCAGCTAAGACAACAGGCTGATGTTACCGCAATGCGCCCTCAAATTGATGTCGATTTAGTAGTAACAGTTGCAGATTTAGGACAAGATTTATTTAACGAACTGAGGCTACTCGAACCCTATGGCATGGGCAATCCCATTCCCAAATTATTAATTAAAAACTGTTGGTTTAAAAACGCTTGGAACAAAAATATTGAAGATAATCGCGGAAAAAAAATTCAATATATTAAGACCACTTTTACAATTTGGGATGACACTAGCAATCAAGGCTTTCCTGGGATTTGGTGGGGACATTATAAAGACGAAATCCCCGTAACGGGCAAGTGTGAAGCGATCGCCGAATTGGATTTTAATACCTACAGTAAACAATATGAAATTAGATTGGTTGGGTTGCGTTTGATGTCTGACAGTTCTTGGTTAAATTCCACAATAGAACAGGTGCATTCGATTATCGATCGCCGTTTAACTCCTCAAAATTTAAACGATCTTGAAGTTCCTCAATCTCAAGCTAATATTCTGCAACGATGCCCAGATAATTGGGGAGAGATTCGCCGAGAATACCGTCAGGCTATTAATCGCGATCGCTCTTTGGTTCTAGCCTATAGCCCTGACGAATTACATGATGTCACTGCAATCTGGCAAAAACTAGTTGGTATTGCTAAATTTCTAAGTCGTAGCCAAAAACAAGTTACCAAAGCTCAAATTACCACTAAATTAAATCTGGGCGATCGTAGTTTTTACTTAGGTTTAAATGCTCTAAGACGAGCGGGTTTTGAATATGATTTAAGCAACGATTTGTATCGTTTTACATTTCAACCAGAAACGATCGATCCAGAATTACTAACCTATATTAATCATTTTCTTTTAGCTGTTCAAGAAGAATATTTTCTACAACAATATTTTTATAAAGTCCCCTTGGCTACAATCGATCGACAACTAACAAATAATTGAGTTAAATTTTTAATTTAATCTGTCAAGAAAATGTTATTTAACCCTCAAGGGTTTACTACAAACTTTTTTCAGTAAAACTACTTAATAATTAATCGCTAATAACTAATTACCACTGACTATAATTATTACGGCATTTACTTATATCTAATGATAGTTGGCAATCAGTAATTTCCCAGGTTATGTTAATTAGATTACATTTAAAAAATCTATTTAAAGTAATCGATATAGCTAATCTCAATGCCACAATTACTGTTATTTGGTACTCAATACATTCCTCATGGACATTGTTATTTATGGCAAACTCCTTTAGTAGGGTTGCACGTTGCTGCGGATGCCTTAATTGCGATCGCCTACTATTCCATTCTCATCACTCTAATTTATTTTGTTCGTCGGGTAGAAGAGTTACCCTTCAAAAATATCTTTATTCTTTTTAGTGCTTTTATTTTATCCTGTGGCACTACTCATCTGGTAGAAATTTGGACTCTTTGGCATCCCGATTATTGGTTATTTGGAGTTCTCAAAGCAATTACCGCTTTAATTTCTTTATATACTGCTTTAACTTTAATTCCTTTGATTCCTCTAGCTTTAAATCTTCCCTCACCGCAGCACTTAGCCAACTTAAATAAACAGTTAACCAAGCAAATTGTTGCCAAGAAAAATGCTCAACAAGAAATATACCAACTCAATCAAGAATTAGAACAAAGAGTCAACGAAAAGACCGCAGCTTTAGTTCAAGTAAATCAAGATTTACAACAAAGCACTCTTTTTAGAGAAAAGCTTACCGATTTAGCTCCTAATATTCTCTACATTTATGACTTGACTACAAATCGCAATATTTACTGTAATCCTTTTATCACGGAGTTATTAGGCTACACTCCTTCAGAGTTACAGAAATTTCAAGATAGATTAATAGATGAATTGATTCATCCAGAGGATATTGCAGCCGTAAAACAACATTTTAATGATTGCCTGTTTCTAGAAGATGATAAATATTTAGAGATAGAATATCGCATTAAAGATACTAGAGGGCAATGGCATTGGCTACACGATAAAAATGCTGTTTTTGCTCGTAACAAAAATGGCAAGCCAGAACAAATTCTAGGTATTGCCCAAGATATTACTCAAACCAAAAAAATCCAGACCCAGACAAAAGAATTAACTCAGAAACTAGAAGAGCAAATATTAGTTTTAGAAACAACCAATCAAGCCAGAATTAAATTAGCCGAGATGAATGAATTTATTCAGGCTTGTGTCAACTTAGAAGAAGCACAAACAGTAGTTACAGATTTACTAAAACCTCTGTTTCCCAATACCGATGGTGTAGTTTATACCATGAGTAATAGTAAAAATACGATCGAGGCGATCGCATTCTGGGGAATCGATAATTACGAAGATCATTTCGATCCAAAAGAATGCTGGGCGATACGTCGTGGAAACCCCCATCTAGCCCATCCTAGTACCCCAAGATTATATTGTTCTCATCTAGATACTACTGCTGAGTTGTCTCCCAGCCTCTGTATACCGATGATTGCCAGAGGAGAAACTATCGGAATGCTCCATTTGCGCTTTAACAATACCGAGACAATTAGCCAACCAAATCAAGACTTAGCTGTAACCGTCGCTCAAAATCTCGCCATCTCTTTTGCCAATCTCAAACTTCAGGAGAAACTGAGATTTCAAAGTCTCCGCGATCCCCTGACTGGCTTATACAATCGTCGCTATCTCCGAGAGGCTCTCAAAAGAGAAATCGATCGCGCTTATCGCAAACAACAGTTTGTCAGCGTGATTATGCTCGATATAGACCACTTCAAACGCTTTAACGATGTTTACGGTCATAGTGCGGGAGATTTAGTCTTAAGCACCGTAGGAGCTTATCTTCTCAACCAAATCCGTCAATACGATCTTGCCTGTCGGTATGGTGGAGAAGAATTAGTTATTGTCATGCCCGATGCTTCAATAGAAGTTACTATTCTACGTGCAGAAGAAATTAGAGCGGGAATTAAAAAACTCGAACTAGAACATGAGGGCAAAAAACTCGAATCGATTAGCGTTTCGATTGGCGTTAGTTGCTTCCCCGACGATAGTACCGACCCCGAAAAATTAATTCGGGCTGCCGATAAGGCTCTATATAAAGCCAAAGAACAAGGTAGAGACTGTGTTATTAGGTGTTGAGAATTAGTTTACCATTTCTTATTAATAAGCTGAGCAACATCGATATTGCATAAAATAGCAATTAGATAAATTCCTAAGTCAAAGAATATGCCTGTCAAAAATTTTCTAACACAAGAGCAAAAAGAAAATTTACAAAACGCTTTAAAAGAAAGTGAAGATAGCCATTTTCGGCAAAGAGCTTTGATGTTACTTCTGATGAATGATGGTAAAACCTATGCCGAAATTACTGATTTTTTAGGATGTAGTTATCGTAGCGTGGCTAAGGCGTGTTGTCATGGAGACCCTGATAACTTAGAGAGCTTAAAAGACCAAAGAAAAAAAGGGAATATAAGGAAAGCCACTGAAAAATATATTGAGTTATTAATGGAGACGATTGAACAAGAACCATCAGATAATGGTTATGAATTTGGCAGATGGACAGCAGCTAGATTGTCTGAACACTTAAAAAAAGAAACAGGAATTAAATTAAGTAGTGAGCAAGTCAGGAGAATATTAAAAGCAAAAAAGTACGCTTACCATTGGGGAAAATACAGTCGGGAAGACAAACAAGACAAGAAAAAAAGAAAAGCCTTTAAAGAAAAATTATCAGGATATATTGAAGCTAGTGAAAAACAGCCAAACAAGATCCAGGTATGGTTTTGGTCTGAATCGGGATAAGAAATGAGAGTCATCAGGAGAAAAAGTTGGCGTCAGAAAGGGAAAAAGAAAAAAGTAACGGGACAAAGAAGAAAAGTCAGAGTGAATGTGATGGGAGGATTAAGATATAGCGACAAAAAAAGAATCGGCTATTTTATTGAGAAAGGAGAAAGTGAAACATTTTATAATAAGATAAGCACCTTAAATGAATCGGTAAAAAAAGAGTGGATTAGCCAAGGAAATAAAGAATCAGATTTTCCCATTCATGGACCGAGGATAATTGTCATATTAGATAATGCTTCATTTCATAAAAAGAAAGAAATAACCCTGGAAAATAGAAAATAAATTACCAAACATTATTTTAGAGTATTTACCAGAATCTAGTCCTGACTACAACTTAATTGAGTTGGTATGGCACTCAACTAAAGAATATGTAGCACATCGATTATTTAAATCAGTTCAAGAGTTAGAAAAAACTTTAGACAAGTTGTTAAATCAAGGAGGATTACAAATTAAATGGAAGAGAAAGATAAAAAATAAAGGCAATGCTGTTATTGCAAGTTAAATGTGGATTAGCTTAGCTAGATAGATCGTATTAATAAGATGTAGGTTGG
Source organism: Pleurocapsa sp. MO_226.B13 (assembly GCA_030064795.1). The sequence goes on along the minus strand of JASJEI010000167.1, from coordinate 5,794 downwards.
GTTGAGGTACGAAACCCAACATCCATAAGCTTTTGTTGGGTTGCACTGTCGTTTAACCCAACCTACGAAGTCTCTTGTTACTTTTGAGAATTGGTATTAGTAGTTAGTAGTTAGTTGTACTTCTTTGTTCCTTCTCCTGTTGACTTTTCCACCCCTGCTCCCCCTGCTCCCCTCTGCTCCCCTCTGCTCCCCCTGCTCCCCCTGCTCCCCCTGCTCCCCCTGCTCCCCCTGCTCCCTCTGCTCCCTCTGCTCCCTCTGCTTCCTGACCTCTATTGATTTTAATTATCGCTAAGGCGATATACCTCTTCAGCAACTCGTTTAAGTCGTCTTAACTGTGCCTGCATATCTTTTTTAGTCAAATTGGCAGCAAAAGTATTGAATCCCCAACTAACTAGGGGATTGGGAATTTCAAATTCAAACCGATTGAGAAGAAAAGTACCATCTTTGGTGGGTTGACATTCCCAGCGATCGCGACCTTTAAAAAAGCCATCAAATTCCCAGACAATCAAGCCTGGCTCTCTTTGGGCTACTACGCTTCTCAGACTCGGCTGTATTAGCGGAATTTTAATTGTAAAGCGACTTAGACTACCTACATTAGTACTCCAAGTACCGATTGGTTCGCATTGCAACATGGGATTTAGCCAACGGTGCATTAACTTCAAATCGGTCAGACATTCTTCAGTAATTACAGCACTGGCCGCGATCCGAATAGATTGTTCAAAAAATTGAGACGATGGCATTATTATTTGTCGAAAATGTAAGTTATGAGTCTAAAAATATACATAACACACAATTAATATTTTCTTAATTTTCAAGCAATTTAATAATAGTAAGTATTTTTGTATCCAATAAAAACAATAAATCATTAAGTTATATCTAGGCATATTGACGTAAAAAAAGCGAAGATTATTAACTTTTATCAGCATCTTGAGTTTAATTTGGCATAATTATCGCAGAAAAATATATTTGATTCCTGAAAATAACAAGACATCTATAGCAATTACCGCTAATATCTAGAGCGGGAATAACTAGATGAATTAAAACTAAAAAACATGACACAAATGATTAGTAATATTTCGTCATTGAACCCTTTATTGCTGGCGCAAGCTAATCCTATAGGACAATTCCAAACCCAATTGGGGGGTGATATCTGGAGCTTTATTAAAGCCCTTTTGATCTTTATTGCGGGATGGATTATTGCAGTAGTTGCTAAGGGTATTATCAAAAAAATACTCAACAGCACCGATATCGACAATAAGCTTGCTGCTGCTGTTACAGGACAAAGGGGGGGAGAAGCTATCCCCATTGAAAGTTGGATTGCCAACTTATTTTTCTGGCTGATCCTGCTGTTTGCGATCGTAGCTGCTTTAAACGCGCTCGAACTACAGGCAGTCTCAGCACCTCTAAATACTCTTCTCAATCAGATTACGGGCTTTATTCCCCAAATTTTGGGAGCAGCCTTCTTGCTGGGTATTGCTTGGGTAGTAGCGACCATAGTCAAAACTATTGTCACCAGAGGACTAGGAGCTTTAAACATCGAGCAGCGTTTGGGTCTAAGTGCGGCAGATACAGGAGATTTTTCCTTAACTGATACTTTGGGCAATGCGCTGTACTGGTTTATTTTTCTCTTGTTCCTACCAGCGGTACTTAATGCCTTAAACCTAAAGGGAACTCTAGAGCCTATCCAGGGAATGCTCGATGAAGTTTTGGCAATGCTGCCTAATATACTAGGTGCAGTAATCATTGGGGCAGTATTTTGGTTTATTGCCAATATTGTCAAGCGCATTGTCAGCAATTTATTAGCTGCTACTGGTGTCGATAATGTCGGCAGAAAGTTTGGCTTAGGACGCACCGCAGGAAGTCAATCTTTATCTTCGATTATTGGTACTGTAGTTTTTGTACTAATCTTAATTCCAGGTATTATCTCGGCATTAGAACAGTTACAGATAAGTGCCATATCCGATCCAGCAACCGATATGCTCAATCAGGTATTGGACTTTATTCCTAAGCTATTTGCTGCTGGGGTGGTGTTAGCTTTCTTCTATGTCGCAGGACAATTTGTCTCGGATTTTGTAACTAATATTCTGACTAATATTGGCTTTAATAACCTGTTGCAATGGTTGGGTATCTCATCCTCCACTCCTGGTACTCAAGCTACTCCTGGAGAACAACCTTCAGATCGACCAATAGAATTAGGCGTGGGGACAGAACAGCCTACTATGATTCAAACCGAACCTACTGTGGGTTCAAAAACTCCTTCAGAGCTAGTTGGATTGCTATGTCTGGTAGCAATCATGCTAGTTGCTACCCTGACAGCGGTAGATATCTTGCAAATTCCCGCTTTGGAGGATGTCTTCCGCATTGTTTTAGCGATCGCAGCTCAAGTCTTAATCGGGATAGTTGTTTTTGCTATCGGCTTGTATCTGGCTAATCTGGCTTATAACCTGATTTTGTCTTCTGGTACTTCACAATCGCGCTTGTTGGCTCAATCTGCACGGATTGCGATTATTACTTTAGTCGGTGCTATGGCTCTCAACCGTATGGGTATTGCCCCCAATATTGTCAATCTAGCCTTTGGTTTGGTTCTTGGCGGAATTGCTGTAGCGATCGCTTTGGCATTCGGTTTGGGTGGCAGAGAAGTGGCAAAAGAAGAATTAAGATCTTGGGTCAACTCTTTTAAAGGTAAATAATATCTTAGATCGCATTTTATTTTAGTTAACTCGGCTTCCAGTACATAAATACTGGAAGTTTTTTATTGGTCATTGGTTATTTGCTACGATTGACAAAAGACCAAAAAATCAAGAATTTCATCGCGTCTGGGACTACTTTTGCCAGATGCTTACTGTATTTTTATTCCTTTATCGGTTATTCTTTGTCAGAGATATTTATTTCATTAGCGAGTATTTACAAACATACCTCGCTTTTGGATAAGCTAGTACATACATCTAGCTTAGTGGGTGGCAAAGAGAGGAAACGATTGAGCAAGCAAACGACCCTAATAGACCGATTACAAGAGCAAGGAAGTAGGCAACCCGACAAACGGGCATTTACTTTCTTGGCTGATGGTGAAACTGAAATAGATAGTCTCACGTATCGACAACTAAATAACAAAGCGAAGGCGATCGCCACTGTCTTGCAGAGTCATCAGGCTCGGGGACAGAGAGCATTGTTATTGTATCAACCAGGGCTAGATTTTATTACGGCTTTTTTGGGATGTTTATATGCTGGAGTAGTAGCCGTTCCAGTGTACCCGCCCAGGGCAAATCGTACTGTTGAACGTTTGGGGGCGATCGTAGCCGATGCATCCGCTAGCTTGGCTCTCACCACTGAATCGATTCGAGACCAGGTTGCTGATAAGTTCGCCCATCACCATGCTACCGAAAAGATAAAATTTATCGCTACTGATACTTTTGAACTCGATTTAGCTCAAAGTTGGCAACATCCAGATATCAGTACAGATAGTCTCGCTTTTTTGCAATATACCAGTGGCTCGACGGGAAAACCAAAGGGAGTAATGGTCAGTCATGGCAATATCATGGCTAATTCCCTCACCATCGATCGTTGTTTTCAAAATAACCGCGAGCATACTGCTGTTGCTTGGTTGCCTCCTTATCACGATATGGGTCTAATTGGCTGTATTATCCAGCCAATGTATGTCGGGTTGTCTATGTATTTGATGGCTCCTGTCACCTTTTTGCAGCGTCCTTATCGTTGGCTACAGGCAATATCTCGCTATCGAGGGGTTACTAATGGCGGGCCAAATTTTGCCTACGATCTTTGTGTAGACCGCATTACCCCCGAACAAAAAGCGACTCTGGATTTAAGCTGTTGGGAACTGGCATTTTCTGGTGCAGAGCCAGTGAGAGCGGAAACGATCGCTCGCTTTAGTGACTATTTTCGCGACTGCGGTTTCGATCGCGCCGCTTTTTATCCCTGTTATGGTATGGCAGAGTCTACCCTGATGATTACGGGGGGAGATAAGTACAAACAGCCGGCGATCGCTAGTTTCGATAGTAAAGCCCTAGAGCAAAATCGGGCAGTTGCTCCCAGCAATGAAGAAAATAAAGTTACTTTAGTGAGTAGTGGTCGTAATATACCAGAGCAAAGTATTGTCATTGTTAATCCCGATACTCTCGCTCGGTGTCCAGACGGGGAAATCGGTGAAATTTGGGCAAAAAGCGATAGCGTCGCCCAAGGATATTGGAATTTACCTGAATTAACCAGTCACAGTTTTAATGCGGTTTTGGCGGATACTCAAGAAGCAGGTTGGTTGCGCACGGGGGATCTGGGTTTTTTAAGAGACGGAGAATTATTTGTTACGGGGCGTTTAAAAGACCTAATTATCATTCACGGACGTAACTATTATCCCCACGACCTGGAATTAACGGCAGACAAGGCTCATGAGGCAATTAGGGCGGGAAATAGCGCGGCCTTTGCTGTAGATATAGCAGGCAAAGAACAGCTGGTTATCACTTTAGAAATTCAACGAACCCATCTGCGTCAACTCGATGTAGAAGAAGTTACTAAAGCAATTAGAAAAGCGATCGCCCTACATCACGAGCTACAAACTCACGCCATAGTTTTACTGAAAACAGGCAGCATTCCTAAGACATCCAGCGGGAAAATTCAACGCCACGCCTGTAAAGCAGGATATTTAGATGGTAGTTTAAATACGGTTGGGAAAGATGAATTAAAGGATCGAGGAATAGATGGCAAAAGTAGCAAAAAACGCTGGTTCGCTAGAGGTAAATTTGGCGAGGGACAAAATCAGATTCAAAATTGGTTGATTGAAAATTTAGCGCAGCGTTTGGGCATTCCTCCCTCAGAAATAGATATTAACGAACCTTTTGCCAGTTCTGGTTTGAATTCTGTCGATGCGGTTAGTTTATCAGCAGATTTGGAAGACTGGCTAGAGATAAAACTTTCTCCGACTATTGTTTTTGACTATCCCAACATTAGCGAACTAGCTGCCTATTTATCCCAGGGAACAATTGACAAGGGACAATTAGCAACCAATAGCAAAGTAAAATCTTGGGAATCTAAGGCGAACAGCATCGAGCGACAAAAAATAGCAATTATCGGTATTGGTTGTCGTTTTCCTGGTGCAGATAATCCCGATCGCTTTTGGCAACTCTTGGAAGCTGGCAAGGATGCTATTAGTACGAGCGATCGCTGGTCGGAATCTAGTTATGGTGGTTTCATCGACAATGTAGATCGGTTTGACCCGCAGTTTTTTGGTATTACCCCCCGCGAAGCACAAAGTATCGATCCGCAGCAAAGATTGTTATTAGAGGTTAGTTGGACCGCATTGGAAGATGCAGCCCTAGCGGAGCGAGATTTAGCTGGTAGTAATACTGGTGTTTTTATTGGCATGAGCAGCAGTGACTATTCTCAGCTGAGGTTTCATTATGGCTTAGATCCAGATGCCTACGCTGGCACGGGAAACGCCCATAGTATCGCTGCCAATCGTCTTTCCTATCTATTTGACCTAAAAGGGCCTTCCTTGGCGGTAGATACCGCTTGTTCTTCGTCTCTGGTGGCCGTCCATCTGGCAAGTCAGAGTTTAAAAACAGGAGAATGCGATTTAGCGATCGCGGGTGGGGTAAATTTGATGTTATCTCCCGAACTGACTCAAACCTTTTCTCTGGCTGGCATGATGGCAGAAGACGGGCGTTGCAAGACTTTTGATGCCGAAGCGGATGGTTATGTACGGGGTGAAGGCTGTGGGGTGATTATTCTCAAGCGGTTGGCAGATGCCCGACGAGACGGCGATCGCATTTTAGCAGTCATCGAG
>JASJEI010000177.1 GCA_030064795.1 Pleurocapsa sp. MO_226.B13 | reverse complement strand
TAGTTAGTCTATGTCAGTTACTAGCACTCTTTGTGATCGTGACGGGAATCATCAAAGCCTTGATTATTTACTGCAAACACATCTTTTCTAATTCTCGTTCGGCGATCGCATTTCAGGCAAGTCGCTTGGAGTTGGGTTACTCTTTTTCTTTGGGACTAAGTTTTTTGGTAGGGGGAAGCATTTTAAAAACCACAATTACTCCTACCTGGAACGAGATCGGACAATTAGCAGCAATTATTGCTCTCAGGACGGTTTTAAATTATCTGTTGCTACAGGCGATTAACAATAGTTATCACGATGTTACAGAAGAAAAATCATTGTTATCGGCAGAACAGTCAAAAATCCCCTCAAAATTGCACCATTAAACTCCAGACTCCCAAGTCTTGTCAAAGTAGAAAAAAGTCTTAAATTATTTATTAAGCAAAATCGTATAGATATTGAAAATAAAATCCTTAAGTTGAATCAGGATGTAGATTAACTTTTTATTTTCGAGATTATACCGTTTCTCGAAAGTAACAAGAGACTTAGTTATACCAATTCTCACGCATTAACAAGAGACTTCGTAGGTTGGGTTAAACGCAGGGCTATTTCATTCTCACTAGCCTGGGAATTTGTTTCTTAAAATCCGATCTCGTCTTGCTGTAGGGGCGATCGGATTTTTGTTTCAACTTATGTGAAACTTTCTAGTAATTTGATTATTGACTTAGTTCTAGCAATTGCAGGTATTTTATTGATGTTCGCTTTTGGCAGAATAGTTCTTAGCTTAACTCCTCTTACTGAGACTAAGATAGAACTGGAAGAAAATTTTGAATCAAGACAATTATCGAGCGATCGCCTAAAAAATGAATCTCCTTAAACCAAAAAAGCGATCGAGTTTATCTACACCGAGATTTGACTCTCCATCTGAACCTAACATAACTTTTTATATAACTTTTTATTTTCACTTCTATCCCTGGCGCGACAAAATAAACTAGGTTTCAGCTTGGCTCGCCATAGCGATCGCCATTTTTAAGTAAATCACAAATCAAATCAAAGCTGCTTTTGGGAAATTAGATTGCCACAAAGCGATCGCGGAACTAACTATTGGTGTCAAGGTAAAAATCAAAGTTGGTTGTTGGCAGGAGCGGACGGCTACTATTGCTGATATATTAGGCGATCGGCAATTAAGGCTCGGCGATCGAGAATCATCGATTTCTGAACCAATTCAGGAACGAGCTTTAGAAAAACAAATTAAAGTTTGCCTTTTAGAGCGAGAAGATTTTGCCGAGCCAGAAAAGCTACGCCAGATGAGACAAGACTTGATTGTCAGTTACGGCGATGATTGTTTGGTGGTTAAAAGTAGTCCTGAAACATTGAATGCTTTTATTGCACAGCTCAAAACTAATTCTGCTTTTGTAGAGAGTGTATTTAAGCAAGCTTTAGATCGACAACAAGCACAAATGTAGTCATAAACAGATATTTAATCCCGTTGTTTTGGTTGCAGGATTGTCGGGTGAGTAAGATCTTACCCACCCGTTAGCAATTAGTTATTTGAGCAAGGCTTCACCTCTGCGGAATAGTTCTCTGGCATAATCAGTCCAAGTACCCTGTCCCCAATAGCGGAAGCAGCTAGTTTCTACCAGTAAGACATAAAGCAATGCCTCTTGGTATTCCTTTGTTTTGGTCACAGCAGGATCTTCGGCTAGGGCAGCATCAAACTTTTGATGAAACATCGCGCTTAATTGATTCATCGGTTCGAGGACGTTTTCGTAACCTCTTACCCAACTAAGATCGTCTGTCCAAGATGCCCCATCCATATGAAACTGATGGTCAGTCTCTTGCAGGTGCGCGATCGCCTGGGCTACTTTTTCTGGTGTAGCATTGTCAGGATCTACCTGTTGCCAAATTTTATGCTGTCCTACTGCCTGACAGGTAGGATAGTCTTCAGGCTTGGCTCCCGCAGCTTCGATTAGTTCGATGTATTCTGTCCCGTTCAAACCTACAACATTAGTATTGTCTTTAATTTCATACCAAACAGGTTGGAAATCGCGAGCATACTCATTCATCATCACCCCGCCATTTTCGCCATCAGCGATCTGACTGACGCAACTGGGTACAGAGACATTGCCTATCTGTTGTTTGCCCCTGCCCTTAGCTTCGTGATAGGGCTGCATTTGAGCTACCAATTTAGTATCAGAGCCTTGGGTTTTAATCAAAGCGGTAATACTGATGGTTTCACCGTTGGAGTTGCGAGCCACCAGACGATTGGGGATATATTTATCATCGTGATGTAAACCCGAACCATCTAGCCTTTCTACGGAGTGTTCTTGTACCAGTAACCAGCGATAACCACACTCTTTTAATGCCTTGATATATTCGTAGAGAGTGTCGGGGTGATTGGGCAGATGCATTTCTGGGGGAGAAAAGCCTTTTACTCGTCCTAGAGCTTCAAAACCAAAGATAGCTGCAAAGTAGTGCTGCCAAGCTTGAATATGTAGCTTGATATCGGGGATAGGAGTCGAGGGAACAACTGCATGACTCCACATTGTACCCAACCACTCAACGTAGGGCTGATACTGAGGATCGCAAGCGAGCTTTTTGAGGTTGTCTAAGATATCGTTGCGTCCCATTTGCTGAAAACCCCACAGCAGGTTGCCCGAATAGTCCAGCATAATCCGAGGATTGCAACCATTGGCTACCAATTCTGGTATCCAGTCTCCCATGCGAGAATAACACCAAGCAAATACCTCTGCGTTGTGATTGTCTCCATCATGGGGATTGTTGAACATATGTTGCAAGTTGCTAATCAGTTCGCCATTAGTACCTGCGGGAATAGTGGGCTGGTGCATATGAAGGGCGCAAGCAAAACCTGCATTAACCCCAGCCAGATCGATGTTGCTCTGGGATAAAAATATCGGCCGATCGTGATTTACGATTGAAGCGATTTCTGATTCCCTACCACAAATGTTAGGTAAACCATTCGTCAATACTTCGAGACTATTTTGAGGTGCTGTTACAATCACCATTGTTGTCCTCTGAAACTATAAGAAGATGATTTTTTATTTTATTGGCATTAATGGGCTATCTCATGGAACAAATCTAAAGTAATTTTTAAGAAAAGAAGTGATAATTAAATAAAGACAGATCTAGACCCAAATCAGGCTATCTTAAGATAACAAGATAGATTTACCCTTGGATGAGTTGAGTTATGTTTGGAAAGTCGCCTCGTGAACCACAAAAGCCTACCATGTCAGATCTGCAAGACATTGAACTTTCGCCCCCTCCCGCAGATAATTTAGACTCACCTCAAGATACTATTTTGCAACCAGGTAAGATTATTGAAGAAAACGACCTGGTTTCTACAGTAGAAAAAATTAGTCGGATTGTATCCCCTTATTTTATCGCTATTGTCGGTTTATCTTTATACGAAAACAATTTTTTGATCGGCACAATTCTCATCTTATTGGGCATACTTGCTCTGCTGAGAATTTCTACCCAGGATATTGGTGATTTTTTAGAATGGCTCAAAAAGTTTCTTGGTTTGGGAAAATAACCGCCATAATTACTTGCTCTCGGACTGTGGTGAGTGTTCTCTAAATACTCGAACGCCTCCATCGGGATTGAGTAAGAGGCGAATCACCGCTGGCTGAGATTTAGCAGCAGGAGAAATAAAGGCTTCTTTTTGTAAGGGAATCTTGGTTTGGCTCAGATATAATCTAGCAGCTTTACCCATCGGCACTACTCTGGCAACAGAGCCATCAGCATCAAGATATAAACGATATTCTAGACTTTGTTTTAGTTCTGCTGGTGGTTGCCATGTTTCTTGGAAATAAGCTTTTATTTCTGCTAATTGAGGTTCTTGAGGAAGATATGAGGTTTTTGCAGATTCTAGAGCAGAATTATTAGACTTAGCTACTTCTAGATCGCGAGTGGGGTTAATTTTAGTTGTGACTTCTGGGATTGTTTCAACTTTATCTAAATTTCGATCGCGATCGCCAGGTTTGGTTTCTGGTTTGGTTTCTGCGGGAATTGTAATTACAGATTCAGTCTGTCGGTTAGCAGATTTTTGCTTTTCAGTCGAGGGACGATCCAATCCAGATTGACGAGCTACCCTAGATAAAGGATAGTCAGCAGGATCGGGAATATCGGGTTGGGGTTTGGGAGTATCGACTGCGGGAGGAGGGGGCAATCTTTTGGTAGATGATAAAGTGCGATTGGGTTTGGGAGTAGCTTGACTGGGTGTCTTTGGTGCTGGTGGCGGAATTACTTCATCTAATTGAGCATTATCTGTAGAGGAGTCTGAGGGAGAAGATGAAACTAGATTTTGCACCGATGTAGTTCTGACAAAAATAGCAGTAGTACCTACAGCAGCCACCAGCGTAGCAGCTATTCCACCCCAAAGAAAAATTATGGGCTTAGTAGATTGTGGTTTTAACTGTGGTAAAGCGGAGATCTGGGTATTGTAGGCTTCTAATGCCGTAACCAAATCGAATAACTGTACCGTACTGAGTTTGATTTTATTGCTAGTGCTGTCGTGTTTTAAACAGCCAAAAAATAGCTCGTGACTAACTAACCCCTGGGGTTGTAAATAGGGCCAATCGCGATCGCCTCGCTGGTTATGGTTCAAATCTGATTGAAATTGATTTTTTGCCTGAAAAGAAGCGTGTAAAAAATTTTGAATATAACTATCGATTACTGTCTTGAGCTTTTCTAAATCCTGTCGATCGCCCTTAACTACTACCTGTTGCGAACTCGGTAAACGCGGATCGTCAAAGCTTAATTGAAACCGAATTTTCTTGAGTACATCTCGATCGCGCCAACGCGAGAGAGGAGACTTTTTACCTTTGATTTCTAGAGTACAGGTAGGCGGGGTAAAACGATGTACGGTCTTAAACATTACTATTTTAATAATGATTATTTATTCTTTGCGATCGCGAACTCCTTTAGCTGCATCAAAGATAGCAATCCACAAGAGGCGATGACCATTGTCACCACTATAAAATAAAAGATCGATTAATAACTTCCAGGCTAAATAAGATAAAGATTCAGAATTATTTTGCCCAGGCTCTCCAATTCTTTCTTGATGATAATTAATAAATTTATCGAGGTAATTACCCAACAATGCTGTCTGATGTGGCGATCGCTCTTGTTCGGTCAATTGTTCTAAAAGACTGACAGCACGACGGAGTAATTCTTGATGTTGATGGGCTAGGTGACAAATAATTAAGACGATCGCCCGTGCTTCTTCTACATCGAGTTTTTTTCTGCCCCCCGAACTTTTTCGCTGTGGGTTAGCAGCCCTCAACCGCCAAAGGGTAATGCGATCGCCAACAATCGATTCTAAGTTTAAATCTTTGGCTGCTTGAACGATCGCCTCAGAACCAATATTGGCGATCGCTTCTAGTGCCAACAATACTAAATCTAAATGGGATTTAATATTTTCTAGCTGTCGAGCGTCGGTCAATTTAGGCTGGGTTAAATCTTGCCATCTTGAGGCATCAAAGGCATTGTCGGCAGTGGTTGGCATAATTACCAAAAAGCGATCGAGGACTTGCAGGCATCTAGTTAGAAATTCGGAGTTTGGGTTTAAAAAAAGGCTTTTGCCTTTATAGTCCTAATTAACTAGCTGGGGAATATAGCCGTACAAAGTTGTATTAGGACAAGTTTATTTGATTGCTCGGAAGTAATAAGTAATAAGTGTCCTAATGTAAGTCCGTATTGCTATAAGTCCCTAAATATTAAATACATTGTATTTTATCTAAACTTTATTAATATTTACTGATTAATACTGTTTTCCTGAGTCAGAGTAACCAGCATAATCGATCCTATATAGAACTTGAAATCTTGATTTAAAATGACTTTTTATCTTTCTGGTGCTGGTGCATATTGTTTTTTTCTACTCTATAGAATGTTTAGCGATCGAGAATGTTCCAAAACCGATCGCGCCGACTGGATAGTTATTGCGATCGCTTCTTTATTCTGGATCGTAGTTATTCCCATTTCGATTCTGGAAATACGGGCAAAAGCCAAAGCCAAAGCGCAACTAGATGCCCTTGCCAAACCGATGAACTTTGGTGCAGATGCTAGACAGATCAAAGTTGTCCAGCAAGTTGAAGAAGAACCACCAGAAACCATCACTCCCCAACTCCACCCTGGGAACTAACTACTGTACAGACGTAGCCCTAAAGGACTCGCTTCGCATCGCATGCTACGTCTCTACGAATTTTGAACTAAATACAATCCACTCCCCTGCTACTTCGGCGATCGCGCCCCCTGGTAAAGTAGATGTACGGCTTTTATTGGGGGCATCAATTAGATTTACTACCGCTTCTATCTGTTCAAAATTGGGTTGTTTGGAAATTACCGAGGGTAAAAACCGACGGATCGCCCGACGTTGTATTGCTAAAGGTGCAGTACCCAGACCCCGACGATTTAATTTGCGCTCTACCTGTACTGTTGCTAATAATTGTTCGGCAGTAGCCTCTAAATATTCTAGATCGGCTCGCAATAGCTCTGCTGTCTGATCGAGAGAATTTTCTACTTGAGGATTAAAGTTAGCTTGTAAATAGGGAATCAAGTCGCCACGAATTCGATTGCGAGCATACTTGTTATTTTGATTAACTACATCAAACCAAATAGGTAAATCAAACTGATGACAGAATTCTAGTGTTTCTCGGCGATATACATTTAAAATTGGGCGTACTAAACTTATTTTGGGGGATAAAGACCGCTGCCAGCTCAAAGCAGCCAAACCATCTGCCCCTGCACCGCGAACTAAATTATACAACAAGGTTTCGGCGCGATCGCTTTTAGTGTGTCCCGTAACGATGTATGGAAACTCTTTTTCCCTGGCAATTTCTACTAAAGCCTGATAACGCCATTTTCTTGCTGCTGCTTCGGTTTCCTTGAGAATGTCTGCGATTTTAAGATAAAACGGCAGTTGCCAAGTATCCGCTACTTCTTTGACTCGCTCGGCAATTCCCGCATCTGTTGACCATTGATGATCGCAATGAGCGATCGCTAGTTGCCAATCCCATTTTGAACGTAAATCCAAGAGTAATTTAGCCAAACACAAGGAATCTTGTCCTCCCGATACCGCAATGAGAATCTTTTCTCCTTTTGGCAAGAGCGATCGCTGGCGTAATGTCTGGTGTAACCGAGTATGTAGAAAAGTCCAATAAATCTGAGACATAATCGTGCAATTATCACTACGCTAAAAACATTGAAAAATCAGAGTTAGTTCTTAGAAATAATTATGTTTCTTTGACTAAAAGGAGTTCCCAACCATTTGTCAATCCAATCTATAACTAATAACTAATAACTAATGAGACTCAGGAGGACAATTTTTGTATTGGGATCGAATTATTAGATAATTAGTTCTTCTTTATAAAGAGAGGCTTAATCAGGAAATAAAGATTCGGTAAAGGAATTTACAATCAAAAATACTATCAGTAAATATATATAAGTAATAACTAGTATCCATAAATATCATAACTTTTTGGTGTCTAGCAAATTTACTTTAGTATCTTTTTAATTAATTTATATGATTCGTGTTTTGTTGGTTGACGATCAAAAAATGGTTAGAGAAGCTGTAAGAATTTCTCTAGAGCCTGAACCAGATATAGAAGTTGTAGGAACTGCCAGTAATGGTCTTGCTGCCATAGAACAGGTACAAAAATTGCGCCCAGACGTGGTAGTCATGAATATGGAAATGCCTATTTTAGATGGCGCGGATGCTACTCAAAAAATCACTAAGAAATTTGCCGATACTAAAGTTTTGATGCTTACTTCTTATGATAGTGATGATTATATTACTAAATGTTTAGCAGTAGGAGCGAAAGGTTATTTATTAAAAAGTAGAGGTACTCAAGATGTCGCTCCTGCTATTCGGAATATTTATCAAGGTTATACTCAAATTGCCCCTGGATTGCTGGATAAGTTATTAGTTTATACTGATTCTGGGATAATTTTGAGTAAACTCAAAGGCTCTGTATACAATCCTACTAAAAGCGAGCCACATCTAAAGCAAACTATTTATAGACCGCAAAAAACTATTGCCAATCTTCAGTCTACTACTCGTCAGCAACAGGCTGAGATTAATCAACTGCGGATAAATTTGCATTCTAATCAACAAGAATTACCAAAAATTAAGCAAGGTATTTTAAGTCATACTAGATATATTTGGACAATAGGTGCCTTGTGGTTGCTCTCTTTTTCGTTATTATTTGTATTTTTGCTCGAACTATATAACAAAACCAATAAGATTCAAATCCGTGCAATTCCTACCGAAAGAATTGGTTTGTATGGAGAATTTAGTCTCAATGGTATAGCAGAAAGAGTTAGCAAAGCCTTTAAACAAGACCCTATAGTTGGCGATATTACTACAGTTTATGTGTCGCAAGAAGATGATGCGATTATTTTGACAGGAACGATTTCCGACCCAAAACTCTTAAGACGAATGGAAAATATTGCCAAACAAATTTCGGGAGTTAATAAGGTCTATAGTAGTCAAGTTGCAATTAAACAAGGACATAACCAGGATTTTCTAGGATCGGAAAGATAATCCGAGTAAAAGAGGGTACGTTACTACTCGCTCGAATCAATAACGCGACGGATATTAAGAATGTCGCTCATACTTTTGATTCTTTGGAAGATATATTCAAGTTGGTGACGATCCCTAATATCAATACTGAGAGAAATCAATGCAGGTTTGTTGGGACTAGTCTTAACCCCTGCATTGCGAATATTGATTCCGCGATCGCTCAAACGTGCCAGAATATCTTTTAGTACCCCGACCCGATCCATGGCTTCGATTTGGATATCTACAGGGTAGGTAAAAGGTTTGTTGTCTTCGCCTTCATCGTTCCAGCTAACAGGGATAATTCTTTCTCCTGGTATTTTTTCGACGTTTTGACAGCCTTGGCGATGAATTGAGATTCCCCTTGAGCTTAGAGTTACCGCACCAATTATCGACTCTCCTGGTAGGGGTTTGCAGCAACCAGCTATGTGATAGAGCATTCCCTCTACACCAATAATCGGCGATCCTCCTTTGTGTTTCTCTTTGCTAGTAGGAATGTATTTAGGAATTTCTACTTCTTCTTCGGTAGGATTTTCTACCTCTTCGACTGGTTGTTGCTCTTTAACCACATCTCGTAGACGATTTACTACTTGATTTTGAGTTATTTCGCCGTATCCGAGAGCAGCCAACATATCTTCTACTGATTGATAGTTACAACGTTGAGCAGCTAACTGCATGGGTTCGGATTTGAGTAAAGAGTCGAGACCACTTTTACCCATTTCTTTCTCTAATAATTCTTTACCTCTAGCAATATTCTCCTCGCGGTGCGATCGCTTGTACCATTGACGAATCCGATTGCGTGCAGTCGGAGAGACGACAAAATTGAGCCAGTCTAGACTGGGATGACTATTTTTCTGGGTGACAATCTCAACGATATCGCCGTTTTCTAGGGGTTTAGAGAGCATCGACCAACGACCATTAACCCGCGCACCTTTCATGTGATTGCCAATTTCGCTATGAATACGATAGGCAAAATCTACAGGAGTTGCTCCTTGTGCCAAGGCGATGACATCACCATCGGGAGTAAAGACATAGACATCATCTTCAAAAAGATTGTCCTTGACGCTTTCCATATATTCTTGAGCGTCGCTAAGATCTTTTTGCCACTCTAATAGCTGACGCAACCAAGTAAATTTGGTGTCTTCTGACGACAACTTATTACTAGAACCTGTTTCTTTATACTTCCAGTGAGCAGCAATTCCGTATTCGGCAATGTGATGCATTTCCAGGGTGCGAATTTGCACTTCAATGGGGCGACCATTTGTACCAACTACCGTAGTATGCAAAGATTGGTAACGGTTGGGTTTTGGTAAACCGATATAGTCTTTGAAGCGTCCTGGTATGGGTTTAAAGGCATCGTGAACCACCGCTAATGAACGATAGCATTCTTCATTGGTTTCCACGATAATTCTAAAGGCTGCAATATCGTAGATTTGGCTAAATTCTTTTTGTTGACGCTGCATCTTTTGATAGATACCGTAGAGATGCTTGGGTCTTCCTTTGAGTTCAATCACGTTAACTTTCAACTCTTCGAGGCGCGATCGCAAGGTTTCTGCCACCCGATCGATTCTGGCTTCGCGATCTGCTCTGCGTTCGGCAACCAACGCCTTAATTTCTTCATAGGCTTCAGGTTCGAGATATTTAAAGCATAAATCCTCTAATTCCCACTTGAAACGACCAATACCCAATCTATTTGCCAAAGGAGCAAATATATCTCTGGTTTCTTTACTGATACGCTGCTGCTTTTCTGGCTTGAGGTGATCTAGAGTCCGCATATTATGCAATCTATCCGCTAGCTTGACCACAATCACCCGAATATCCGTTGCCATCGCTAGGAACATACGGCGGAAATTCTCTGCCTGACGCTCGGTGGTACTAGAAAAATTAAACTTCGATAGTTTGGTGACACCTTCTACTAACTGACGTACCTGTACCCCAAACATTTCTTCAATCTCTTCTGGGGTAACTTCGGTATCTTCTACCACATCGTGTAGGAAGCCCGCAGCGATCGTGACGCTATCTCCACCCAAATCCCGCAATAGACTAGCTACCGCGATCGGATGAGCAATATAAGGTTCTCCTGATTTGCGATATTGACCTTCATGTAGCTGATAGGCAAAATTAAATGCCCGACAGATTAGAGCTTTGTCGGATTCTGGTTGGTCTGCTTGTTGCTCGATCAGGCATTCTTGTAACCATCGAGGTAGTTCCACTTCGTTTGCCTGACTTTCCATGATAGAGATTGCAGTCATAGATCGAAAAATATAAATAATAAAGTAGGAAAAAATAAGATAAATTAGGACAAATCTTCAGTTGACGCTTTTTTCGCCCAGATATTTGTATAACTTATGAATAGCTAGAGTGAGTACCAAAGGACTTGAATTAGATTATGCTCTAATTTTGCGACCTGATGGAGTATTGATGTATAAAATTAACTTATTTTTTTAATAATAAAGATCCACATTTACAAGCAATATTTCTGACCTTAAAACTATTACAAAAGTCAAGCGTACTTAGTAGAATTTTACCTTATTAATTACCTTACCTTAAACCAAGTTATGTTATCTAGGTCACATAAACGAGCATATCAGAATTTCATGACATTACTGTCAGACTTTAAGAATTTTCTGCTCGACTCCGAGGCTCAAACTCATCAATCTCGAATTAAACAAGAGTGGCAACAGCTGCAACAATGGTTTGAACAAAATATTGTCGAGCTTGACAGTAGCAATCTCGATCCTAAGATCGTCCCTCGTTGGCAGTCAGTACAAACAGAAATTAAGCGAGAGTTCAAATTACTCACTACAGATATCTTATTTTTGGCTTCTGCACGTCAAAATACTACTCGAAATAAGAGACTCAATAGTATCGGCGATCGCCTTGAGAAATTGAGCGGTTATTGTCAGATAATGTTAAATGAAGAAAAAAATAAACCAGAAGAATCAGAGAAGTAACAAATTGTCGATCTTATTGAAAGGCAAAAGTATAGTTATAGTTATAATTGCCTTACTAATTGTTATTTTTAGTTTAAAAATATTTTTTAATCCTTCACCTAATATAATCGGCAGTTTATCTACTCTTATTTGTCCGCAAGCCAAATATTTTTTTGAGACAGATAAGCCTCTAATTGCTCTGACAAATAATAATTAATGGTTCTTTTTCCTATACTACTCTAAGCTTAGAGTTTTAACGTAATCTAAGAAGAATGAATGTGACTTGTTTGATTTTACTTGCTACCACTACAAGACAAAATGCGCTTAATCGCCAGTAAGTAATTAGGCTGACTTTCCATCGAGGATGTCGAGCGTCGATTAACTGACGACGCTTTAATAAGATGTCGTGCAGCCAGTCTTGATATTCCGTCCACTCTGAAGCCGATCTATTTGCTAGCACTTCAGCTATCCTACGAGCGAGCCGAACTTCAGCTTTTAATTTAGTTGATTCGGGGGATTTATCTAGTTTATTAATCACCGATCCAACTATTGTTAATAATGCTGTAATAATTATTAGGGAGGCGATCGTCGCAATAATAGCCATTATCAAAGCTATACTTAATGGTATTCCCCAGGATGTCAATAAATAGACATATACCAAGGGCTGAACCAAGATACAAATTTCAAATAGTATCTCTACTAGTGCGCGCTGAATAAATTCTTTAAGTAGCCCTAAAATAACTTTAAATAAAGACAAGCTCGATCGCCACAGCTGGTTAAATAATTTGTTTTTAGATTTTCTATAAGTTCGTCGTCCCATTTACTTATAGCTCTCCTAATTTGGGGGTTAAAGTTTGTAGAGTACTGAGAAATTCTTGTTTTTGCTGCACCGCTGCAATGCCAGAGCCAGTAATCTGGTAATAACGTCTTCTTGCACCTGTATTTTCTTCGGGGGTTTCATCTCCCCAGCGAGAAGTAACAAAGCCTCGCTTTTCTAGTTTGCGGAGGTTGGGATAGAGAGAACTAAAGCCAATTTTCTTTTTGCCTTGACTGGCTTCGGCGATCGCATTCATAATTTCTAAACCGTATCTTTCCCGAAACATCAAGGCATTGAGAATACTTTCTTCGGTCAAGGTGAGATTGAGGGGATCGTCTTTATTTCCTTTAGCCATAATATTTCAGTTTTTAGTTGTTTGTTGCCGAGAGACAATCTCTATTTTTTAATTATATATACAATTTTTGTATATATGTTTTCTAGGATCTAAATGTAATTATTGAGGCATTTACTAATCTCCGTTCCCTTTTAAAATAAATTAAAATCCATGACAGATTATGAATACCACTAGCACTATAGATTATCAGGCGATCGCCCAAGAATTAACGGGAATTGAAACCACTAGCGATCGCGAGCGTTTAACTAAACTGTCTCTAGATTATTATCACTTTAGTCCTATCCTGACAGAGCAATTACAAGATAAACGGGGAGATTTAGCTGTTTTTCCCACCACGGAACCAGAAGTGCTTGAAATTGCTAGAGTTTGCCTTAAATACAAAATTCCTCTCACCGTTCGGGGTGCGGGGACGGGCAATTACGGACAGTGTATTCCCCTTCAGGGAGGAATCATCCTCGATATCAGCAGAATGAATCAAATCAAATCGCTCAAACCAGGGATAGCCTGCGTGCAACCAGGAGTGAAAATGGCAGCCTTTGACAAACAAGCAAGAGTCATAGGCTGGGAATTGCGGATGGCACCTTCTACCTACCGTACCGCTACCATCGGAGGCTTTATTGGTGGTGGTAGTGTGGGGATGGGTTCGGTTAACTACGGACAAATAAGCGATCGCGGTAATCTGCACCGAGTGCGTCTGGTGACATTAGAAGCACAACCCCAGGTATTAGAATTACGGGGAGACGAAGTACAAAATGTACTTCATGCTTATGGGACGACGGGAATAATTACCGAATTGGAAATTCCTCTTGCTCCCGCTTATCCTTGGCAAGAGGCGATCGTTACTTTTAATGATTTTATGACGGCTGCCAGGTTTGGACAAGCCCTGAGCGATAGTAGCGGGATCGTTAAAAAGCTAGTTAGTATCCATGCTAGTCCCATCCCCAGTTATTTTGCTGCACTACAAAGCTATATTCCTCAAGGCAAGCATTGCGCTTTATTAATGGTGTCGGAATATGATTTTGCTCCCTTCCAAGATTTAGTCCGAGAATATCAAGGAGAAATAACCTATAGCAAAA
>JASJEI010000027.1 GCA_030064795.1 Pleurocapsa sp. MO_226.B13 | reverse complement strand
CCTTTGTCTTGCCCCGAGAGAAGCGGGGTAAACGTCTTACGCCGAAATGGGTCGCGGCTTGCACTTGTCCTAAAGGATACACCTTCGGATATCGCATTGAGTGTATCCGTGATAGACGCGGGGTCGTTTATCCCTTTATACCCGAAGGGTGCGAATGGGGGCACCGCTTGTCTCTCCTGTAAGGGCGAACGGCGACGCGGTTGCGCAAGCAAGTCTTTAGACTCAGCTAATCCTTTAGGGCGTTCGCCCCTACCTACTGAATTGACCGACTAAAAAAAGCTAAAATCTTCTGTAAACAATTTCATGTCCACAACCAATACTTGCTGTTAGATGATCGATGAATACCAAGTTGGAGGCAGTCTTAATGTCAATACAATTAACTATGTGATTCGACAGGCAGACAGCCAATTATACCAAGCTCTGCTCGGAGGCGAATTTTGTTATCTGTTTAACTGTCGCCAGATGGGTAAATCTAGTCTGCGAGTTCGGGTCAAGCAACGTTTAGAACAGCAGGGATATGCTTGCGTATCTCTAGACATGACTAATATTGGCAGTAATTCGATGTCTCCTGGTCAGTGGTACAAAAGTATTGCTGCGGAAATGTGGCGTGGGTTTGAGTTGTTGGGAAAAATTAAATTTAAAGCTTGGTGGGAACAACACAAGGGTTTGTCTGCAATCCAGCAGTTGAATTATTTTATTAGTGATGTTATTTTGCCCCAGATCGAAACCGAGAAGATTTTTATTTTTATCGACGAAATTGATAATGTACTGACCTTAGATTTCTCTACAGACGACTTTTTTGCTTTAATCCGCTATTTTTACAACCAAAGAGCCGAACGCCAAATTATTCTCTGGGATCTCCAGCGGATTTTCGCGCTCGATGAATCTAATTATGCTTGTAATTGGCTGCAAAATTACCTGAAAACTAATCCTGATGTCCCCCAAAGCGATCGCCAGCTTTGCCAGTAGGGGCGGTTCGCCCTAAAGGACTCGCTCCGCATCGCGAACCGCCCCTACTACCCCAAACACGAACTCACTCAATAACTAACCAACGAGCATTATCTTGACAATTGACAATTAACAATGAATGATTACTATCAGATAGGAGGAAGTCTTGGTGTAGATGCTTGTAGCTATGCAGTTCGTGATGCCGATACGCAACTATACCAAGCTCTTTTGAGGGGAGAGTTTTGCTATGTGTTTAACTGTCGTCAAATGGGGAAATCTAGCCTCCGAGTTCGGACTAAAAATCGTCTCGAACAACAAGGTTATATCTGCGTATCTTTAGATATGACTAATATTGGCGGTAAAAATATGACTCCCTTGCAGTGGTATAAAAGCATTACTTCGGAGCTTTGGCGTGGTTTAGAATTGATGGAACGGGTTAACTTCAGACTTTGGTGGAAAGAACAAAACGAACTATCTCCTCTGCAAAAGTTATATCGTTTTATCAAGGATATTATTTTGTCCCAGATTGAAGCCCAAAAAATTTTTATTTTTATCGATGAAATTGATAGTGTAATCGATTTGAATTTTCCTCCAGATGACTTTTTTGCTTTAATTTTCCATTTTTACCACAATCGCGCCGAACATCAAGATTTTGAGCGTTTGGGCTTTGCTCTATTTGGAACTGCAACTCCTAGCGATTTAATCGTAGATCGTACTAGCAACCCCTTCGATCTCGGTCGGGCGATCGAACTAACGGGTTTCACCGTGACAGAAGCCTGCCCTTTGATCGCCAATCTTCAAGATAATTTTACAGACCCCCAAATTGTCTTAAAGGAGATTTTGAAATGGACGGGAGGACAACCCTTTTTGACTCAAAAATTATGCCACTTGGCAGTCAAACGCTGTCAGCATCATCGAAATTGTCTGCTACCAGGAACAGAAGCAGACTGGGTCACAAATTTAGTCTACGAAGAAATTATTAACAATTGGGAATCACAAGACGAACCAGTGCATTTCAGAATTATACGCGATCGCCTTTTGAGCGATCGCAAGCGAGCGAGACGGCTGCTGAGATTGGGAGTACAAATCTTAAGTAATGGTTTTATCCCCGCAGATGATAGTCCCGACCAGAAATATCTCTTACTATCTAATTTGGTGGTCAAACAAAATGGTCAACTAATTCCCCGCAATCTGATTTATCAAAAAATCTTTGATTTAAATTGGGTTATGCAACAGTTGACCGCTCGCTCGCTCCCCTCAAATTCAAGTCAAAAAGGTTTGTAGTTGAGGTCAGATCTGTTGAAGTCTACTCAAAAGCCCGCAATGACAGTCGCTGTATCTAGTTCATAGCAGAAGTCGCTATCTCAGGAGGCAGAGAAAGTTAGGGAAGCAACAAATAAAAACTGTTGACTAACTCCGAACTCCAAACTCCGAACTCCGAACTCCAAACTCCGAACTCCGAACTCCGAATTAATTCTATCTGACAAACTGGGGCATAATTTCGGCTGCGGTAAATAAACCAGTAATACCACGACGATTTAATCCTATTCCCGCCTTGAGATAACCAAATGCAGGGCCACATACATTGGCGGCCATACTGGTTTCATCTCCTAGGGTGAAGGTATGGGTCGAGATTTTGCCTTCAAAAGTGCGTCCAGTCACTTTTACGTTGGTACTTAGAGGCTTTTTCGGGTTGCGGGTATCGACTACACCACCTACAGTAACGCGATCGCGATCGCAAATACCAGCTAATTCCAGCATGATATCGTCTGCGTGTTCCATATTTTCTAAAGAGATAATCCCGTTGGTTTTATCGAGTAAGGTAGCTACCTCGCGATCTGTCATGGCTCTGGCGGTTTCTACGTCATATCCAGGCATATGAGCAATATCTTCCCTAATTGTGGCTCGATAAGCTTCCCAGTTGGCAATACCCACCCCAAAAGTAATCTTGACGCTATGGATTTCGGCAAAACTTTGGGCTGCTACTGCTGCTGCTGCTGTCAATAATCCAGGTGTTGCACCACAACCTGTTAAATAGGTAATACCTGCTTGTTGTAAGTCTGACTGTAATGCTAATAGTTGTTCTACTGCACTAGTGCGCTTGAGGGCATCTACCAATACTCCCTGCCATCCCGACTTGATAAACTGTTTGGCAACATCAGCCATAAAGGTATTCGGCAGGTTAGGCAAAGCCAAGAAGTATCCGTCTACCTCAATCTCAGTATCGGCGATTAAATCTTCAATGCTGTTGCTACTCAATTTACCACCACTAGCTAAATGTCCGACAGAATCATGTTTCTGACAGCTAGAGATGAGAGTGTCGGTATCGATCCCCGCCGAATCATAGACATAACCTTGTCGATCTGCTGCTGCGACTAGGATCGTTTCTCCCTTGGCAGCTAATATTCTCGCTGCTGCTTGTCCTAAACCACCAAAACCCAATATACCGACTTTTATCGGCTCGGCTACTTTATTTGTAATCATTTCTGGCTCTAACTTCTAACACATAACAGATTTTATTATCCGAGCTAGTGGGTTCGATGAGATTAAATAAATCAAAAATTATTTTTACTTCCCGTTCGATCTAGCGATTATTTTTAAGGATTGTATCTTTTTGTTAAAAATATATTTTTTAGTTTCCACCTCCCCTTGACTCTAAACATAGATTGCGGAAAACTTAAAATATGCAATAGTAAACTATCTATATATTATTAAAATTTGATAAGATTCTCGTATTAATAAATCAATTGCTCAAAATATCTATATTTGGGGCGATATAACGATAACTAGTGATTCTCTAAACTGAATCTAGTTGTCAACGATCACAGTTGAATGCCAAGCTCATAAGCGATCGCAGATTACATGGAAACACTAGAATTCATTATTTATCCCGACGGACGGGTTAAAGAGACAGTTACAGGTATTGTTGGTTCATCTTGTCAAGAGGTGACAGCAGCAATAGAGGCGCAATTGGGAGTGGTAATTGACCAAAAACCTACTTCTGATTATTACAGTCAGAATACAGAGCGGTCAGCTACTCTGGCTACCCAAAGCAACTATAGCGATTGGTAATTTAGCAGCACAATTTTGTAATCAGTTTATCTCAGTTAGTATCGAGGAAATTTATGTCACATTTCAGCAATATCAAAACAAAAATCCGCAATTTAGATTCTCTAAAATCCGCCCTTAAAGATTTGGATATAGATTGGAAAAATGGGCCGGGAACTGTCAGAGGTTATCAAGGACAAACCCACAAAGCCGATGTAGTAGTAGAGCAAGCCAATAACTATGATTTTGGCTTTAGCTGGAACGGTAGCGAATACGAACTAGTGGCAGACTTACAATATTGGCAACAGCCTTTAACTGTAGAGGGTTTTTTACGTCAGGTAACACAACGCTACGCCTATCACACCGTAGTTAATGAAACAGCAAACCAAGGATTTAATATCACCGAACAAGAAAAAAATCAAGATGGATCGATTCGTCTAGTCGTTCAACGCTGGAGTGCCTAATGTCGGATTTTGCTCCCGTAGAGAAAAGCGGTTTTGAGCCAGAATTGGGTGGCATTCTACGGGATGCTGCCGAAAGGAGTGGTTTTGAACCAGAGTTAGGTGGAGTTTGGCGACAAAAAGGAGTCTATGTAGATGAAAATATCTGCATCGGTTGCAAAAACTGTACTCATGTCGCAGCTAACACCTTTTACATCGAGCCAGAACACGGAAGAGCGAGGGTATTCAACCAAGATGGAGATTCAGAAGAACTAATCGAAGAAGCAATAGATACTTGTCCTGTAAACTGTATCCATTGGCTTGACTATACCGAGCTTAAGGATATGGAAGAAGCGCGCAAGTATCAGGTAATTCAAAGTTTAGCAATTCCTCCAGACATGAGGCGATCGCAAGTAAACAGAAAAAGAAAGCCGAAGCGATCTTAGTTTTACTACAACATCTCCAAGATCGATATAATTAAATCCCCGATGGCATTTAAGCAGTCGGGGTTAATTTTTTAAGGACAGAGGACAAAAGACAGACAGAAGCTTCTGATTCCTTGTTCTTTGTTCCTCGTTCCTCCTTCCTGATTCCTTGTTCTTTGTTCCTCGTTCCTCCTTCCTGATTCCTTGTTCCTCGTTCCTCGTTCCTCGTTCCTCGCTCCTTAAAATTCTCGATCTGTGAGAATTTCATAACCATCTTTAGTGACCAAGACAGTATGCTCGAACTGGGCAGATAAATTATTATCGACTGTAACTACCGTCCAGCGATCGCGCAATACCCTAGTATGCTTAGAACCTGCATTGAGAATCGGTTCGATCGCCAGGGTCATTCCCGCTTTTAATTTAACATTGGGCATCCATTTAGTACGAAAGTTAAATACTGATGGTGCTTCGTGGAGATTTTTGCCGACACCGTGTCCCGTGTACTGTTCCACTACACTATAGCCGTTTGCTTTCACGTGGTCTTCGATTGCACCAGCAATATCCATTAAATAATTACCCGCTTTTACTTGTGCTATCCCCTTGTATAAAGCTTCTTCGGCGACTTTAATCAACTTAGCAGCTTGTTTTGATACTTTATTACCCACCGCAATAGTAATACAGGAGTCACCATGAAACCCATCGCAATAAGCACCCGTGTCTACTTTTAAAACATCACCACGACGCAGGACTTTTTTGGGGTTAGGGATGCCATGTACCACCTCGTTATTAACGCTGGCGCAAATCGAAGCGGGGAAGCCATAATAACCTTTGAAGCTAGGAGTTGCACCCAGTTCGCGAATACGTTTTTCGGCATATTCGTCTAGATCGGCGGTTGTCATGCCTGGTTTAGTTATTTCCTGGGTTTCTTTTAAAACCGTGGCAACTATCCTCGCCGAATGTCGCATTTTCTCAATTTCTGGTGCGGATTTAATCTGAATACCACGAGGGTTACGGTTTAAGGCTGGAAGTCCGTTAGCCGATTGTGAATCTGATTTGGGTTTGGATTTGGGAAACAGAAGATTGGTAAGAATATTCATACAATAAAGTACAATAAAGTTTTTTTATCTTTAAGAAGTATATCGTTTACATACATGGGTCATAAATTATTTCAGGTTTGGGGCTATTGATTAATCTGAATTTTTTAGCTCGAAAAACAGAGATAAGAATATAATGCCAAACGAAGAAAAAAAACTCTCGCCAAAACAAAGATCTCGACGCAATTTTTTGGGACAATCACTCTTCACAGCAGGAGCAGCGATCGCTGCTCCGTCTTGGCTCAATTCCTGTCAAAATGAAAAAAAGCTTGCTTCAAATGCTTTAGTTGAAGGGGTTAATTAACAGAAACTATGATAGGACTAAAAATAAACGGTCAGTTACAGACGCTTGATGTCGAGCCACGAGTAACATTGTTAGATGCACTGCGAGAAAACCTGGGATTAACTGGAAGTAAAAAAGGTTGCGACCACGGTCAATGCGGAGCTTGTACGGTATTAATTGACGGAGAGCGAGTCTATTCTTGTCTTGCTTTAGCGGTGATGCAAGAAGGGAAAGAAATTACAACCATCGAAGGTTTAGCAACGGGAGATAATTTGCATCCAGTACAAAGCGCGTTTCTCGATCATGATGGCTTTCAATGTGGCTATTGTACCCCAGGACAAATATGTGCGACCGTTGCTTTGCTAGATGAAATTAAAAATGGTTCTGTCAGTTATGTTACCCCCGATCTAACTAGCCCACCTCAATTAGCTTCTTTATCCGCAACTGAAATCAAAGAGCGACTGAGTGGTAATCTATGTCGTTGCAGCGCATACAATGGCATTGTTGCAGCCGTACAGCAAGCTGCTGATACTGTTGACGAACTTAACAATAGAGAGTTCAAAGCCAATAAAATCATTCTGTGGTCTAACGTATTTACAGCATTTCAGGCTTCAATATTAAGTTAATCAACAGTATCAGAATAGTGCGAGCGATCGCACAGTGTCAGCTCGACCAATTGTCTCTAAAAAGCTGGGTGCTGTCAATCCTGCCGATCTTTGCCATTAAATAATCTTAATAGTTGTTGAGAGTAATTAGCTCAAAATGTTTGGTTTTTAAGTAAATTTAAATAAAAGGCAGAAAATAAACCATTTTTACCTTCTTGATGAACAAACTAATTGCTTCTCCCTCAGGATTGAGAAAAATCAAACAAGCGAGAAAAGAAAAAGGCTGGAATATTAATGATTCTCGTTGGCTGGAGTCTGCCAGTGAAGTTTTAGGAGTTGCCAAGGAAGAAGGTAAGTTGGCAGCGGGGATTTCTTATGGAACTTGGAAGCGTTTTCTCGGAGGAAAACACTTAATTAACGCCACCGCTTTTCAGGCTTATTGTCAGGTGTTGGGTTTAACATGGCAAAACCTGGTTGAAGAAGAGATTATCGCTCAAAATGTCGATCGCCATCAAGATTGGGGTGAGGCAATCGATGTTTCGGTTTTTTTTGGTCGCGACGCAGAATTAGTTACCCTCGATCGCTGGATAAGTCGCGATCGCTGTCGTCTGGTTTTACTTTTGGGTATGGAGGAATTGGTAAGACGGCCTTATCGATTAAAATTGCCCAAAAACTTCAGGACAAATTTGAATTTGTCTTTTGGCGTACTCTGCGTAATGCACCCTCATTAGATGAGTTTTTGGCGGAAGTAATTCAGTTTATCAGTCGCAAACAGGAAACTAAGTTACCCAAAAATGCGGGAGAAAAAATTAGTTTGTTATTGAAATATTTACGTCGAGGTAGATGTTTATTAGTCTTAGATAATGCGGAATCTATTTTAGAAATAAATTCTCAACAAAGTAAGAGTCAATATCGTCAAGGATATGAAGGTTATGGTCAACTATTCCAAGTAATTGGCTCGACCGACCATCAAAGTTGTCTGATAGTTACCTCGCGAGAAAAACCTGGAGAAATTAGCCTTTTAGAAGCGGAAAAATTAGCAGTTCGTTGTTTACAAATCAGAGGACTACAACAAGCACAAGGTAAAGAAATTTTTGCTACCAAAGGTTCTTTTAGCGGTACAGATCAACAGTCACGCCCTAGTTCAAGCTCAAGCAGAAGAATATATTCGCGATTCTCAAATATTCTTAATTTTGCAACCTTTAATTGATAAATTGATGCAAAACTTAGGCGATGAAGAAGCGAGCGCAGAATGTTTGCAAGCCATACTAAAACTAGAACAAAAACAACCCCGACGGGGATATCTTAGCGGTAATATTATTAATCTTTTACGTCAGTTAAATCTAGATTTATCGGGTTATGATTTTTCAGGGTTGACGGTGTGGCAAGCGAATCTCCAAAGTTTACCTTTACATCAAGTAAATTTTAGCCATTGCGACCTATCTCAATCTGTATTTACCGAAACTATTGGCAATATTTTAGCTGCGGTGTTTAGTCCCCAGGGCGATCGCTTTGCAATCTCGGATAATGCAGGCAAAGTGAGAATTTGGCAGTCAGATACAGGTCAATTACGAGCAATCTGTAACGGACATACTAGTTGGATTCGTTGTCTGGCTTTTAGTCCCGATGGTCAAACCCTGGTTAGCGGTGCGGGAGATCTAAAAGTAAAACTCTGGGATAGTCAAACAGGTAAATGTCTGCAAACTTTTAGCGGACATCAAGATGAAATGTATAGTATAGCATATAGTTGCAATGGGAAAATTATCGCTAGTGCAAGTGGCGATCGCACTGTCCGAATCTGGGATCTTCAAACGGGAAAATGCCTTCACATACTAGAAGGACACACTAACAAAGTCTGTTCGGTTAAATTTAGTCCCGATGGTCAAACCTTGGCTAGTGGCTCTCAAGACCAATCGATAATACTTTGGGACGCGAGCAAGAATTGGATTTGTTGCATCAGTATATTGTTAAAGATAAATGTCGCCTCGTAACTTTATTAGGCATGGGAGGCATTGGTAAAACTGCTTTATCGGTCAAGTCCGCTCAAACGATCGCCAGTCAGTTTGAATTTGTGATTTGGCGGAGTCTGCGTCAGGCAATTTCTTTAGATAAGATCCTCGCCGATCTAATTCAATTTTTAAGCGATCGCCAGAGACTAGATCTCCCAGATTCTAATTGGGCAAAAATAGCTTTATTAATCAAACTATTACGTTCTTCAAGATGTTTAATTATTTTAGATAATGCCGAGTCTATCCTACAAAGTGGTAGCGATAGTTTTAATACTTCTTTGGTGACAAAGTATCGGTCTGATTACCAAGATTATGGCGATTTATTTAAAGCGATCGCCCAAACTAATCATCAAAGTTGTTTGCTAGTTACTTCTCGCGAACAATTACCAAATTTTGCTGCTTTTGAAGGTGATAATTTAGCGGTTCGCTGTTTACGGAAACTTTTGGTAATATATTGTGCGCTGCCTTTAGTCCCGATGGCAAAATAGTTGCTACTGGCGATACTGGCGATCGCCTGAGACTGTGGGAAGTAGCTACAGGCAAATTGTTGGTTGTTTGCCAAGGTCATACTAACTGTGTTCGTTCTATTGCCTTTAGTCCCGATGGTAAATCGATAGTTAGTGGCAGTGCCGACCAGACGGTAAAATTTTGGCAGGTAAAAGACGGTAGCTGTATCAAAACCTGTCGGGGACACCAAAATGAAATTTTTTCTGTCGCTTTTAGTCCCGAAGGACAAAAATTAGCCTGTGTCAGTTTAGATCGAACCGTGAGAATTTGGGATAGTTCTACTGGTAAGTGTTTAAAAACCTGGAGAGGAAATACAGATTGGGTTTTTCCCGTCGCTTTTAGTCCCGATAGTAGCTTAGTAGCTAGTGGTAGTAATGACGGTACGGTTTGGGTTTGGGACTGGCAAAAAAGTCATTGTCGGCAAATATTATCGGGACACCAAGATCTAGTTTGCGCCCTCGCATTTCATCCCGAAGAAAAGATTATTGCTAGTGCCAGTCGCGATCGCACAATTAAACTCTGGGATTATGTTTTAGTTTCTGGTGTCGCTTTTAGTGCTGATGGCATCGTTGCTAGTGGTTCACAAGATCAAACTATCAGACTCTGGAATGCCACCACAGGAGAATGTCTCAAACTCAAAATATTACAGGTAGAGAGGCTGTATGAAGGTATGAATATCACTGGGGCAAAAGGTTTAACTCCCGCCCAAAAAACTACCCTCAAAACCTTGGGTGCAGTAGAAAAGTAAGAAGGATGAAGGATAAAATACCAAACTTTATTTAGTTTATACTTTCAAAATATTCTCTAGAATACTCGATTATTTCATTAAGAGAATCATAGTAGGGGCGATTCGCGCAAAGCGTCTATCACGGATACCGCGATGCGCAGCGAGTCATGCGCGGGCTTCGCACGACGCGCAGCTAGTCCTTTAGGATAAAGCGAGTCATGCGCGGGAATCGCCCTTATAGTCATTAGTAAAAACGTAGCATGCTACGTCTGTACAGTCATTAGTTTTTCCATTGACTAAAAATTTGTGCTAGCAACAAGAGCGATCGCTATGGCTTTAGCCATCACTACAAACATAGTCGATCCCTTCAAAAGCGATCGCATTGAGTAAGGCGAGGCACACCCCACCCTACCCCTTAAAACAATTTAAATTACTTAAACGAGAAAAATATTATGTCAGATATTTATTTTGATCAGAGTACCGTTGCCGAAGAACTAAGGAATGATATAAACATTCATGCAGCAGATATTGATAACGACGGCGATCGCGATATTCTTGGATCGTCACTTTATAGGATCGCCTCAGCGACATCAACTGTGACAAGTTAAGAGAAATTAGTTTTAGTCAACTACTATAGATAGTGGCTCTAATTTTAGCCAACACCAAATATGGATTAAAGCCAATTTTAGGTGGCGATCGCCAAGCAGGGGTTAAAGTTGATGAAAATACCTCAAAAAGCTAAGAGCTAAAAGCTGATAGCTAAGAGCTTTCATACCATTTGACAAACAACACACAACCTTAACTTGTCACCAATGCAGCGACATGGGAAATTTCTTCAACGCCACAACCGCCACGATATCAAAAATACCTGAAAAAACACCTGAATTATTCCCCTGTTATTTATTTTTGGCTAACCGCATAATGCTGACGGAAATGATTTTTCTGAAAAACCATCAACAGTATGAAGCCGATCTACATAAAAGTTGCATAATTCTTACGCTCAATCCCTATCTATAGCTTGAAGCGTTCTGACCAACTTGATGTTGGTCAGCCGATCGACTTTTTTCTTTATTGTTATTTAACAAACAGTCTCTAACTGCGTCTAAGATGCATCTAAGAGCTTAAAATCACTGCTACCAGACTATAGGCAAAAATTACTCATGACCACTCCAACTGTATTTGACCAAACCGAGAGTAATAATACATCCATGGCGATCGATTTCGACGACAATGATTTAGCTGCTGGAACTGCGATCGCCGATCCGTTTACAGGAGTTTACTTTTCAAGTTCGTCTGAGTCGGAACTGATGCTGTTTGACACTGAAAATGTGATGGGAGAAGATTTTGACCTCTCTACATCCGACTTGGGAAAGGTTTTAATTATCTCTGAAGACGGTGATTCTAGCGATCCAGATGATAACTCAGAGGGAGGAGCGATCGGCGTGGAATTTGAGGAACTAGTGACAGTTAATAGTATTGGACTTCTAGACATCGATGAACCAGGTAGTTCGATCGTCTTCTACGATGACGAAGCGAATCTTATTGACTCAGTAGAAATTGAGAGTTTAGGCGACAACAGTTTTCAGGAGATCGACTTTAATGTTGATAATGTAGCCAGCCTAGAGATTAACCTAGTAAGTGGTGGTGCGGTAACAGGGTTAGACTTTTCTACTCAACCCAATCCCTACAGTAATATCTATGTCTTTGGCGATAGCCTCAGCGACATGGGAAACCTCTTTAACGCCACAACCGCCACCCAGGAATTTTTATCTGGTTTCGGGCTGGATTTTCCCGTTCTTCCTCCCAGTCCTCCCTATTTTGAGGGACGCTTTTCTAATGGCCCAGTTTGGGTAGAAAAACTAGCCGAGGAATTAGATATCGAGCTTACTCCTGCTACAGAGTTGTCGGTTGTTAGTCCAGACTCAGAAATTCTCAGTCCGATTACCACTATCGAAGACAATCCCGTTGTTAGTCCTTTTTTTAACGGCAATACTGTTAACCAAAGCGTCAACTTTGCCTACGGTTCGGCCGAAACTGGAGCGAATGGTACTAGTGAATTGGGTGATTTTGTTCCAGGAATGGCACGGCAGGTCGAGTTTTTTATCGACGACCATTTACAGGCTAATCAAACAGCAGATGAGGATGCTCTTTATATTTTGTGGGGAGGCAGTAACGATTATTTAGCCCCCAATCCCGATCCAGAACAAATCGTCGATAATCTGGAAACACAGGTAGAATCGCTATACGGTTCGGGTGCGAGAAATTTCCTCATCGTCAATCTGCCAGATTTAGGCAGAGTTCCCGAAGCCAACAATCCAGATCTGGGAGCATCACCAGAAGAATTAACTGAATTGGTTGATACCCATAATTATCTCTTAGATTCCACCTTTGAAGAGTTATCAGATACCTTAACTGGTGCTGATTTTACGATTTTGGATATAAATTCGGTATTTGATGAGATCCTCAGCAATCCAGAAGAATTTGGCTTTACCAATGTTACAGAACCGTTGTTAGATCCCACAACCCTAACCCCGACTGTGGGTGCAAATCCAGATGAGTATTTTTTCTTTGACACCCTTCACCCCACTGAACCAGCCCATGACATTATCTCTAATACTGCCTTAACAGCATTAGATCTTCAATCAGAGGTAATATTTGAATACTAGGAGTTCGTAGGGGCGATTCGCCCTAAAGGACTCGCTGCGCATCGCGCGAAGCGTCTATCACGGATACACTCAATGCGATATACCACAAGGGTACAATGTCCGAAGGTGTCCCTAAAGGGATACACTTCGATATATCCGTGATAGACAAGTGCAAGCCGCGACCCATAAAGCGAGTCCTTTAGGGAATCGCCCCTACAGTAGTTATTCCCCAAGTTCCCCAACTTCTTCTGCTCCCCTGCTACATGCGGCTAAAGCCTTTGTCTTGCTTGTCTCAACACATAACTTTGTTAACAGAACAGTATTGCGTGGTGAGCTTGTGGCCAAAGATTTGTTGCCAGATAGAGATCTTGACTGCATTAAACAGCTTAAGATTAAAGATTGCAGACTAGAGCCAAAACATACTCATGAGCGTTTCAACTACTTTTAACCAAACCGAGAGTAATAATACATCCATGGCGATCGATTTTGACGAAAACGATTTAGCTGCTGGAACTGCGATCGCCAACCAGTTTATCGGAGTTTACTTTTCAAGTTCGTCTGAGTCGGAACTGATGCTGTTTGACACTGAAAATGTGACGGGAGAAGATTTTGACCTCTCCACATCCGACTTGGGCAAGGTTTTAATTATCTCTGAAGACGGTGATTCTAGCGATCCAGATGATAACGCAGCAGGAGGAACGATCGGCGTGGAATTTGAGGAACTAGTGACAGTTAATAGTATTGGGCTTCTAGACATTGACGAACCAGGTAGTTCGATCGCCTTCTACGATGATGAAGCGAATCTTATTGACTCAGTAGAAATTGAGAGTTTAGGCGACAACAGTTTTCAGGAGATCGACTTTAATGTTGATAATGTAGCTAGTCTAGAGATTAATCTCGCAGGTAGTGGTGCGGTAACGGGGTTAGACTTTTCTAATCAAGCCGATCCCTACAGTAATATTTATGTCTTTGGCGATAGTCTTAGCGACATGGGAAATTTCTTTAACGCCACAACCGCCACCCAGGAATTTTTATCTGGTTACAGAACCGTTGTTAGATCCCACAACCCTAACCCCGACTGTGGGTGCAAATCCAGATGAGTATTTTTTCTTTGACACCCTTCACCCCACTGAACCAGCCCATGAAATTATCTCTAATAATGCCTTAACAGCATTAGATCTTGAATCAGAAGTGATGCTTTAGTAGGGTGGGCAAATTTTTCCAGCTAGCAACGTGCAGGCGATGCCTGAGCCTTCGGCTTGTGCCGCGAAGCCCTAAAGGACTAACTTCGTGTCGCAAATCCTTTAGGGCTAAGCAACCGCAAATCGCTAGTTATTTTTTTGCCCACCTTATCGATCGCTACAATTCAAAATCTTCTCTAATTTTGGCATCTTCTAGGGCGATTTCTAGACTAAAGCGCGTACCTAATTTGCCCTTAAATGGCTTAAGCTGAATGAAATTATCTCTTTCTCTAGCTCGAACCGATTGCAGAGTTTTTCCAGCTTTGGAAAGCAGGTTAAGCTGAACTTGGGGTGGTAGGTACTGTTGTGCGCTGGTAGGATATAGCTGAATTTTGGTTTTGAGCTTGTCTTCTTCTTCTTGAACCGTAAGCAGTAGTGTCATGGTAACTTGGTTCATTTGTAAACCCAGATTAATTAGCTTTCCTCTGGCGTACTCTCGATCGCGACTGCGGGTATTAAAGGCTAAAGTCAATTCGGGGTTAATTAAATTTTCAATAGTAGACCAACCTGAGACTGCCGTATTTTCTATCCATTGAGCTAATTTGGTTCGACTGGCTGTGGCTTCTGAATTAGGTGGGGTGGAGGTAGCGGGTAAGACGATCGCATCGGCTGCTAAATGTTGACAGTAGGCTACAAGGTGATTGGGTTCGGGATCGAACCAAGATAGGGGTAGGGGATAATTACCCCGATCGCCTTGCAAAGAGGTTTGTGCTAAATAAGTGTCCAAGCGATCGCGACGCAAAAAACCGCGAAAAATTGCCTCTTCTTCCTCTTCAACTATTTCGATCGCTGCATAAAAATGAGTTGGGTGTTGCAGTTGTGGCTGAGGCAAATATACCACCTCATCTAAGATATTTTCTAGGGCGATCGCGCTGACGGTAAAGTTCCCTACCTGTAAATAGAGGGCGATGCCTTAGTACTACTCTGTCAATAATTAATTGATGGGTTGGGGGAAGCAAGGGAAGCAGGGAAAGCAGGGGAAGCAGGGGAAGATACTGATTAATATTTATCCCTCAAATCAATGTTGACAGACCAGTACCAAAGACAAGTTATTTCTGGTGCTTTTTGTTTCTCAGCGTTTTGCCTAGTGGGTTGTGGTTGCCAAGCCAAGGACTCAGCTATGTCCTGGGAATTATTTACTCGATGAGTTTGTAAGTCATTACATCGAGCTAGATAAGGTTTGATAAACTGCATCGTGATGATTGATTTGATTTATTTAATTGTTATCTATGCATAGATGAAGCTTTTTTTGACTTATGCAGTCTCTACTATCTAGTGACAACTAACGACTAACAACCCCGAACTCCCAACTTAAATAGCATTAATTGCCAATGCTCACAACTTCTTCAAGTTTTTACTCCAAAATCAACTTGAAAGTATAGATGGTAGGTAGATATTTAACGATGGTTATCAGTCTTAGATCTGACCAGAAATTTAGTATTAATCAACCTACAGAACCAAAAGTCTTACTGAATGAATTACAAAGGATTCGTCAAACTGTAATCTATGAAGGAGAAAAAATATTTCGTCAATGGCAACCCGCGATCGCTCGTAAGTCATTTAGTGATAGTGCTTTAAACTTAGCTTATTATCTAGCTCTCAGACACGAGGATTTACGACAATTACAGCTAGCCTTAATGCCCTGGGGTTTATCTTCTCTCGGACGCATTGAAGGAAGAGTCTTGCCCAACCTAGATGCTGTAATTGCTACTTTAGGTGTAGTATGTCATCAAGATTCTAAACTGTTGCCTCAACATCCACCTTTAGAGGCTTTTTTTTCAGGCGATCGCCTTTTGGCACAACACACAGAAGAAGTTTTTGGTAAACCCAATCACCAGCGTCAAGTCCGCATCATGGTAACGTTACCAACTGAGGCTGCTGAAAATTATCAGTTGGTCAGAGAGTTAATTGCTAGAGGTACGGACTGTCTGCGGATCAATTGCGCTCACGACACTAGAAAACAGTGGCTGGCAATGATTAACCATATCCGTCAAGCAGAGAGCGAAACGGGACGTTCTTGTAAGGTGTTTATGGATATCGCAGGGCCTAAACCGCGTCTGGGAACAGTATTATTAGCCAAGCATAAAAAACGTCTATTTCTGCAAGACCAACTGTTATTGACCAAAGAAATACCCCAGGAGGCAGATAAAAAAATTTTTCAAGCCAGCTGCACCATCCCCGAAATATTGTCCCAACTAAAAGTTGGCGATCGCGTCTGGATTGATGACGGAAAAATTGGTGCAAAAGTTAAATCTTTGTTACCTGAAGGGGTTCTCTTAGAAATTACCCAAGCCCGAACTAAAGGCGAAAAACTTCGTCCTGACAAGGGCATAAATTTTCCCGATACGATTTTGAATTTCAGTCCTTTAACTAGTAAAGACCGACAAGACTTAGATTTTATTGCTACTCGTGCAGATATTATTGGTTATTCTTTTGTCCAGCAAGCTGGCGATATTGAATTACTACAATTAGAATTGCAAGCCAGATTGGGTGCTAGAAGCTGTCAACCAGCTATTGTGGCAAAAATTGAAACTCCCGAAGCAGTCAAAAACCTACCCGAATTAATTGTACGTGCTGCTGGTAAACAACCTTTAGGGGTCATGATTGCCAGGGGAGACTTGGCAGTTGAAATTGGTTATCAACGTTTGGCAGAAATACAGGAAGAAATTCTTTGGTTATGCCAGGCTGCTCATGTTCCTGTAATTTGGGCAACTCAGGTATTAGAAAACTTGGTCAAAACCAAAACCCCCTCCAGGGCAGAAATGACCGATGCCGCCATGGCAGAACGAGCCGAATGCGTTATGCTCAACAAAGGTGCTTATATTACTGAAGCGGTAACGATTCTCAATGATGTCTTAATTCGCATGGAAGCACATCAATTGAAAAAGACACCCCAGTTAAGGGCTTTACATTCTTGGTAATGAATAAAATAGCGGTTTGGAGTAAATGGCAAGATGAGATCGAGCGCGATTTGCTAATAATGCTTGAATTAAGTTTTAGCTGGAGTTTTAGAAAGCCGATGGCTATGATTCAAGGTAATTGTATTGCGCTCAAAAACAAACTCGCTGTAGTCTGCTAGATCGTCTAGTCCGACACAGTTAAGTATAATTTCGGCAGCTAACCAGATTATTATTCTCGATATAGATTGTTTCCACATTGCTTGTATGATTGGTAATTTCTTTGAGAAAAAATGTTTTTTACTAACTGCACGATTGTCTTTGGGAAAACAAGAAAATTATTTGAAACCGATCGAGAATAAGCAAAGTTTTTAATTGTCTAAATTAAAATAGGGTCAATATTAGCTACAAACTCCAGTCATAGGAGACTTTTGAATACAGTCTTTTATTTCTTGAAGATCGACATAGGCATCAGCAACATTAATCAGACTGGCATTAGTCATAGAACTCAAGCTGACTACTTCTACGCGAACTCCTTTATAGCTAATCGCATTGACCGCATATGCTAAATCTCCATCTCCGCTTACCAAGACGGCGGTGTCGTAAGAACCGACTAAACTCATCATGTCTACGGTGATTTCTATGTTTAAATCGGCTTTTTTTGAGCCATCAGCAAACTCAGTTAGTTCTTTGGCAATTACTCGATAGCCATTGCGACGCATCCAGAGTAAGAAACTTTGCTGTTTGTCGTTATTAGAATCGACTCCAGTATAGAAATAGGGACGCAATAGTTGATTACCAGAAGCCAAACAAGAGAGTAATTTTGTATAGTTAATTTCAATTCCCAACTGCAAGGCTGCGTAAAACAAGCTTCTACCATCAATAAAAATTGCCACTCGACCGCGATTAAAGTTGTCAAAAATGGGAATTTTGGATTCTTGATTTTTTGGTTCGAGAAGCTTGATTTTTAAATCTTCCTCTGGGTCCAAATGATAACTCTCGCAAGTTTTCGGGGGTTTTAGTGGGAAAGAATTATGCAGTTCTTTTTTGGGATACATTTTGTTACATTCTTCTATAGTTTGCCTTGATTTTTAAGTTAAAGGGCAAAAGCGAAGAACTAATGAAGAAGTCTTTTTAATCTATTCCCAACCAAGAATTGCTGCGACTTGCTGGGCTAAAAGCATGGTCTTAAAAGGTTTGGTAATGGTTTCTACGATCTCTAATTGGGCAAAGCGATCGCGATCGCCCGACTGTACTTTTGCCGTCAGAAAAATCACGGGAATTGCCTGAGTTGTCGGGTTCGCTTTTAATTGTTCGAGAGTAGCAATACCGTCGAGATCGGGCATCATTACATCTAGTAAAATTGCGTCTGGTTTTTCGGTTGCTGCCAAGCGGATACCTTCACCACCAGAACTAGCCGTTATTACCTCCCAGCCTCCTACTACTTCAAGGGCAACTAAGGCAACATCTTGAATATCTTCGTCATCATCGATAACCAGAATGCGTTTATTAGTCATGATTCTTTTTCGCTCTTAGTGATAAATTTTAGGACGAGATTCTGAGGGATTAAGATATCGCAGCCTAGGTAATTCTAAAGTAGAAATTCTCGTTGAAGAAGAGCAAAGTTTAGACAGCGAAATCGGTCACATTCCTGAAATGGTTGAATTTGTAGCGATCGCGCTGTTCGGGAGACTTGAGTGCAATTGTCATCTAATTTCTAAATTAATTTTTAATAAAAATTTAACTAAGTTTGGGGATCTCTCTCTAAAATTAGATTGTCTCCCTTAAAATTTTATTCCTAGATATCGCTCCCTAGATATAATGGAGACATAAAAATATTAAAATAGTATAAGCTAAAGTCTGGTATGATTACTCGGTCTATTTCCCATTGGTTTAATCCATTAGCTGCTGTAATTACTTTTAGTTCAGTGGGATTGCAGACATTATCAACCCAAGCGCAATCTAAAATTTACGATCCGCCTTCGATTACTTCAGAACAAATAATTTCCGATGTCCTGACCGAGAATGATATACCTACAGGAGAGGGTGGTTTTGCTCGCGATTATCACGTGCAGTTGGAAAAGGGAGATCAGGTGGCGATCGACCTATCTTCAGATAATTTCGATTCGATGGTGATGCTTATTGCTGCTGATGGGGCAAAAGTTGCCGAAAATGACGACGGCCCCGATGGCACAACTAATTCTTTACTTTTTTCTCGCATTACCGAAGGAGGAAAATATATTGTGCGAGTACGAGCCTTCGGCGATACTAGCGGGGGAAAATTCACTCTCAAGCTAACTAAGCTCAAGCCGTCTTCTAATAATAAGTAAAAAATAATCAGTAAAATATAAAATAAGTCTAAAGAGGCTCAAGGCTTTTTGATAAAAATAGTTAAAGAATTCTTACCAACTGCGTAGATCTTAAATCACTATAGTCAAATTGACGTTACAAGTAACTGTAAACAGATATACCGTTAGTAGTAACTATGTCAGAGGCGACTATAGAATCGATTTTACAAGAAAAAAGAGTATTTGCTCCTCCCGCAGAATTTGCCGAACAAGCTGCCATCAAGAGTATAGCAGAATACAAAGAGCTTTACGGACAAGCAGAGCAAAATCCTGCTGAATTTTGGGCAAAATTAGCCGAACAAGAGCTACACTGGTTTGAAAAGTGGGACAAAACCCTAGATTGGCAACCACCCTTTGCTAAGTGGTTTGTCAATGGCAAAATCAATATTTCCTACAATTGTCTAGATAGACATCTTTCAACCAGTCGTAAAGATAAACCAGCATTAATTTGGGAAGGCGAACCAGGAGACTCGCGGACTTTAACCTATGCTCAACTGCATCGAGAAGTCTGCCAGATGGCAAATGTCATCAAGCAATTAGGCGTAAAAAAAGGCGATCGCGTGGGCATCTATATGCCGATGATTCCCGAAGCAGCGATCGCGATGTTAGCCTGTGCCAGAATTGGTGCAGCCCACAGTGTTGTCTTTGGTGGTTTTAGTGCCGAGGCTTTAAAAACCCGTCTCCAAGATGCAGAAGCCAAGCTAGTAATTACTGCCGATGGGGGTTGGCGCAAGGATAAAATAGTTCCTCTCAAAGATGCAGTAGATAAAGCGATCGCTAATGATGTCCCTACTGTTAAAAATGTCCTCGTAGTACAGCGCACCAAACAAGAAATTGAAATGCAGCCAGGGCGCGATTGTTGGTGGCACGAACTTCAGGCTGATGCTTCCGATGATTGTCCCGCAGAACCAATGGATAGTGAGGATTTACTGTTTATTCTCTACACTAGCGGTACTACAGGAAAACCCAAGGGAGTAGTTCACACTACAGGAGGCTACAATCTTTATACCCACATGACCTTCAAGTGGACATTCGATATCAAAGATGATGATATCTATTGGTGTACTGCTGATGTGGGCTGGATTACAGGGCATAGTTATATTGTTTATGGTCCCCTTTCCAATGGTGCAACCACAGTTATGTATGAAGGCGCACCCCGTCCTTCTAATCCTGGCTGTTTTTGGGATGTAGTCGAAAAATACGGCGTGACGATCTTTTATACTGCCCCTACTGCAATACGGGCATTTATCAAAATGGGGGACGAACACCCCAACCGTCGCGATCTTTCCTCCTTGCGTATTCTCGGTACGGTAGGCGAACCAATTAACCCCGAAGCTTGGATCTGGTATCACGAGGTAATTGGCAATGAGAAATGTCCGATTGTCGATACTTGGTGGCAAACCGAAACAGGGGGTTTTATGCTGACTCCTCTACCTGGGGCAATTCCTACCAAACCAGGATCGGCAACTCTTCCTTTCCCTGGCATTATTGCCGATGTGGTGGATTTAGAAGGTAATCCCGTAGGCGAAAATGAAGGGGGGTATCTAGTTATTAAACATCCTTGGCCGAGTATGATGCGTACTGTCTATAAAAATGACGCTCGCTTTCGTCGCACCTATTGGGAACACATTCCCCCCAAAGACGGTAAATATCTCTATTTTGCGGGGGATGGCGCGCGCAAAGACGAAGATGGCTATTTCTGGGTTATGGGCCGTGTTGACGACGTAATGAATATCTCAGGGCATCGTTTAGGCACGATGGAGGTAGAATCGGCGTTAGTCTCCCACCCTGCGGTTGCTGAAGCTGCGGTAGTCTCTCGTCCCGATGAAGTTAAAGGGGAAGATGTCTATGCTTTTGTGACTCTAGAAGGCTCTTATAGTGCTAGTGACGAACTAAAACGAGAACTTAAACAGCACGTAGTCCAAGAAATTGGCGCGATCGCTCGTCCAGGGGAAATTCGGTTTACCGATGCCCTACCCAAAACCCGCTCTGGTAAGATTATTCGCCGTTTTTTACGTAATTTGGCAGCAGGTCAGGAATTGGTAGGCGATATCTCGACTATGGAAGACCTCAGTGTTTTAGATAAGCTGCGACAGGGTTAATCATAGCGTTTCTTGTATTAATGAGATACACCCTGCTTGGGATAAGTTCGGAGTTCAAAGTTCAGAGTTCGGAAAATTTTGTATCTCACATTGGTGAGAAGGGCTATATTATCTATTGGGGATGGGTAATTTACTCATCCTCAGTTTGAATCAAGTTAGTAGTAGACCTTTAGGGTCAGTAGCCGATTTACTTAGATTTCTCTACCGTAAGACCAATTTCTTGTCCGTAAGAAAGTTCCAGGGTATGACCATCGGGATCGCGTAGGAATGCCCAATAGCCAACGGGGTAGCCAGCGTCTTGTGGTTCTTCAATCAGAATCCCCTCCTGTTTTGCCTGGGCGCAAAGTGTATCTAAATCTTGACGACTTTTGCAACCAACACCAAGATGGGCAAAAGGCGACAAAATCGGCTTTA
The DNA here is from genome assembly GCA_030064795.1 of Pleurocapsa sp. MO_226.B13. Next base: position 24,978 of record JASJEI010000027.1, on the reverse strand, counting down.
CTGAGTCTGTTTGAATTAAGACGATCGCAAAAGGTCTAGTGCGATCGCAAAGCCAGACAACTTCTGTACCTGTTTCTGGATCTATGCGGTCATGAATAACCTTCATCCCTGCATAAGTAGAGTAAAACTTAATGCTTCGCTTGATGTTTGCCACGGGAAGAGCTATGTGAGTCAGTCCAATATCAGTCATCTCAGTTTTTCCCCTCGGTATAAATAGTATTAACTAGTATTAACTGTTTTCCCAAGCAATCATTGCTTGTTGGGCTATTTCTCTCCAGGGAAGATTATGCTTGCGGGCGATGGCAGCACAGTCTTCATATTCTGGTTGCACATTGATAATTTCTTTTCGTTCTCCCTCCCCCCAACTGGCAACTTTTACTCTGACAGTGCCGTATTGAGTCGATACAGATTTTAGTTGGCGATCGAGAATGCTTCTTGGTTGATGGCGTTCTCTTATACCCAGGGTGGTAGTTTCGCGGAAGATAATCGTTTTGCAGGTGCTGGCTAATTTAGGTTCGCAAATTACCGTTAAGAGAATACCCGATCGCGATTTTTTCATGCCGATATTTTGGGTAAAGACATCCAATGCCCCAGCGGTGATTAATTGTTCTAGGGTATACGCCACTGCTTGCGGATTGAGATCGTCGATTTGAGTTTCTAGTACCGCAACCGTCTCTTGTTTTAAGTTAATTTCTCTTGGCTCTGATTTGGTTTCTAGTTTTTCTCCGATCCATAACCGTAAAATATTGGGAATTTCCAGATTCCTCGAACCAGCCCCCAACCCGATTTTTGAGAGTTTCATTGCGGGAGGTTCGCCAAAATCGACAGCTAAAGTAACCGCGATCGCTGCTCCAGTCGGCGTAACTAGCTCTTTCTCGATACCATTACTATATACTGGCACTTCCCGTGTCTCCCACAGCTTGACTACCGCAGGTACGGGAACGGGAAGTATTCCGTGTGCAGCCTTTATCGTACCGCCCCCAGTGGGCAGAGCCGAGCAATACAATTCTTCTAGATCCAGCCAATCCAAACCGATACAAGTACCGACAATATCAACGATCGCATCCGTCGCCCCAACTTCGTGAAAATGGACTTTCTCTGGAGGAATACCGTGAACTGCACCTTCGGCGATCGCCAACTGTCTAAAGATAGCCAAACTCCATTGTTTAGCTCTGCTGGATAAACTGGCATTTTGGATTATGTTTTCTATCTCAGGTAAATGTCTGGCAGGATAGTGATGGTGATGATGACTGGGATCGCCTGAGTGATGTTCTAGTTGGAGATCGACATGAACCTTAGTAGCCACTTGTCCATTGCGAATTACCCGCTCTTGTCTGAGCTGATATTCTGAATCAATCCCCAAAGATGTCAGGCGATCGACTAAATATTGCCAGGGTAAGCCAGCATCAATTAAAGCTCCCAAACACATATCCCCAGCAATTCCTGTAGGACATTCTAAGTAACAAATTTTCCCCATAAGACTCGATCCACAGCACTAAAATAATCTTAACTATTAATGACCTAATATATTAAAGCAGCGTTGTGTTAAGTAACCCAACCTAAAAATTAAGTTCGCACTCAACCCTAAAGGCTTGCAAACCTACCGATAAAACTTCTTTTTGACTAACTTTTTGAGACTATGGCAATATTATACGAATTACACCCCGATAACCCTCAACAAAGAACTATCGAGCAAATTGTTACCACTCTCAAAAAAGGTGCAGTGATGCTCTATCCTACCGATACAGTTTACGCCATTGGCTGCGACCTCAGCGTTAAGTCGGCCATAGAAAAAGTTAGAAGAATCAAGCAGATGTCTAACGACAAACCTTTAACTTTTTTGTGTTCTTCCCTTTCTAATATTTCACAGTATGCTACGGTAAGCGATCGCGCCTATCGCATTATGAAACACCTGATTCCAGGGCCATATACCTTTCTACTCCCTGCTAGCAAACAAGTACCAAAGTTAGTTATGAGTCCCAAACGCAAAACTACGGGGATTAGAGTCCCAGATAATCTCTTATGTCAAGAATTATTAAAGAGTTTGGGCAATCCTGTGGTTTCCACCTCGGCCCATTTACCCGATGAAGAGGGCGAATATCCTACCATGTATGTGGATAAGGCATATCTTTTTGACGCGCTAGAAAATCAAGTAGATTTAATTATTGACAATAGCATCGATCCTGGGTTCAAAGTTTCCACTATTCTCGACTTTACTACCGATGAACCAGAAGTGATCCGTCAGGGTTTGGGTTGGCAAGAAGTAGAAAACTGGCTGGATTTTGTTTCTTAAATGTCACTTTCGAGTGTCTAGTACAATTTTCTTACTTTATTAAACTATTAGCTGGAAGAGTATCTTGAGAAATTTCTTCCACTCTTTTTAATACTTTGATTAGATAATTGTAGTCTGGCAATTTCTCTTTGGGCAGAAAACCAGCAGAAGCAGCAATAAAAGAAGGAGTTTGACTTAATACTATGATGATTTTTGCCTGCTGATTTGATTCGAGGCGATCGCTAATTAAAACTGCGCCTGGAGGAACGGGACGTTCATCGAGGTAAATTTCCCTGAATCGATTGGGAGGATAGTTACGTCGATAAAAACTATAATCTGCTACCGATAATGCTCCTGCTGCTACTTTACCTTCCTCCAGCCATTTTAAGATTTCTTGCGGAGTCGGTGCCAAGGCAATTTCTGCCAAATTTACACCGTAAAGGTTGTATAGAGGCAAATAGTATCCCGTTGCCGAGCCTTTTTCTCCCAAGGCAATAGTTTCTCCAGCTAAATCGCCAAGTTGTTTAAAGTTGGAATCGTTTTTGACTACTATAACCGAACGGGTTTGGGCTTTACCTTCTAAGGGTACTACTGGTTGATAGTTATGGCGAGCAATAGCGATCGCGGCCAAACCTGGTGGTGCAAAGACCAAATCCCATTTCTGTTGCGAAATCTGTTCTATTGCTTTGACTTCATTGTAGACGGGTTCTATTTCGATAATACTATTAAGTTGCGTCCCTAAATAATTCTGGAAATCCCTATATTGCCTGAGAGTGTTTTCGTTTTTTCCATAGCTGACAATGCCAATATTGTACTTGCTAATCATTGTCTCTGTAGAAGGGCTACAGCCAGTTATTATCAAAACTACTACGATCCATAAAATAGGTTGTAAATTCATATTGATTTTTTAAATATTGTTAATTATTGATTAAAATTAATTACAAAACAACTGCAAGCTCAAACAATTGTTAATATTTTCAGATTTAATTTAAATTTGAGATATTTTATTTTTCTTTAATTTAAAAGAAACTATAATAGTAAAAAAATCTACAAAAATTGATAATTTTCTTAAATTTATTTGAGAACTAATTGTCAAATTATAACACATAAAAATCAATAATTGTAATGTATAAAAATCTTAAATTAAGTTCAAAGCTTAATATTCTTTTAGGCATAATTTTAGTGTTTTTAATCGGAGCTATTGGTCTAACTTTAGCAACAGTTTTACAAGGTTATGCCGAACAGGTAATAGCAGATCGGGCATTAATGTTAATTGAAACTATGAACTCCGTTCGGGAATACACCGACACTCAAATCAATCCCGAACTAGCCTCTAGATTAGAAACAGAATCAATATTTTTACCTCAAACCGTTCCTGCCTATTCTGCTAGAGAAGTTTTCGAGCATCTAAGAGAAGATGAAAGATATAGTCAATTTTTTTATAAAGAAGCTACCTTAAACCCGACCAATCTTAGAGATAAAGCAGACCAATTTGAGGCAGAATTGGTTAGGTCTTTTCAAAATAATTCCAAAGCCCAAAAACAGGGTTTTCGCTCGATTCCTGGGGGAGATCTTTTCTATATTGCTCGTCCGATAAAAATCGAAAAAGAAAGCTGTTTGCGATGTCACAGCGATCCTCAATTAGCTCCTGCTAGTCTAATTTCTACTTACGGTAGCAATAATGGTTTTGGTTGGAGACTCAATGAAATAGTTGGAGCGCAAATTATTTCTTTACCAGCAAATCAAGTTTTTCAAGCTGCACGTCAACTACGCTATTTAGTGATTGGTAGGATTATTATTTTTCTCCTAGTTGCTAGCTTGTTACTCAATCTTTTTCTCAAATTTACAGTTACTAATCCCATCAGAAAAATGTCTGCTTTATCAAAACAGCTTAGTATGGGAGACATGGATACAGAATTCGAGCAAAAAACTAATGACGAAATTGGAATTTTAGCAGCTTCTCTAAATCGCCTCAAAATTAGCATGAAAATGGCAATGGAAATGTTAGAAAATTAATAATATTTGCTCGCTCGAGGGTCTGATTAAAATCGTCGTTGAAAATCTCTAGCTTGTTTTGGATTATTAATAGTTTTAGCCAAAGCCGTACATAACTCCTCTTGAGATATATTGGGATTTTGTTTGAGAATGCGATCGCAAATAATAGTCGCCATAGGGCCAATAAACTCTGCTAGTTCTTGACGACAGCGTCGAACAAATTCAGGAGTTATTTGAGATTTAGAACTAGAAAAAGTAGACTGAAGATAATTTTGGTTGATATTAAGTGTAGATGTTGGCTCGGGTCGAGAGGAGTTAAAATCTTCATCCAGAATTTGTAAGCTAGAGTTCATAGCAATGACTTGATGAAAAATCTCCCTACAGTTGGCTGGACGTTCGGAAGGGCTAAATGCCATCATGCGATCGAGCAAATCGACAAATTGAGGCGAAACTTCTGGTGCTGCTGCTTGCCAATAAAACTTATGAGTGGAAAAATTATAAAAGTGACTGGGATTTTTGGTAGTTAGTAAGTAAATCATCGTCCCACCGAGAGCGTAAAAATCCGACTGCAAAACAGCTTTTCCCCTCATCTGTTCTATGGGGGTATAACCTTGGGTGACAACGCCTGTAATTTCTCCTGCTGCTTGTTTTTTAAGGTAACTTTTATCGATCTCTCTGACTGTGCCAAAGTCGATCAAAACCAAACTTCCGTTAGCTCGTAACATGATATTGGCTGGTTTAATATCCCGATGAAAAAAACTCTGATTGTGAACTTGTTCGAGAATTAAACTCAGCTCAGCCAACCAACGTAAAGCTCGCTTGGGTTTGATGGGACGATTACCCCTTTGCTGAATGTATTGGTATAGATTTAGTCCCTCAATTTTTTCCATCACCAGACAGTGCAACGGTTCTTGTTTGTCGCGAGGAAAGTAAAGGAAATAACCATCTAAATCGATTTTTGGGATGCCAGAATGGTTGAGAATCTTCAAAACTTCAGCTTCTTGCTGAAATAACTCTACATATTTAGGATGGTTATCTGTCAGAACTTTAAGCACCCAAGGATGAGAATCAACATCGATGATTTCGTAAGTCGTGCCAAAACCTCCATGACCGAGTTCGCCAAGGACGCGATATCTGCCATCTAAGAGTAATTCTGAGCCACAGCTCTGGCAAAAAATAGTTGTATCAGAGTTATTTGGTTTTTGACATTGAGGATTAATGCAAAGACTCATCAACTTAATCAGTTTATTGATATAAAGTAATAGATAAAAATCAGATTATTTTTTAATAATAAATTAAATTTTTAATTACAGCATTTTGTAAGACTAAGAACGTACATTGGGCAATTCAACAAGATGATTAGAGATGTGCGTCGATTTTGCGCGGATCTCACCTTCAATTTGTGAAACGGCAGATAAATGAATCTGTGTTAATCTGCGTTTATCTGTGGACGCGATCGCCGAATATTATCCTAGAAACCCGCTTGTTCTTAGCACTTCTCTCAGACAGCTAGACCGAGAACTGGATAAAAAAATTTCCTAAAATAATTTCCAGAAACTAGAAGCTGACAACTAAGAGTCAATAGCTACTATAATGAGGCATTTTAAATAGGCACATCCAAACCCATGACACCAATTGATTGGCTAATTGTCCTTGTATATTTTGTTCTGACCCTTAGTTTAGGGATCTTGCTTTCGCGTCAAGCATCTCAAAGCTTAGAAGACTTTTTTGTTTCAGGACGATCGCTCCAGTGGTGGCTGGCGGGGACAAGTATGGCCGCCACGACTTTTTCGATCGATACTCCTTTGTATATCTGCGGAGTAGTAGCGAGTCGGGGTATTGCAGGAAATTGGGAATGGTGGAGTTTTGGCATTTCCCACGTAATTTTGATTTATATTTTTTCTCGTCTGTGGAGGCGATCGCAAATTGTCACCGATGCAGAATTAACCGAAATCCGTTACGGTGGAAGAAATGCTGCAATTTTAAGGGGGACAAAAGCCTTTTTATTCGCGCTACCAATTAATTGTATTGGGATTGGTTACGCCATGCTAGCGATGGTTAAAGTAGTAGATGCTTTACAACTGTGGCAGAGTTTGGGGATAAATCCGGGCGAAAATATTAAAATCTGGAGTGTAGTTGGAGTCAGCTTAGTAGTTTTAGTCTATTCGGGTTTTTCTGGACTCTGGGGTGTAGTTGCTACCGATTTCTTTCAATTCTTCTTGGCTTTGTTAGGTGCAATTGTCGTGGCGATCGTCGCAGTCAATCATGTCGGTGGAATTCACGAATTAATTCCCCAGGTACAGCAGGTAAGCGAGATTGATGTTTTGTCTTTTTTTCCCTTGCAGTTTAGCAACGGTAGCTTGGGTTGGAGTGAAGCAGCAGGAATTACTGCTACTACCTTTTCTGCTTATTTATTCGTCCAGTGGTGGTCTTTTCGTCGTAGTGATGGTGGAGGGGAATTTATCCAACGCCTAGCAGCAGCTAAAACTGAAGCCGAAGCGGAAAAGTCTTCTTGGTTTTTTAGTATTTTGCACTATGGGATCCGTACTTGGCCCTGGATTATCGTCGCTTTGGTCGCAATCGTCATCTATCCCGATTTGGAAGACAGAGAACTTGGCTATCCTAAGCTGATGTTGGACTTTTTACCCCCTGTAATCTTGGGTTTGGTAGTAACTTCTTTGATTGCAGCTTTTATGAGTACGGTTTCTACCTCGATTAACTGGGGTGCATCCTATCTCACCAACGACATTTATCTGCGTTTTCTCAAACCCAATGCTAGTCAAGCAGAATTAGTCAGGATGGGGAGAATCAATTCAGTTTTAGTTACCCTCTTAGGAGCGATCGCTGCTTTATATGCTACTAATATTACCACCGTTTTTCGTTTGGTAATTGCGATCGGCACTGGTCCAGGATTAGTCTTAATATTGCGTTGGTTTTGGTGGCGAATTAATGCAGCAGCAGAACTAGCAGCAATGCTAGGGGGGTTTATCATCGGTCTGATTTCTAGTACTACTCTATTCCAGCAAATATTTCCCGATTTTGGCTACAGGCTGTTATTTATTTCTAGCACGACCGCTTTACTCTGGATTACAGTTATGTATCTTACTCCTCCAGAATCCGATGCTACTTTAGACAATTTCTATCTGCGGGTACGACCAGGGGGGATTGGTTGGAAACGTCAGCAAGAGAGAACGGGTGTTCTCCCCGCAGAAAATTTGACTCAAGATTTACTCAAGGTAGTTGCTGCTACTTTGTTGTTGTTTGGTTCAATGTTTGCGATCGGTGGATTTTTACTCTTGCAATCTTTAACGGGTTGGATCTCTCTAATTATCGCAGTTGCAGGCGGTTTCTGGCTGCGCCAGCTAAATAAACACAAACCGATATCAATGCCTAAACCTGGACTATTGAAGGATGAATTATAAATTACTCCCATCTTTCTCTACCTCGTGTAATCTCGTGTAATTTATATGTATATATAAAATATAGAGGTAACAAAGATTGTATGAAGTTGTTTGAAATACAAAACAACTATGAAATAATTAAATTAGTGATAGCAGATTACTCATCTGTTCTCACTATCAACTCGGTAATATAGTTGTAAGAAGCACGACTTTTGATTGTGCTTCTTTTTCTTTTGGGAGCTTATATTGCTAAATTTTAACAGTTAGAACAGGTATGAGATTCAAGTCTCAGTAGAATCATGATGCACCTCAGCATCATCCCGAACAGTCAGATTTTTTTGAGATTTAGTATGATTCAGATTGAGTAAATATTGACTGATAGAAATAAGTAAGATTGTCATGGCAATATAGAGTGCGTCGCTCAATCTGCCAATTTCAATACTCAGCATTTGCTTAAATAAACTAACGATCAAAGCAACTACAATGACATTGACTAATTTAGCTTTTAATTCTTCTAGGCTCTGACTTTGTAAAATATTAGAATCATCTTGGTGTTTAATCTCAATTTCTGAAATAAACAATTCATAGATACCAAAAGCGAAAATTAATAACACGATTCCGATGAGATAATAATCTATACCCCCAACAATATAGGCGACTGTCTTAATAGTCATTTCTCCTTCAGGATCTTTGGGGTCTATTTTTAGGGTCAATCCGACCCAAATGTCTATAGTACCAATCACCATCAAACGCAAAGCACTGAGTAAACTAAAGATAACTGGAGCTAGAATAAAAAAACGGAAATTCCAAATACAGGCTTCAAAAATTAACTCAAGCTTTCTAAATCTTCTGGTTGGTTTATTCTTCATTGATTGACATCGGACAGTCTGTGGTTTTTCTTTCGATATCTTCTGGTAAGCTAAAAAGTTACTATTAAACCGACTCTTCGATCCATTGTAGGTGTTGCGGTAATAGTTTTGCTAAATCATAGCTGTCCAAAATAGTTTCTCTGGCTTGGGTGCGAATTTTAGCCATTTTCTCAGGATTATCTAAAGCTTCGATAACGCGATCGCTAATTTGCTCTGGAGAGAAAAAATCTACCAGTAGACCATTGACTCCATCTTCAATTACTTCGGTCACGGGGGCAGTATCAGAAGCTACGATCGAACAACCTGTGGATAAAGCTTCTAACATCGACCAAGAAAGTACAAAAGGACGAGTCAGATAAATATGTACCGAGGAAGCCTGTAATACCTGAAGATATTCACTATAGGGTAATAAATCGGTAAAGTGTACTCGACTCAGATCGAGGGGAAATTTTTCTAGCATTGCCTCTTTATAGGTTTTGCCGTCGGGGAGATTTTTGCCATATGCCACGCGATTTTTACCGACAATGACAAAATGACATTGGGGTCGTTTTTGCTGCAAAATAGAAATAGTCTCGATCAACTGGGGAAAACCGCGATAGGGTTCCATCCCTCTGGCTACATAAGTAACAATTTCTTCGACTTGACTGAGATCGAGGTTAATCCGAGGGAGAAATAATTTAGCATCTGGTATGGGTCGGAAATAATCAGTATCTATACCGTCGTGATGGACTTTGATTTTGCGATAAAATTCTGGGGGAAATTGCGCTCGCTGCCAAGCTGTGGGAGACAAACCGCGATCGCAAGTTGCTAAATCTAATAGGATCGGGGCATTTTTGATTCGGATCCTGGCTTCATCATCGGCATTAATCGGATCGCTGGGATCGAAGCTAGCATCCGAACCATAAGCCCGATAAAACCATTCAAAATAACAAAGTAAGGTTGCTTGAGGAAAAATATCCTTCATAAATAGAGTTGGACCCCATCCAGAATGACCGTAAACGACATCAGGATAAAAACCCTGGTCTTTAAGTTTTTGGGTGACGCGATATACCGCTTGAGCTTCTAAGACTGCATTTTCTAACGGTCTGACATAATGATGAGTTTCAGGACGGGCGGTACGAGATTTTTCATAAATTACTTTATTAACTCCTGCTATACTCCCTTCACGGCGACTTGTGGCGAAAACTACTGTATTTTTGCTGTCTTGTCCCAAAACCATCGCTAAATGGCGAAATTGAGCGGGAAAATTCGGATGCAGGAATAAAATTTTCATTTTTTACGACTCGTTTCAACTAAAAGCTAATTTATTCGCCATAATTTTATCTTGTCATCAAGAGACTGTCGTAATAATGCTAGGTTAATAAAAACAAGTCTTTGTTCCTATTTGCTTGAATTATCTATGACTTCTTGGCGCGATCGCATTTCTAAATTTAGTGGCAAAACTCGCTTTGTCGTTTCGCGAATCTTTATTCATCTAGCAGGAGATGAAATTGCCCCTCTGCTTGGCGTACTCAACCGTGTGGCTAGAGAAGCGATCGAATCAGACGGCGATTTAGAAGTGCTAGGGGAGGGTCTAGTCTCTGTCTGTCAAAATCTCTTGCAGATGAGTACCTACTGGCAGTCTGCGGGAAATGAAGGGGATGTTATTTGGGATGAAGGGGAAGCAGGGGACTATGTAAACGAACTGTTCACCGACTCCGCCCAAAGGTATCTCAGTGAAGTCGATACCAGTCAGGTTATTGATGAGGACGAACTTCTATCCTTACCCGTGACTCGCAATTTGGTAATTATGATTACCGTGGCGTTTGAGGGAGAATCACCCGATCTAGAGAATAACCTTGCAGATGTTGAGGCTTTGGAATCTGGACTCAAAGCCTTGATAAATCTCCATTATCAAGAAAGACTCAGAGCGATTCAAATTCATTTTTCTCCTGCAAAACTGGGGGATGAACTAAACGGCGAACAACTCTTACTAAACTTTCCTGAGTTGATTCCCTTGTAGGATCGAAGATATTAGAACCTCGATGAGTGCTGCTAGCATTACCTTGGTTGTTGCTGCACTCCCCAACAGTAACTGTAAACAACACAATCTTGATTCTGGCGGAGATATCTATAGATAATCCGCATAGATGCAAATAGATATTAGTTTCCGTCGTAATTTAAAGCGATTTTCAGTTAAATAGAACACAGTTAGTAGTTCGGGGTTCGGAGTTCGGAGTTCGGGGTTCGCGATTGTACTTCTTTGTTCCTTCTTTTTTTGACTTTTCCACCTCATCTTCCTCTGCTTAATGGTTAGCACAGACTATTTTGGGCTTAATTTTTAAAATATCATTACGTTCGATCGCGATACTGATACCGAGAAAAGTCGAGTCTTCTAGATAGGTCACTAGATAGTCATTTTCGTTTGAGCTAAAGTTGGAGCTTTTAGCTATGGCTTCGGATAGATCTACTAACTGACCTTGACACCAGCGTTTAGCTGCATTATCTGCTAGGGTTACGTTGCTTAGATGTCTTAAAGCCTGACTGGGTTCAATTAAGCTAAAAGTATTTTCTTCTAGTTGGCTGGCTATTTGCTCAAAAGTAATACTGCGATCGAGTTGCATACCACAACTCTCGGTACGAATTAAATTAGCCAAAGTCCCACCAACTCCCAACATCTCTCCCAAGTCGCGAGCGATCGCTCTAATGTATGTACCAGGGCCGCATTCGATATTTATTTCTAAGTCACAAAACTCTGACTGATTAAAATCGATTAGTTCAATTTTATAAACATTTATAGTTCTAGGTTCGATCGCCACCTCTTGTCCCTTTCTGGCTAATTCATATAGTTTTTTGCCGTCTTTTTTCAGCGCGCTATAAATTGGCGGAATTTGCTCTATTGTGCCGATAAAACTATTGAGACTGGTGATAATGCGATCGGTTTGTAGATCTGATGTGTCTGCACTTTTAATTATTTCCCCTGCTAAATCGTCGGTAGTAGTTGTAATTCCCAGACGAATTTGAGCGCGATAGGATTTAAATTCGGGCAAAAACTTCAATAATCTTGTCGCTTTTCCTACCGCCACGGGCAATACTCCTCTAGCTGCGGGATCGAGAGTACCTCCGTGTCCAATTTTTCTAGTGTTCAGTAACTTTCGTAATTTGGCAATGCAATCATGAGAAGTAAACCCAGCAGGTTTATTTAAGTTAATAAAACCAAACATTATAAATGCCTATAGTCATTAGTTATTTGTTCGAGAAAAAAAATTTCTCCAAATATAAGATTTTTGTCGTTGTTGTATAACATATTTCTATTAAGGAGAAATGTAAAAAAACATACTATTGTTGCGATTGATTTATCTATTTTAAGCTAACATTATTAGTATAGAGTTTAACTGAATTAATCTTCTGTAAGGTGGATTTTGAAAATCAAATCCAAAAATTTTTTCACCAAAATTTTTGTCTAATCTCGCCGAATTTAAATTATTAACGTTGAATGAAAACTAACCAAGAAGTCAAACAATATCATTTACAGGTTAAAACTGAATTAGAAGCTCTCAAAGAAGTGCTGCAATGGTTTGAAGGTCTAGTTTTTCCTCTCGTTCCCCAAAAAATGGGCTGGCAATGTGAAGTCGCTCTGGTGGAAGCATTTACCAATGCTGTGCGTCATGCTCATCGAAATTTACCAGAAAATACACCGATTGATTTAGAAATAGAATTATTACCTAACTTTTTAGAGATGCGAATTTGGGATCGGGGACAGCCATTCGATCTCAAGGCAAAACTGCTTAAAGGCGAGCAAGAAGCTAATTCTCTGGAAAAAGAAGGCGGTCGAGGATTGCAGTTTATCAAAAAACTAACTGATGAATTGCAATACCTCAATCTACCCAATCATCGAAATTGTTTGGTGATGCGAAAAAGATATGTCAATCTCTAGATTTCATCAAAAGCACGTTCGATCAAACGTCTAGCTAGAGTTTGTGTACCAGTGTGTTCGTAATAGTTGGTAGACATATCAATAAATGCAGCTACATAATCGAGCTTATCATCAGAAAATTCTAAAAAGCCTTGTAAACTATTCATGACTTTTTGCGGATCGAGATTTTTGCTAGCTACAAAGTTAGACATCCAGCCTTTAACTGAATCAAAACTTTCGCCGATAAAATCTAATTGACCTCTGGTATTACCGCCAGGAATTGATTCTTGAACTCCTTTAAAAGTAGAGTTAGATTCCAAATCTTTAGGACCAATACCGTTTAGGGTTGATTGGACTTTGAGTAAAAAATCTGGGCCGAGGGGAATCAGACCATCGACGCAGACTAAAGCAGCCATCCGCCTCAGAGATTCTCCGCTGTAGTCTCCTAGCGCGCCGACAAAATCACCAATACTATCTCCAGGAATACCGTTGATTTGGCAAAATGCCACAACTTCAACTACTAGCTTAATCCCGAGATCGAGGGCCTGGGCTTTATCTGGGTTAGGAGTAACTCTGGTCAACAAACCGCCAATTAAAGGAATTTTGTTACCAATTTTATTGGCTAAAGCTGCCGAACCCAAAGCTTGGTCAGTACGGTCTACAGTTTGATATAGCCACATGGCTCGACGATAACCCTGGGACTTATCGTTATATAGCCAGACTGCCCGATCGCCGATTTGCTGGATCAACTCTTCGTCGCTTTCTCCCGTCACCTTACGAATTGTATTGACGAAGCCGACGGTATTTTCCCACTCACCAGGGACAATAGAGTCCAATGACTTTAGCATCATCGTGGTCAAGTTTTTTTCTGGCAGATTATCTACCAATTCAAAAATAGATGCGCTCACTACTTGCTCCTTTTAAAAATATCTAGTGTTTCAATCGATCGCAACTGTTACTCTAGTTTAGATAATCCCCTCAGATCGAATCTTGTCAACCAGGTTTCGCGATCGCTTTCGGTAAAACTATCATCCTTGGAGCGTATTTTTACCTGGTAGCGATCGTTAACTAGAATTGCCGTCCCCGTACTACCTTGACTTACCGCAGGATAGCCGTTGATTTGGCGAGAACTATCTTGATATTTATTTACTGTACTAGGATTATTCAAAACATCGGAGATAGATAAGATAGCGATTTCTCTACCGTCTTGTTTTAATTTAGCTTGAGCAAAACCTTTTTTCTCTTGGGAATAAACTCGTTCGTAACCGTTCCCGCTATCGGGAAAGTAGCGGTTAAAAGAACTTCCCGACTGAGAAGCATCGACTACTGCGGTTGCACCTTTACTGGTACTCTCTTGTTGCGCTCCCTCAAAACGAGAAGGAGCTTGTTGTTGCGCGCAGGACGTTAACAGTAAGCAGCTAGTCAAAAAAAACGCTACTAAGAATTTACGTAAACCAATCATTTTTTAGTTTATTTGCCTAAGTTACCTTGTTTTATTGTCTGACCTCATCGCTGAGATTCTGGTAAACAATTATTAATTATTAATTATTTACTTTTCATCCCTCGTTCCTTAAACGCCAGCATTTGTCCCAAAAAAGGTAAGCCAACTAGAGCGGGGATAAAATAACGGGAAGTACACAGCAAACCCAAAGCTGCACCTGTTGCTTGGTTGAAGTAGTCTTGATAAAAATAGATGATCGCTGCATCGCGAGTGCCAATTCCTGCAAAGGTGAGAGGTAATAAACCTGCCAGGATCGATAGGGGAGAAAGAGCTAAGCTAACCAGAAAAGGAACGCTAGCTTTAAGAGTCAGAATAAATAGCCAAATTTGTAATAGATGTAAAAACCAGATCGAAACTGAAGTACTGATTATTACAAGTAAGTGTTGGTGATCGCTCCAAAAATAATCGTGCATCTCTCCCCAAGAAGATTGCATTTTCTGAAGTTTTATTTTTAAAGACTTGGGAGCAAAACTAGTAACGGAGTTGAAAAATAGATTGGCAAACTGCTGCGAACTCAACAGCAATAAACCCAAAATCAATCCCAGAGCCACTCCTGCCGTCATCGTCCAAAACAAACTATCCTTGGCTGGATATAAAACTAAGCCAAAAACACACCACAATAACAGTGACAGCAAATCGCAAGCCTTTTCAAAAATAGAAATTGCCAAAGCCAAGCTACCACTAATCTGAGAACGCTCGGACATAAAATAAGCCTTGGCAATATCCCCCATTTTCGAGGGTAAAACCATATTCAGCACACTCGCACCTAAAATCAAACGATTAGCTTCTAATAATCTTAAACTACGTCTAGGTACTAACTGTTGTAGTCGCCAAGCAGTAATCAAAGTGATGGGAATTACCATACCCAGACTGAGAACTAAAATTTGGCGATCGCAATTCTCAAATACTCTAATTAGATTGACTAGATCGATCTGAGCATAGATATATAGCAAGATAGCAATACTAATTACCAGAGAAACAAATCGCTTGAGATTCATATTTCAGTTTTTTAACTTTAAGTCTTGAGAGCAACTATCCTGGTTGCTGTCATTTTAGTCAATCGCGATCGCCTTAAATCTTCTCACTTTTTAGTTTTCGATAGTATGGTGTGTAGGCACAACCGTATCTATAGTAAATTTTCTGGAAATACAATTGATGAGCGCGAAATCTAAAGCTTTTCCTGTATTTAAATATTGGTTCAACAAAGGAAAACAACATTTTAGTCGTATTCCTATTTTAATTTGGTTGAACGCCATAACCATTATATTGTTGAGCTTACTGAGCATCTACGCCAGAATCAAAAGCAAAGGTTCGGGAATCGAAAGTCTTTTTAGCGATCCTTTTTATGTTGGGATTTTTTATCTGGGCTGGTTTACTAGTATCTCGGAAATTCTGTGGTGTTCGGCTATCTCGATTTGTCTTTTTTCAGCCATTTTACTCCCCGCTTCTAATCGCCGTTTTAAAATCTTTTTGTTTGCCAGTAGTCTGGTGATGTTGCTACTCTTCTTTGACGATCGCTTTCGCCTCACTTTAATTTTATGTGCCTTTTTTGGCACTTGTAAGCTAGTTAAGTTGAGCGTCTATTCCCTTTATGGTGTAATCCTAATTTTCTATGCTTGGTTCTTTCGCCAGACAATTCGTCAAACTCCTTATATTCCTCTGTTGGTTTCTTTTTGTTTATTTGGCTTCTCTAGTGCGATCGACATTACCCCCATCAGTAGTCGTGGTATCCACGCCATGTTAGAAGATGGAACAAAATTAATCGGTCTAATTAATCTCACTATTTATTTTTGGTGGATCTGCCAACAAAAAATCAAAAAAAATCTGGTGCAGAAATCATAGCTTGGTAGATAATAGTATGTGATTACTGCTTCAATGCAAGCTTCTCAATCTCTGGCATACTAGTCTAATTGCCGATCTTAATACTAAGTAAATTACCTATAAATTAATTCGTCATAATTTTCACAATAATATGGCTAGATAAGATAAATCCTACCCCAATACCAACCAAATAAACTATGTTCCGTAATGGTTGAATGGCACGAAGATAAGCAAATGTATGGATAATGCGAGTTAATACAAATAGCGGAAAATAAATTAATGTTCCTGTTTCCCAGCAATCTAGTTGAACGTAAGTCAGGGCTAAAAATAGGAAAATGGGAATATTTTCTCCATCATTACGTAAGATATTTTGAGCGCGACGTGGCAAATCATCATCGATCGCGCCAGCATCTTGCTTCCCAAAAATTTTGATGGCAATAGCCGAATCTTCAGGGTTATCAAAAGTAGTAGATCTAAACCTGCCATATGCTTGAACCAAGACAGTAGCAAACATCTTCAAGAATAGGGCAACTACTGTTAAACCATAAATTTGCCAAGTATTCACAATCCTGATTTATCTGTATTGATTTATGCTGTTTATGCTCCTAAACATTATGTTAATTCGATCACTGTAAAATTGTTGTCAATAGAATTTGTGTTGTTGACCTTAAAAACCTAATAAAAATCGATTATGATTAAATAAGTATTAACTTGTATAAAAGCAAGACTAATCCCTTCATTGTTTATTTAATCCTGAGACGTAATGTGTAGCGTCTTAACAGAAGAAATATGAAATTACCTATAGTAGCTGTTATTGGTAGACCCAACGTGGGAAAATCTACCTTTGTCAATCGTTTGGCAGGAGACCAACAGGCGATCGTCTATGACGAACCAGGAATTACCCGCGATCGCACTTACCGCCCTGGATTTTGGCAAGATCGAGATTTTCAGATTGTCGATACGGGGGGACTGGTATTTGACGATGATACGGAATTTTTGCCTCTGATTCGTCAGCAAGCTATGGCTGCCCTTGTGGAAGCTTCTGTGGCAATTTTGGTAGTTGATGGTCAATTGGGCTTAACGGCAGGCGATCGCGAAATTGCAGAATGGTTACGTCGTCAACCCGTACCCGTACTTCTAGCAGTTAATAAATGCGAGTCAGTTGAACTGGGTGCAACTCAAGCAGCAGAATTTTGGGAGTTGGGTTTAGGTACTCCCTATCCAATCTCAGCGATTCACGGTAGCGGTACGGGAGAACTACTAGATGACTTGATTACTCATTTACCTCCTGTCGATGAGTTAGAAGAAGACGATGAAATTAAAGTAGCGATTATTGGCCGTCCCAATGTAGGGAAATCCAGTTTACTCAATGCCCTAATTGGCGAAAATCGCTCGATTGTCAGTCCGATTTCTGGCACAACCCGCGATGCGATCGACACCACGATACAGCGGGGAGATAAAATCTATCGTTTGATAGATACTGCGGGGATTCGTCGTAAGAAAAATGTTAATTACGGTGCGGAATTCTTTAGTATTAATCGTTCGTTTAAAGCAATTCGTCGTTCTGATGTCGTGCTGTTTGTGATTGATGTTCTTGATGGCGTTACCGAACAAGATCTAAAGCTAGCAGGAAGAATTATTGACGAGGGAAGGGCGGTTATCCTGGTAATTAATAAATGGGATGCGGTAGAAAAAGACTCTGGCACAATTAACCAATACAGAAAAGAAATTCTAGCTCGTCTCTATTTTATGGAATGGGCGCAAATGATTTTTGTTAGTGCCATGACTGGTCAAAGGGTTGCTAAGATTTTGGATCTGGTAGATGTTGCAGCTGAATCCCATCGCCGTCGCGTTAGCACCTCAGTTATTAATGAAGTTTTGGAAGAAGCTGTAAGTTGGCATTCTCCTCCTACTACTCGTCAAGGTAAACAAGGCAGAATTTATTATGGTACGCAGGTAAGTTCCCAACCTCCGACTATTGCCTTATTTGTTAACGATCCGAAGCGGTTTAACGATAACTATCGTCGTTATATAGATCGTCAGTTTAGAGAACAGTTAGGCTTTACAGGTACACCGATAAAGTTGATTTGGCGTGGTAAGAAAATGCGCGAAATGGAGAGAGGGGCGAATAAAGCGACTAAAGTTAGGTAAGATTTAGTTGAGGCGATCGCACTCGTAGGATGCATTTTCCAACTGCGATCGATAGTTGAAATTGCTATATTGGTACGAACCGCCATCTGTAAAACCAAACTAGAGGCTGATTATATTTACAGAGTATTGCGGAAATTTCAGTCTCAAAGAGGCTCTCACCAAAAGGAGATCTCACGAGAGTATTATTTTTAGCTTCCCACTTGCAAGCTAATACCAGTTCTCAAAAGTCATTGGAGACTTAGTTTTAAAAGAACGCGCCCTGACTCGAAGGGCTAAAAGCTAAAAGCTAAAAGCTAATAGCTTTTAGCTTTTAGCTATGGACGAACTAATTAATAGAAAACGGCTGTAAATTTAACCCCCGTGCCATGCTTGTTGAAATAGTTGTTCCATTTCTTCCAGACTTGCCTGTCGGGGATTGGTCAAACAGCAGGGATCTTGAAGTGCATTGGTTGCCATGTGAGGAATTGCCGACTCTTCGACTCCCAATTCGGCTAGAGTGGAGGGAATATTTAGTTCCTGATTGAACCGACGAAGTTTAGTCAGTACATAATCGAGCGCTTGTGTAGCAGATTGTCCTACTTCTGCTCCCATGGCTTGAGCGATCGCAATAAACCGCTCTGGTGCAGCTTCAGCATTATAAGCTTCAACATAGGGCATCAACACCGCATTGATCACACCATGAGCCAGGTTGTGATACACTCCACCAATCTGATGGGACATGGCGTGAACGTAACCGAGACTGGCATTATTAAACGCCATTCCTGCCAAAAATTCAGCATAGGTTAAATCCGCTCGTGCCTGTTCGTTCTTACCATCTTTATAAGCTGTAAGCAATGATTTTTCTACCAATTGGATCGCCTGGAGCGCCCCAGGATTAGTCAGGGGAGTAGCAGCCGTAGAAACATAAGCTTCGATCGCATGACTGAGAGCATCCATACCCGTTGCAGCAGTTAATCCAGGAGGCATCCCCACCATAAGTTCTGGATCGTCCACCGAAACACTAGGAGTGCAACGCCAATCGACCACGGGAAATTTAGATTGCCGTTCTTCATCAGTGATGATCGCAAAGCGGGTCATTTCGCTTCCCGTTCCTGATGTGGTGTTGACCGCAAACATGGGTAGCATTTTTGTCTTCAGTTTGTTTACCCCAGCATAGTCTCGAATCGAGCCACCATTATTGGCGACAATACCGATGCCCTTAGCACAGTCGTGGGGCGAACCACCGCCAAAGGAAATAATGAAATCGCAGTTTTCTGCTTTGAGTAATTCCGCGCCTTCTTGGACTTCCGCCACCGTGGGATTGGGGGTAACGCGATCGTATACTGTATATTCAAGACTGAGTTGAGTCAGTAAGTTAGTCAGAACTTTGGTTGCCCCTACTTTACGGTGTAAGACTTCATCAGTTACAATTAGTGCCTTGCTGTAGCCTTCTGTCACCATTTCATCCACTGCACTTTTGAGGGCATCTTTTCCAGCAATGTTCATCGGGGGCATGAAGAAATATTCAGCCATGATTTACCTCTAGTTTGGAATCGTGATTAAACCGCGAAGCGGTTAGCTCTTAGCTTTTAGCTCTTATACCATTTCTCCTTGAAGTTGCACTTAATGTTTTAAGTTTGGATCTCACGCAAAGACGTTTATCCCCGTCGCCTTGGGGGCAGAGGCGCAAAGAGGTTAAATTTTATTTAGTGCATTTTTATAGAGAGTTGGTATTAGCTGTTAGCTTTGTTAAATAATAAGTTGGAATTGAGAGGCAAATGTTTGCCACCCAAATTTTTCCACCTGTTAACCACAGGCGAATGAGGTGTGATGAATTCCGTCTAGTCGCACGTATACGGCTTTGGTTTCGGTATAGGCTTCAAAGGCTTCTTTACCACGATTGCGTCCCCAGCCCGATTGTTTGTAGCCACCGAAAGGCATTGCAGCATCAAAGACGTTGTAGCAGTTGATAAACACGGTACCGGCTCGAATTGCTTTGGCAACTTTGTGGGCATTACTTAAATCCGTCGTCCAAACACCAGAACCCAGTCCGAACTCGGTATTGTTGGCTTTTTGCACTAAATCTTCTAGATCGCTAAAGCGTTCGATCGATAACACGGGGCCAAAGATTTCTTCGCGCACCATTTTCATCTGGGAATTCGTATTCACAAACACAGTGGGTTCGACAAAAAAGCCTCGATCGCCAACTTTGTGTCCCCCTGTGGTAATTTCTGCACCTTCATCTAGACCCGATTGAATGTAACCGAGAACTGTATTTTCTTGATTTTTAGATACCAATGGCCCCATTTGGGTGTTGGCATCTTGACCAGAACCGAGGCGAATGGTTTTGGCATAATCGCTAATTCCTGCCACGACGCGATCGTAAATCTTCTCCTGGACGTACAGGCGAGAACCCGCACAACAACACTGACCGTGATTGAAAAAGATTCCTTCAGCCGCACCAGGAATGGCAACGTCAAGATCCGCATCATCCATAATAATATCTGGAGATTTTCCGCCCAACTCTAAGGTGACCTTTTTCAAATTGCTATCGGCAATGGCTTTGAGGATACCGCGTCCAGTTCGAGTAGAACCTGTAAAGCCAATTTTATCGACATCGGGATGACTGGAAAGACGCGCTCCTGCATCAGTACCAAAACCTGGAACGATGTTAATCACTCCTTCGGGAATACCTGCTTCTAAAGCAAGTTCGCCAAAGCGGAGAATTGATAGGGGTGTCACTTCCGAGGGTTTTAAGACAACGGTGTTACCCGCAGCGAGACAGGCTGCCATCTGCCAACCCGCAGCAATTAACAGAGGATAATTCCAAGGAGTAATCAGTCCCACAACTCCAATTGGTTCGCGTAGAGTGTAAGCGTGAAATTCTGCACCAGGAACGGCAAGATCCGAGACGGGAACGACCGAGCCTTCAAGAGTGCGAACCCAACCCGCCATGTAGTGAAACAGATCGGCCGTCAGAGGAACGTCGGCAACTCTAGCGACACTGACGGGTTTGCCATTATCGAGGCTTTCTAACCAAGCCAGTTCGTCGGCATTTTCCAGAATCAGATCGCCTAAACGATAGAGAATGCGCTGTCGCTGGGATGGGGTCATAGACGACCAAGAACCCCCCTCGAAGGCTTGACGAGCAGCCGTAACGGCGCGATCTATATCTTCAACTCCACCTAGAGCTACATCTACTAATTTCTCTTCAGTAGCGGGATCGATCGTTGCAAAAGTTTGTCCCGATGCTGCATCGACAAATTCGCCATTAATCAGAAGTTTTTTGGGAGTGGACAAAAATTGAGCAGCAGGACCATATTGTTCATTGGGCAACAATGTATTTGTCATGATTATCTCCTATTTGAAAAACTTGAGTAGGATTGATTCTGTTAAAAAGTGCTGGTGTTTAGCTGCGAATCAGCAATTTATCTACAAGATGTTTTGCTAACAACCAGACTTGCTGTTCGTGGGTTCAAAGGTTATTTAAGCTTTTAATAGCAGCAAACAGACCGTCAAAGGTCAAATCTCCTCGATAACGAACCCGATTGATGAAAAAAGCTGGCGTACTCTCTACACCACTACTGATGCCACTTTCTCGATCTTCGTTAACCCGTTTAGCATAAATTCTGGCTGACATTTCTCGAAGAAACCGAGTCGGATCGAGATCGAGCCGAATCGCATACTCAAATAAATCCCCGTTTCTCAACGCCTGTTGATGCTCGTATAAAAAGTCGTGCATCTGCCAAAACTTTCCCTGAGCAGCAGCTACTTCGGAAACTTCAGCAGCTTTCTGAGCGCAGACATATAGCTGGCTTTGAGGAAAGTGACGAAACACAAAAGCGATTCGACTACCAAATCGTCTTTGAATTTGCTTGGCAAGAGCGTAAGCAACTTTACATCGCGGACACTGAAAATCTCCATATTTCACTAAAAATATAGAAGCATCACTAACTCCTCGAATATGGTCGCGTTCTCGGTCAACAGGGCAAGTTAAAAGGTAATTGCTCATCCAAAGGTTTCTTCAAAGATGCAAGCCGTCCCAGAGAGAATTAACTAAGTTTTAGTTAAACCTCTTTATCTGGTTGGTATTAAGCAAACAGCGTCACGGCTTTAATTTTGCTACTGAGTTAAACTTAATCAACTAAACTTACCTTAAAAAATTTGCCAGCTTTTGTCTTCAAATCTGAGTTATGTCTTGAATTAATCTGTTGGTTTATTTTTAATTAGTTAAAAGTTATAAATTTATCCCTAACTAAAGTTTGGAGTAGCGAGTAGCCCTAAAGGACTCGCTATCGCGTCGCAGTAGCAAGTAGCGAGTTTTTGAAGTAGGAAGTCCTAAAGGATACCGCTTCGCATATAGTGAGTAGTGAGTAGGAAGTTTAAAAACTAAGCACTTAGAGGTCATTTATAAAGTAATAGTAAAGCCAAGTAGAGAGTGAACAAACTTAATAACTCACCACCAGCCGTTGGTGATATCTGTTGCATAGCAGTATTTAGAACATGCCGTTTTCATGAGCCATTTCAGCTGGTACTTCCTGAACGACATCCCAATGCTCTACAAGCATTCCATCCTCAACGCGGTACAAATCGAAGAATGCATTCGTGACACCACCGATCTGACCTTCGCTGTGGGTCAAGACGAAATTGCCTTCGGCAACCACACGGTGAATTTTTGTGAAGCTGAACGAAATATTGTTGTCCTTCAGATCGTCGAAAAATTTGGCGAGGCCTTCCCGTCCATCGCTGATGTTGGGATTGTGTTGATGATAGATGTCGCCGATGTATTGAGCGATCTTGTCACCTTTGCCGTCCATAATAATGTCTTGCACGAAATTGGTTACGATTGTGCGGTTGGCATCGGTCTTATCGAGATCTTTCATTGCCATAGAACCGTCGATCATGGAGCGACCAGAGACGGTTTTCTCTGGGCTTTTCTGCGAGCCATCCCAGTGTTCGACGACCTTGCCGTCTTTGATGCGAAATAGATCGAAAACGACATAATCACCACCAGATTTGTATTTGCTATGAATAGCAACGAGATTGCCGTCGTGTAAGACACGCACAGGTTCGATATTAAAGTCAGGTTTCGGTAATTGAAGATTATCGATGAAAGCCAAGAGACCTGATTGACCATCTGGAACATTAGGATTGTGCTGGATATAGTTTTTGGCGACGTTCTTTTCTATGTAATCCTTGTTACCAGCAACAAGACCTTCCGTTAGCACGCCAACGGCGAGGTCTTTCATGTCTTTAGATGCAAATGCTTTTTCTAACTTGCTCATAATTGTCCTCTTCTCATACAATACAGACCTGTCTGTATTTCTCTTAAACAAGACAGATCTGTATCCTGTCAAGTTAAACTTGAGTTAATGACGCTTGATGAAGTACTAATGCCTCGAACCTCAACTGACGCTCGCGATCGCATTCTTGCCACTGCCGACGAGATGTTTTATCGATACGGTATTCGTGCGGTGGGAATAGATACCATCATTGCTAACTCAAACGTGGCAAAAACGACGCTGTATCGGCACTTTCCGTCCAAAGATGACTTGGTGGTTGCTTATCTAGAAGGACGTAATCAACGCTATTGGGAATACCTGACATCCGTTCTTAAGCAAACCACTGACGATCCAAGAACTCAGCTTTTGACAATGTTTACTGCAATTGACGATGTCCTATCTGCCTCAGACTGTCAGGGGTGTCCATTTTTGATTACAATGACGGAGTTTCCAGATCCTGACCATCCAGCCCATAAGGTGGCAATTGTTAATAAACAGGCAACTCAGCAGTACTTTACGGAACATGCTAGGCGAGCAGGAATTGAAAATGCTGAAGAGCTGGGTGCTAGTCTCTTGATGCTACTAGATGGTGCCTTTGCCCAACGTCGCCTATTTGGTCGTCACGATAACGGCATAACATTTGAGAAAGCAGCACAAAGAATGCTCAAAGCTTATGAAGGCTAAATTGTGCAATAGAGTAGAGTTATCCTTTTGCCTTTCCCCTTTCCCCTTTTCCCTATCCCAACCAGGAAATTAATTTTGTGCAGCTACTTACAAATAGGCAATGCCTCGCTTGAGGGCAACCAAAACCGCTTCAGTACGATTTCTGACAGCTAACTTGTCAAAAATTCGATTAATGTGATATTTAATTGTTCCTTCAGTGACATTTAACGCGGTACTAATTTCCTGATTATTCTTGCCCTCTGTCATCAAGCACAGCACCTCTCGCTCGCGCTTGGTTAAAGGTGGTTGGTTCATGCGTTCTGCTATTTTAACCGCAACTTGAGGCGGAATATGTTTTTTCCCCGCACAAACTCGACGAATTGTAGCAATGATTTCGTCGCAGGGGGTACTTTTAAGCAGATAAGCTTTAGCCCCCGCTCTCAATCCTTGATAGATATCTTCATCACCGTCGTAAATGGTGAACATAATCAAACAGGCTTCGGGAAACTGGGTGCGAATTTGGGCGATCGCATCAGCACCGCTTAACTCTCCTGGCATCCGCAAATCCAGCAGGGCAACATCTGGCTGGTATTGAGCAAACAGAGTCACGGCTTCAGTTCCGTTACTGGCTCGACCAACTACGGTAATGTCGGGTTCGGTATCGAGAATTAGAGCAAGACCATCGACTAGAACGGGATGATCGTCGGCGAGTAAAACGCGAATCGGCGAAGTGGAAGTCATTTTAAGATTTTTACTAAATAATTTATGGTAAGTTGCTTTTGGGGGAATAATTTTATCTCGCGCAAAGGCGCAAAGGCGCAAAGAATCAACAGAGAACAGAATTATAAATTGGAAAGCAACTCGGTATTGAGACTATTATTTATCTTGGATTTTAAGCATTTTAGGGAAATAAAGAAAATTGTTCAAAACACGACTTGGAAGGTTAGGGCGATCGCAGCCACGAAAAATTAAGTATTGGACAGGACTTGGAAAGTGAGAGGAAAAGTGTGAAACTGAGAAGGGCTACAAAAAAGTTAGTCAAAGTTGGTCAGCCTTATTCAAATGGATAAGTTTTAGCCAGAGGTTATTGCCCGCCGACCGCCCCAATTGTGAGGGGTAAGCGTGTCAAAGTCCCCAAATTCGTAGGGG
>JASJEI010000005.1 GCA_030064795.1 Pleurocapsa sp. MO_226.B13 | reverse complement strand
GGGAAGCAGGGGAAGCAGGGGAAGCAGGGGAAGCAGGACAAAGGCGTAATTCCGCATGTAGCAGGGGGAGATACTTATCAATATTTATCCCTCAAATCAAAGTTGGCGGACTAGTAGATTCGGGTTGTAATAATTCTCCCGAAGCCAGGGAGTGAAAAAATATCGCTGTATCCTCCGCAGTAGAAACTATCGAGCCAGCACCGTAGAAAATTTCTGTATCGACAAAGCTATAATCCTCCAATATCCCATCTTCTCCTAACTCACCATCGGCGGTAAAAATATCTTCATAGCCTCTAGCACGTTGTTCTAGATTTACCTCTAAGTGATATTTGTTTATGTGATGTTGATTTAACACAGGTTAATTTTGCTAAAGTTAATTGATCTCGCGCTTATCTAAGAAAATCTAAAGCGATTGAAGGAAACTTTAGAGAAACTATTTTCTTAAACGCCGATCTTAGTAAAACTAAACTAATTGCATCTAATTTTATTAATGCTGATTTAACAGGTGCTAACCTCAGCAAGGCAAATTTGACAGGTGCTGATTTAACAGGTGCTAACCTTAGTAAGGCAAATTTGACAGGTGCTGATTTAACAGGTGCTAACCTTAGTAAGGCAAATTTGACAGGTGCTGATTTGACAGGTGCTGATTTAACAGAAGCCAATCTTGAAGATACTAATCTTATAAATGCCAAGATAGACTTAACCAAGGTTTGGCTTCCTCTGTCCCATCTTAAGCATTAAACCATTAATATTTAAATTTAAGCTGAAGTTTATTTCAGTTTCTTGTTGTCATACAAAACAGTTAATGATGAGTAATAACATTCCACAACATATGCCACAACATCGCTATGATGCAAAAGCTCTAGAATCTAAGTGGCAAAATATTTGGGAGGAACGCAAAGCATTTAAAACTCCCGTTGCTATAGATGAATTAAAAGATAAGCCAAAATACTATGTATTGGAAATGTTTCCTTACCCATCAGGTGCTGGTTTGCATGTAGGACATCCTAAAAGTTATACAGCTACCGATGTAGTAGCGTGGATGAAGCGTATGCAAGGTCACAACGTGCTGCATGTCATGGGGTGGGATGCTTTTGGCTTGCCCGCAGAGCGTGCAGCCGTTCGGGAGAACCTTCATCCTGCTACTATTACTAATCGAAATATAAAAAACTTTAAGCGTCAGATTAAAGGTTTGGGATTTTCCTATGATTGGGATCGAGAAGTTAGCACTACTTCCCCCAATTATTACAAATGGACACAATGGATATTTCTTAAGCTTTATGAAAAAGGTTTAGCGTACATGGCAGATGTTCCTGTTAATTGGTGTCCAGCATTGGGAACAGTTCTTTCTAATGAGGAAGTTCAAGATGGAAAATATGTGGAAACTGGAGATCCAG
The DNA here is from genome assembly GCA_030064795.1 of Pleurocapsa sp. MO_226.B13. Next base: position 68,505 of record JASJEI010000005.1, on the reverse strand, counting down.
TTGAACGCCGTTTGATGAAACAGTGGATGCTTAAAATAACAGCGTACGCTGAAAGACTTCTTTCCGATCTAGATGATTTAGATTGGCCAGATAACCTAAAGGAGATGCAGCGTAACTGGATTGGTAAATCTGAAGGTGCAGATATTCAGTTCACCGTTCAAAATGAAGATATTCAGTTTACTGTTTTTACCACTCGCCCTGATACCTTGTTTGGGGTTACATATTGCGTTCTTGCTCCCGAACATCCACTGGTTGAACAAATTGTGACTAAAGAGCAAAAGTCTAGTGTTCAATCCTATGTAGAAGAAGCGAGAAATAAAAGTGACATGCAGCGCACCGAACTGGTAAAGGAAAAAACTGGTGTGTTTACCGGAGCGTATGCTATCAATCCAAGCAATAACCAAGCAATTCCTATTTGGATAGCAGATTACGTCTTGATGTCTTATGGAACAGGAGCAATTATGGCTGTTCCTGGACATGATGTAAGAGATCATGAATTTGCTAAGAAATTTAATCTTCGCATCTTAGAAGTTATTAGTGGTGGTAGTAAACCAATTGAAGAAGAATCCTTCACAGGCGATGGTTTATGCGTTAATAGTGACTTTCTCAATGGAATGAAAGTAGGAATAGCCAAGCAGAAAATGATTGATTGGCTAGAAACTAACGGGAAAGGTTCTCGTAAAGTACAGTATCGTTTGAGAGATTGGCTCTTTTCCCGTCAACGTTATTGGGGTGAACCTTTTCCTATTATTCATCTGGAAGATGGAACTATTATGGCAGTTCCTGTAGAACAACTTCCCCTCAAGTTACCTTCAATAGATGAATATAAACCTACACTAGATGGAAAACCACCTTTAGCGAGGGCTGGTGATGACTGGTTGATGGTTACACTTCCCGACGGGCGAAAGGGAGTCCGCGAAACTAATACCATGCCACAGTGGGCTGGTTCATGTTGGTACTATCTACGCTATATGAATCCGCATAATCATGAGCAAGCTTGGTTATCAGACTTAGAGAAGTACTGGATGCCTGTCGATCTTTACATTGGAGGATTAGAACATGCGGTTTTACATTTTCTCTATGCTCGTTTTTGGCATAAGGTTCTTTATGATTGTGGGCTTGTGTCTACTAAAGAACCTTTTCAAAAAACTTTTAATCAAGGAATGATTTTGGCTTATTCTTATCAAGATGATAAGGGTAAATATTACTATCCTGAACAGGTAGAAGAAAGAGATGGAAAATGGTTCGTTAAGAATACCAATAAGGCTCTTCATACTCAAATTGAGAAAATGTCAAAGTCTCGTCTTAATGTTGTTAATCCTGACGAAATAGTTGAAAAATACGGCGCAGACACTATGCGACTTTATGTTTTATTTATGGGGCCGTTAAGTGCTAGTGCTGCTTGGCAACAATCTGGCTTGGAAGGGATATATCGCTTTTTGAGTAGAGTATGGCGTTTAATAATAAACGAAGAAACAGGTCAGTTGAACGACAAAATAACTGAAAATTGGTCTAATACTGAACCTGAGCTACAAAAGAAACTTCATAAAACTATTAAAGGAGTGACAGAAGATATTGAATCTGTTGATAAACTGAATACAGCTATTAGTAAATTGATGGAGTTTGTAAATTTAGCTACACAATCGAAAACACTTCCTAAAAGTATAGTAAAAGATTTTTTACGTTTGTTGGCTCCTTTTGCTCCTCATCTAGCTGAAGAGCTTTGGTGTCGATTGAAAGAAACAAATTTGGTTGCTCATGACTCGTGGCCTGAATATGATGAGAGTCTTTGTGCAGAGGAGTCTGTTAATATCCCTGTTCAAATCAACGGAAAAGTACGTTCTCTACTAAAAGTAGATTTAAAAACAAGTCAGCAAAAGCTAGAGGAACTAGCTCTTGCTGATAAAAAAATAAAAGGTTTAGTAGATGGCAAGGAGATTGTGAAAATTATTGTTGTACCTAACAGAATTGTAAATATAGTTGTTAGGTAAAATTATATGTTCCATTTGTTCACCCTTAATACGATGCTATTAGAAAGTGTTTGTAAATAAAAGATTAAATAGCGAATTTCTCATTTCGAGCTAAGCGTTTAGAATATGTTTGGCAATCTTTGGAAGCAGGGGCGTTAAGTTATCTACTCAAAAGTACTTCTTCGACTGAGGTGGTTATGGCTTTGCGTTCTTTAAATCGAGGATATTCTCAACTAGATTCGAGTATTGCTCAAAAAGTCTTTTCCCACCTCAAACCGCTGACCAAGAAAGTTGACTATCAAGCCTTATTTAGTAACCGCGAATTAGCCATATTAAAATTATTAGGAACGGGAAAAAGTAACAAAGAAATTGCCCAGTCGCTGCACCTATCAACAGGAACAGTACGCAATCATCTCTCGAATATCTTTTGTAAATTAGACGTTCGTAGTCGCACTCAAGCTGCTTTATGGGTACAGCAAAATCTATTTGATTAATGATGAAATATAAAAAAAGGACACACCATAGTAGATGTGTCCCAATTGATTAATTAGTTACTCGGTTTATTTGATTACCTAACTAATACAACTATTTAGTTTCCGAAAACTCAGCATCGATGACATCATCGCCACCATCACTACCACCTTCAGAAGGACCATCAGAGGGAGCTTCACCACCTGGTGCGCCACCTGGTGCTGCGCCATCACCTTGTTGATAGACGCTGCTACCAATACTGTAGAGAGTCTGTTGTAGTTCGGGTAAGAGAGTTTTAATTTTCTCGTTATCTTCTGAGGCGATCGCTTCTTTAAGATCTTTGATTTGACCTTCAGCTTTTTCTTTGTCGCCAGCAGGTACTTTATCCCCAAGCTCGCTAAGTTGTTTCTCAGCTTGATAGACTAAAGAGTCAGCTTGGTTTTTACGGTCGATCGCTTCACGACGCTCTTTATCCGCAGTAGCATTAGATTCTGCTTCCTTAACCATCCGATCCACTTCATCTTCAGGAAGAGTAGAAGCACCAGTAATACTAATCGACTGTTCTTTACCCGTACCCTTATCTTTAGCGGTTACGTTTAAGATCCCGTTAGCATCAATATCAAAGGTAACTTCGATTTGAGGTACACCACGGGGTGCGGGAGGAATTCCATCTAAACGGAAGGTTCCCAGACTCTTGTTATCCTTACCAAATTCTCTTTCCCCTTGTAGAACGTGAATTTCTACATTAGTTTGACCATCAACCGCAGTCGAGAAAGTTTCTGATTTCTTGGTAGGAATAGTAGTGTTGCGGGGAATGATTTTGGTCATTACACCACCGAGGGTTTCCACACCCAAGGATAGGGGAGTAACGTCTAGAAGCAGGATATCTTTGACTTCTCCCGCTAGGACACCAGCTTGGATCGCTGCACCAATTGCTACTACTTCGTCAGGGTTGACAGTTTGGTTGGGGTCTTTCCCTAAGACTCGTTTGGTAATATCGACGATCGAGGGAATACGGGTCGAACCACCCACCATTACTACTTCGTCAATCGCATCTTTAGAAAGTTTAGAATCTTTTAAAGCCTGCTCTACAGGAATACGACAGCGATCGATTAAGTCGGAACAGAGTTCTTCAAATTTAGCTCTGGTTAGGGAAACATCGAGGTGTTTTGGCCCATCCTGAGTCGCGGTAATAAAGGGAAGGTTAATGTCGGTTTGAGTCGCGCTAGAAAGTTCGATCTTGGCTTTCTCTGCTGCTTCAGTTAGACGTTGTAAAGCCTGATTGTCTTTGCGCAGGTCGATCCCTTCATTTCTTTGGAACTCTTCGGCTAGGTAGTCAACGATTTTCTTGTCAAAGTCGTCACCACCCAAGTGAGTATCACCAGCAGTAGCCAGTACTTCAAATACGCCGTCCCCTACTTCTAAAATCGAAACGTCAAATGTACCACCACCCAAGTCAAAGACAAGAATGGTTTCGTTACTCTTTTTATCTAGACCATAAGCCAGGGATGCTGCGGTAGGCTCGTTAATAATCCGCAATACTTCAACCCCAGCGATCTTACCTGCATCTTTAGTAGCTTGACGCTGAGAGTCATTGAAATATGCAGGAACAGTAATAACTGCTTGAGTTACTTTTTCGCCAAGATACTTACTAGCATCTTCAATTAATTTACGTAAAACTTGAGCCGAAATTTCTTCTGGTGCGAACTGCTTTGATTGTGCGGGACAGTCTAGCTTAACGTTAGCGTTACTATCTCTAATTACTTTGTAGGCTACTTCCTTGGTTTCGTTAGTTACTTCATCGTACTTACGTCCAATAAAGCGTTTGACCGAATAGAAAGTATTGCCAGGGTTCATTACAGCTTGGCGTTTGGCGATCTGACCCACTAAAAGATCGCCATTTTTGGCATAAGCTACAACTGAGGGAGTAGTTCTAAAACCTTCCGCGTTAGCGATAACTGTTGGTTTCCCCCCTTCCATCACTGCTACACAAGAGTTAGTAGTTCCTAAGTCAATACCAACAACTTTTGCCATACTTTAAACAAATACTCCGTATTTAACAACAAAAACTAAAATTATTTTTTTAGCGATGCAACAATATTCAATGTTGTGAATGTCATGGATGATTGGTGATTCTTATTGGTTTGCTGAACTCCCCTCAGTTTTCACATCATCTTTATACATAGTGCAAGCTGATGTTAGTTATTAGGTAGTGTAGTTTTCCGAACCTATGGTTGACGGTTGAATTGCCAAGCTCGACCGTTAAAAGATGCAGGAGAAAAATTTGGTTTCTGCTCTTTTTTGATTCGATTTTTATCTGAGTATATTTATTTCTCCTTGATAACTAAATCTCGCTACTATCAGTAAGGAGAGTTAAACTATTTATTTTTTTATGGAACTAATGACCTATATCGGTCTGACGGCAGGAATTTTAACCACTATTTCCTTTTTGCCTCAGGCGATTAAAACTTGGCAAACAAAATCTACTAAAGATATATCTCTGACAATGTTTTTATGCTTTTGCTTGGGTGTGGTGCTTTGGGTCATTTATGGGTTCTATACGCAAAATTTACCCGTCTTTGTCGCTAATTTTGCTACTTTTATGTTGGCATTTCCGATTTTGGTTTGCAAGTTAAGGTATGGCTAAAAGCAATTAAGTAAAAATTATCAATGGGGAATGCACTCGGCAGTCGATCGCCCCCGTTTCCTACAGTGGTTAGAGTAGGTAGCGATTGTCTTGAATGTCAAGTGATTGATGAATTTTCTGTCAAGGGCGATCGCGACTGCTAAAAAGTCACAGATGACTCCGCCGTCCCTATTTTTATATTTTCTTATACTTTGCTCATCTGAAGAGGAGTGCGATCGCGCTACAGTGAGATTTTTACAGTTAACAACAACCAGATACCAGTCACCCCGACCAAAATATTAGGCATCCAAGCTGCTAGAAAGGGCGATAATATTCCTGTAATTCCCAACGAGTCGAAAGCAAATCCTATGAGATAATAAATAAAGACAATTGCTACACACAAGCCAAAGCCTTTGGAACGATTTACTTGGGAATAGTTAGCTCCTAACGTGGAACCAATTAAAGTAAACACCAAACAAATAAAAGGGAAAGCATATTTTTGCTGAATTCTCATCCTAAATTTGACTAGATCTATTTCGCTACCACTGTCTTTTATTAGAGTTAAATATTCTTGGGCTTGACGAATATTCATCTCTTCAGGACTACGTTTTTTGCTGGCAATTTCAAAAATAGTTGCAGATAAAGGTAACTGTCTGGTGCTAAATTGTTCGCTGGTGATTTTGCCAGTAGCAAGATTAATTTTATTTAGCTCCCCTTCGATTAAATTCCAAACTTTTCGTTGCTGATTCCATCGAGCTAATTTTGCCGTAATGATTTGATTTATTTGTCCTCGATCTAAACTAATTACTGTTACTTGTTTGAGGTTAGGCTGTTGATATTGTTCGGCAAAATAGATTTTTTTAAGACTTTTGACTGGATCGTTTTGCCAGCTAGATTCATATTCAGGATAGAATAGATCTCTTTTTTGCAGGTTGAGTTCTGTTTCGCTAATAAAAGGGTTTTGCAAGAGGCTGGCTTGATAATTAGCAGCGGGTACAATTAATTCGTTAAATAAAAAAGTTATGCCCGTAATTAAGAAGCTAAATACCAAGGCTGGTAAGATGATTCGTTTAAAACTAATGCCAAAACTAAGCAGAGCAATTAACTCGCGATCGCCACTCAAACGACCATAAATAATTAAACTCGATAGCAGAATTGAAATCGGCAAGGCATAAGCAATATATTCTGGTATTTTATAGCCAAAAATTAAAATTGCTACTGAAATAGGTAATTTATATTCAGTAATTTTATAGGCTAAATCGGAAACCGTTCCGATCGTAACTCCGAGAGCAGAAAATAATCCCAGACTAAATAAAAAAAATAAGCTTAATTGACTGACTATGTAGCGATCGATTAAAGGTATCTGGCAAGATATTTTCTTGATAATGCTATTGAAATAGAATTTCATTTAGACATTGATTGAGCTTGGATAAGCCGAGATAATTGAAGATAATTAAGGAAAAACCAAGAAACCAGAATATTCTTGAGATTAATCTGCTATCTAGGCATTATTTGAGATAGTAGTTCATCATAAATCAAATCGTCAAAATCAGGCAAGATTAAATTGGCAACTAACGTACAGTATCTTAGGTTAACACTCCGCAGGGCTAGTGGACTGACACGTCTCAAATGTTGTATTAGAAGAGTCCACAGATTAACACGGATGAACACAGATGATTTATCTGCTGGCTCGATACTCTTTAGTTTTTGATATTTGTAGATAGTTCTTTGTCAATTAATTAGTGAATTATTAACCGTCCTTACGCTGAGGAGACCTCAGCCCTAAAGGATTAGCTTCGCGTCACGCGGGCGGTGCGCTTTTTCAACTCTACGGTCATAAGAGATTGTAATCCCTTCGCGCGTTATTGGCGATCGCCTGCTCCAGAATCAACACCCTATCGCTTGTCTTGGCGTAGGAAATCAAAAAATTCTAAATTGGGTTGATAGGCTACAAAATCAGTCTCAAAAGTATCGCCTAATTTTAAAACATAATCTTGGAAAGAATTAGCAAGACTTTTAGCTTGGCGATCGCGTTTATCGATAATTTCCGCGCTAAAGTTATCCTTAATCGATTGTAGTTGTTCAAATTCTGGTTTTACCGAGTCTATTTTGGCTGTTAGAGTTACCAAGTCTTCTTTTAATAAAGGAATGCGACGATGAACAATTTCTCGAAGGCGATCGCGTATTTGTTTGGCTACTAATTGAGCTTGATTAAATTCTGTACGCGCTCTTTCTTGAGTCAAGAAATCATTTAATTTACTACTAAATCGACCAAATTACGTATTAGTTAAATCTGCATTTGGCTCTTGAAGTCTGGTTCGTAAAGTATTTAAAGCTGAGATTTCAAAAACTCTTTCACTATAAAGATTTTTACCTAACACCTGATAGTATGGTGCTAAATTTGTTTTTAATACCTGGCGTACTTTTTCCTCGTTTGAGATCTCCTAAAACTAATAACCTAAATTCCCCCTCTCGTAAATTTTTACTTGCCATCTCAAGATCTGACAATTCTCGATCTAATGGTTAACTTAATAAACTCTTGACAGGACTATCAACAATTTATCTGCCTAGTTCTAATAAAGCCAGGAGAATATTCTACTACTGCTTGCTTGACTTGAGGAAAAGCTAATTTACCTTCAGTTTCTAATTTTTTAGCTTCATCGGGACTAATCGTATATCTTTGTTTAAACGTCTCAAAATCAAGGGATTCTGGTGCAGTATTATCATTAAAATAAACCGTTACCTTTTTCTCTACTCCGTAACGTAACACCGTCAAAATTGCGGTACAGGCATTAACATCCCTAGGTAACAAATCTTCACCTATTAAAGCATTAATAACCGTAGATTTACCCTGCTTAACATCTCCCAAAACTAATAAACGAAATACCCCTTCCTCTAGTTTGCTACTATAACTTTTAAGTTCGGCGATCGCTGAAGCTAATTCCAACTTGCCCGATTTATTTTCCTCAGATGTTTCCCTAGTTTCAATCGTCTCAGCAATTCTATTGAGGCGATCGACAATTACATTTCTGGTTGCTAAAACTCGTTCGAGATTATTTGGCTCTGAATTATTACTCATTACTCAAGATGATTAGAAATATTTTAATAACTCTTGAGTAGTATAAAATATTTCTTAAGAACTGTATTTAATCAAGACTTCAAACTATATTTATTAATAGTTCAAAAAATCTCAGCTTCACGTATCCAACATCCGATCTCGACAATTAAATTAGATCTCTAATAACTTAATTTCGATCGCTTGGTAAGCTTTATAATCTATCTAGTAATCGTCCGAGATTCAAAAGAATAAAGAGAATGACCGTAGTTGTCTTTGGCAGTATCAATCTAGATTTAGTCGTAGAAGTTCCTCATTTACCCACCAAAGGAGAAACAGTGATTGGACATCGTTTCTTTTCGGCTGCTGGAGGAAAAGCTGCCAACCAGGCTGTTGCGATCGCTAAATTAGGTATTCCAGTCAGTCTAGTCGGTCAAATTGGCGAGGATAGCTTTGGTCAAACCTTAATTCAAAGTTTACAAACCGAAGGAGTCGATACCAGTGGCATCACAGTCAATCCCAATACCTATTCAGGAGTTGCCTCTATTGTCGTAGATGAAACAGGGGCAAACACCATTGCCTGTGCTGCGGGTGCAAATAATCTCGTTCGGGAAAAAGAAATACAACAGTTTGAAAAACTATTACCTAAAGCCAAAATCGCGCTTTTAGAGTTGGGTATACCGATTGCCACGGTTTTAAACGCAGCTAGGGCTGCAAAAGCTCACGATTGCTTCCTAATACTAGATCCCGCGCCAGTAATACCCAATCTCCCAGAAGAAATATACAGTTTAGTTGACTTAATTACTCCTAATGAAGTAGAAGCCAGCCAACTAGTTGGCTTTACCGTTGATGGCGTGACAACCGCCAGACAAGCTGCATCTTTTTTACATCAGATGGGTGTTAAAAATGTCATCATTACTTTAGGTAGTCAAGGAGCTTTCTACAGTAACCAAGTAGATGAATTTTGGGCCAAACCAATTCCCGTTCCTGTAGTCGATACCGTAGCAGCAGGAGATGCCTTTAATGGAGCATTAGCAGCGGGATTGGCATCGGGAAAATCTCTGGCAGAAGCGGTGCAGTGGGGTATGGTAGGAGGAGCTTTAGCAGTGACCAAAAACGGCGCACAGTCTTCTCTTCCCAATCAGGATAGTTTTCAAAAACTACTAACTCAGCAGGTACTACTAGAACAATTAGAACCATAAAAACTTTTTAGCAACAACCTTTGAGAACCCTATTGCAGATACTTAAAAATCACGTTAAGCAATTGAGTGCGATTGAATGGTTTGGTCAGGCTTTCGCTTGCTCTAGAGCGTCTGAGTCTAGACATATCGATTAGTTCGTAGGTTTCATGAGAGAGAATTATTGGAATTGACTTAAAATTGTTATGGTTTCTGAGCAAACTACACAGTTCGTAGCCATTGAGATGAGGCATATTCACATCCAAAACAATCAAATCTGGTTCAAATTCGATTAATTCAGAAAAAGCGTTTAAAGAATCTTCAATCGTTAAGACAGAAAATAAATTGCGATTGAGACATTGAGTAAAATCAGTATGAATAGAAGCATCATCATCTACATAAGCAATTTTCCAAGTAGCTTCTAAAACATGAACGGTTTGCTCGCTATGAGAATTAATCTCAAATCCACTATCTTCACCACGCCAGTCAGATTCTGCTGCTAGAGTCATGTTTTCTTTTCGAGGTAGTGGGGGTAAGCGATCGAATGGTGGTTTAGGATCTCGCATGACGATCGCATTTTCTAACATTGAAGGATAGAGAATTTTAGCTACTACTAGTTCGTCTAGATCCAGTACGGCACTGATCTGACGAAAGTTTAATCCTTTGAGAAGTTTGCAAATGGTTTGATTTTGTTCTGCTGTTAGATCGCCTATAGCATTAGTTTTTTCAGTAGCTAAATAAGGACGTTGATAAGAAGACCAAATTTTTTCCTCGAAAGCTTGCCAAGCTTCCAGTCTCTTCTGACATTGTGCAATGTAGGTATTTAAATCAAATTGACACAATTGAGCAATCTTGTCAGATTTTACTATCAGTCGATATTGACAAGCATCTGGTATGCATAATAAAGATTCAAATACTTCTCTGGTAATTCTTCTGAGTAAAGTTATCGCCTGTTGAGAATCTAGATGTCCTGGTTCGGTCAACCAGATAATACCCCGATAATCTGAAGGAAATTGGGTATAAGATTGGAGATCTGTATGAAATTTTAAACGTGGTTGCTTGATAATTGAATTGGTAAGCTTGGTATTGAGATTACTCAGGCGACGTAAATGTCGCTCTAACCTTTCAAAAGGGGCTAAAGAATTGGTCGCATAAATCAATTTCCCCTCATTAAAGTGAAGAAAAAAAGTTGTGGAATTGTAAACAACCTGCAAACAACTATTTTCTTGAGAATCAGATAGCTTGTTTAGGACATCAGTTAATCTAGCAGTGGAAAATGTTTGTCGATCTTTGTCGAGATCAGAAGGGTGGAGGTGATTCATGCACTCTCAAAGGCACTCAGACGGCAACTGTATTAGAGTACCCATTTTTGCCCGATTGAATAACATCTTGGTGAGAGCAAAAAACTTCTCGCTCTTGACCTTTCGATCGTCTTGAAACCTTTTTCCACCTTTTCCTTCTACATGGTAAGCCAATCCTAGATTTCAGAAGCTAAAACTCCGCCTAATCCGCAATTATGACACCCTTGCCAAAAAATACTAATCATGCTCCAATAAGTCAAATACTCTCTTGATTAGCTAGAATAATCTATAGGTATTAATTATCTGGTAAATTTTGTGGCATGATTTTGAGACCTAGATCTAGACATAGATCTAGTCATCTTTGATTTAAATAAGATTACTATATATACAGCTAGTGCAAGCAGCTGCTTACATTAACCGAACAATAAAATGACAACTGAAAACACACATCTACGTTCTGAATTTATCAATACTCAGGTAATTGCTCGCAACAGTGGCAAGAGACTAGGAGTAGTGAAAGAGGTTTTGGTAGATATAGACCGCAGAGAAGTAGTAGCTTTAGGTCTGAGAGACAATTTACTTTCAGTTTCTGGCATACCAAAATATATGTATCTCGATAGCATTCGTCAGACTGGAGACGTAATTTTAGTAGACGACGAAAATGTAATTGAAGATATTGATATTGAAGCCTATAGCAAGTTGATTAACTGCGAAGTAATTACCGAAGCAGGAGAACCTCTAGGCAAAGTTAGAGATTTTCAGTTCGATGCCGAAAATGGAGCGGTTAACTCGATTATCATTGCTTCCTTGGGAATACCACAAATTCCAGAACAGTTTATTAGTACCTATGAATTGTCTATCGAAGAGGTCGTTAGTAGTGGGCCCAATCGTCTAATTGTCTTTGAAGGTTCAGAAGAACGGATCGAACAAATTTCAGTAGGATTGCTAGAACGTCTGGGTATTGGTCGTCCTCCTTGGGAAAGGGAAGAAGACTATTATCCTCAAACTATTAGTGCAGACAATCAACTAGGTACGGGAACGCCCGTTCGTCCCCCAATTTCTACTCCAGTGGACACCAGAGAACCCGTGATGGAAGAAAGATGGGATGAAGACCAATGGCAAGAAGCTCGCACTACGCCACCTATGAGACAGCAAGCACAGGCAATTCCTTATGAAGAGCAATATGAGGAAAGCAACTGGCAAGATGCAGAACCAGAAGTATACGATGCGCCAGTATACGAAGCACCACCAGCTAAAGAATACGAATATGGTGAGGCGACTGTAGAAGATGTCTGGGACGATGACACCGAACCCAAAGCATACAATCCTCCACCAGTAAATATTCCTGAAAAGCAAAAAGCTCCCGAATACGAAGAAGAACCAGGTTAAATTCGTAGGGGCGAACGGCGACGCGGTTGCGCAAGCAAGTCGTTAGACTCAGCTAATCCTTTAGGGCGTTCGCCCCTACAGTAGTTATTCCCCAATCCCCATCTCCCTCCGCTCCAAGTCCCCCAATCAGCCTATATTCCTCATTTTTCCTTCCTTAAATATGCTCTTGCCATATAGAAACTAGCAATAGATTTGCCGTCTATGGGTTCGCCCGATAGGATAGCTGCTTCTAGCTCTTCTTCACTCATCAACACTACTTCGATATCTTCGTCTTCGTCTTGTTGGGGTGGTGTTGCTAGTTTTTCTAAATCTTGTGCTAGAAATGCATAGATATATTCATCAGAATATCCAGGAGCAAGGATGAATTTCCCCATATCTTGCCATTTATGGGCGCGATAACCCGTTTCTTCCTCTATTTCTCGTTTGATTGTCTCAAAAGGTGATTCCTCTATTTCCACTGTTCCTGCGGGAAATTCTAACAGTCTACCCTCGACAGTAAAGCGATATTGTTTGACTAGGACAAACTTACCATCATTGGTGACTGGAACGGCCAAAGCTCCTCCAGGATGGCGGATACATTCCCATTCTCCCGCAACTCCATTGGGTAGACGTAGCTTGATTACTTCGTAGTTAAATTTGCGACCTTTATAAGTAAGTTTTTGTTCTAAAATTTCTGCTGGTTCTTTGCCTGCGGACATAATAATTAATGTAAATCTTGCCTGGATTGCACAAACATCATATCTTGGCATTGCTAATTTAAGTTGTATCAACAGGAAGAAAGAATTAAATATGGCTGGCAAACGTAAATCTAATCGTCAACGCATTGCTTATCAAGAGTTCGGTCAGATCGACAATTCCCAAGCTTTAGAAAGGGCAGTACCCGATTTACCACCCAATCAACAGGATCTGAGAATACAAGCAACAAGATCTGGGCGTAAAGGAAAAACTGTGACGGTAATTACTGGATTTCAACATTCACCCGAAACTCTAAGTAAATTACTCAAGCAGCTAAAAGCTAAATGCGGTAGTGGCGGTACAGTAAAAGAGAATAGCCTAGAGATCCAGGGGGAGCATAAACAAAAGTTATTGGAAATTCTGACTCAATTGGGCTATAAAGCTAAAATTAGTGGTGGTTAGTAGTGTTAAGCTGAGGCGACTGGCAAATGAACAAAAAAACTGCGACTAATAACCAAAATTAATCGCAGTATTTAGAGTGTAAATTCTCAGCACTTTTGCTGAAAATAGACAGATTTAAGTTAAGTTCTCGAAATTTTTAGTTCAATTTGGTTTTCGATTAACTTAAAGGGTGAAATAATAAATCTGGGAAAAATCGGTTAAATTCAATTAAAATTCCCGCTGTAACCGTCAGCAGAGCCATAATCAACACTGGGGCAGTAGAAAGAAACTTTTGCAAGCCTTCCATAATTAATATCCTCCGTATAAACAGTAATTAAAATGCAGATCTAGCGCGGAGAAACAGTAATTTCCGATTCGTCTGCAAACATTTTGCCACTAGTAAATTCTCCAAAAGCTAATATCGGCCAAGTGGCAGCAGCTAGCATTTTGCTAATAGCCAAGGGGACGTTGACGACGATCTCTTGCATTTCTGCATTCTTTTCGTCTCTAACAGCAATAATATAGGAGCGACCAGCCCAGCCAATCCAGCCTGCGATATACAAAAAGAGGATACTAGGAATAAAAAAGTCTCCCATATGCGACCAGCGACCATCTACAATTAAGTGAGGATAGCCTTCAGGGCCACAGAGAGCTTCAGCATAACGCTCGGCTCTAATTTGACCTGAATTGGGATCGTCAGTAGTGTTGCGGAAATTTTTAGCTTTCTGAATGTACGCGGGGTTTTCAGCACAGGGGGTTAAACCCGCTACTTCATCAGCATTAGCTGTAGGTGCAAAACCAAACCAAAGCGTAAATACTAGTATTAAAGCAAACAATTTTCTCATGAATATGTTTCCTTTTGTGACAGATAATAATTGTGTTTGTGTTTCAGCGCAAAGATAATTTTTAGACGCTAACTCATAAATAAACTTATCAAAGGATGGCAATAATTTTAGCGATCGAAACAAGTTGTGACGAAACTGCGGTGGCAATCGTAAAGAATCGTCAAGTTTTAAGTAGTATTGTTTCTTCTCAGAGCGAATTACACAAAACTTATGGTGGTGTAGTACCAGAATTAGCTTCCCGAAAACATCTAGAAATTATCAACTTCTGTATCGATCGCGCAATGTCAGAGGCAAAGATGGACTGGCAAGAGATAGATGCGATCGCAGCTACCTGTACTCCTGGTTTGGTCGGGGCTTTATTAGTTGGTGTGGCAACAGGGAAAACCCTGGCAATGATTCATAGCAAGCCATTTTTGGGCGTACACCACTTAGAAGGACATATTTATGCTTCTTATCTGGCTCAACCAGAATTACAACCGCCTTTTTTATGTCTGTTGGTTTCTGGAGGACACACTAGCAGCATCTATGTCAAAGATTACGGCAAATATGAGCTGTTAGGATCGACCAGAGACGACGCAGCAGGAGAGGCATTTGATAAGGTGGCGCGATTACTTAACCTCGGATACCCTGGTGGCCCTGTAATCGATCGCCTGGCGCAGCACGGCGATCCCAAAGCATTTAAGTTACCAGAGGGTAGAATATCTTTACCAGACGGAAGGGGTTATCATCCCTATGACTTTAGCTTTAGCGGGATGAAAACCGCAGTTTTAAGATTGACTGAAAAATTAGAAACCCAAGGAGAAATTCCCACCGCCGATGTCGCTGCTAGCTTTCAAGATACGGTAGCTAGGGTATTAGCAAAACGTAGCGTCAAATGCGCCCGCGATTATGGTTTGGATACGATTACTATTGGCGGTGGAGTTGCAGCGAATAGTGCCTTGAGAAAATATTTACAACAAGCAGCCAATCGAGATAACTTAAAAGTTTATTTTCCTCCTCTGAAATACTGTACCGACAATGCTGCCATGATTGGTTGTGCAGCAGCCCAACATTTTAACTTAGGTCATACTTCAGCTTTGGATCTAGAAGTGCGATCGCGCATGGCGATCGCTCGAGTGATGGAATTATATCAATGATTCTGAAGTAGTTTTAGTTTGACTGAGAACTAATTCTTCTCAAGATATTGGCTTGATTTCTCCTAGGTAAGCCAAACCAATGATACTGAGTTTCCATTTGTCAGGATTTTTTTTAGTTGGGACGACTTTGTTGTAGCCTATTTCAAACTTCTCTGGATATTCCTGACACAAAGAAATTGACACGAGAGCAAAATCAGTTGATGGTTTAAATCTATGCATTGGTAAGGCACAGAGATTGATGACATTTTGGGGTTTTATATTATTAACCCATGAATTATAAGAGCTAGTAACAATCTTTTTGGAATCAAACTCGATCTCGATAAAACCATCATTAAGATCGGATTTAATTAAAATCGCCATCAATTTTCCTTTGAGCCAAAAGTTTAGAGAATTGCTCCGATAAATAGTAAAGTTTCTTTCGCGAAAAACGGTATTTTGATAAATAGATATTTTTGGTTTTTGGGCAAAATAATTACCTTCTTCAAAGCGGTCAAAGTATTTTAGATCGGCAAAATTATCTGGAGCAATCGGCGGTATATCTGGAATTTCAAATGAGTCTTTTCGAGATTTTAAGAGCTTAATAATACTCAGATAGTCTAGTTCATCTACAATAGCTTGAGACACGATTTGTACCCCGTGGGGTCGAGTATAATGGGCGTGATCTTTTTCATTATATAAAGATTTTACAAAATCCAAGCCTCCATCTTTACTCAACACTTCTGTCAGATCGATTACTGGTAAATTATATTGCTTGCCGATTGATTTATACAGTTCGCAAACAGGACGAGGATTATGATAAAATTGGTCTAGATTTGTACCGATCAAAATCAGAACGATTAAGCATTTTGGATTTGACTTTTGGACTTTTATAATAAATCCTTCTAGGGATTTTGCTGATAGATCTAAGCCATATTGCCCATCGTCAATAGCGTAGCGATCGTTGTCGCGATAGTCAAAAAAAATGATATCGCTTTGAGCTGCAAGATCGTGTCTGGTCTGCTGAATTACACCATAAATACTGGGTACACCACCCAAGGAATAGTATTCTAAAGAAATCGATTTAGAAGTTGCTTGAGCGAGATAACTTTTTAAATATTTAGTGTATCCTCTCCTCATTACAGAGTTAGATCCGCCAACTATAGAAACTTTTAAAGTAGATTTTTTGTCAATACCTACAAATTTCCTCAAAAACATTTAAGTTTTACTAAAAAAAATAAACAGGACTCCATAATAAATATACCATTGTAGTCGTATTTAATATAATTTACTAGTCAAAAAAAAATAGCTCTTACCTATGCCAACTTTTGTCAAAATCGAAAAAGGAATAGTTAATAAAAAAACATTCGATCGCTATGTTCGCGATCACAAAAATTACGTCCGTCAACTAATTGCCAAAGGACATCAAGCAAAAAGTGGCTATTGGGGAGAATTGGGCGGTGGGATGTTAATCTTTAATGCCGATTCACTACAAGAAGCTAAAGACATCGTTGCTAGAGATCCTTTAATTATTAATAATTGTGTAACTTACGAGTTACACGAATGGTGTATTGTCGTCGAATAAGACTTAATTGTTCTGGATGGCAACCAAGACTCATTCAAAGAATTAGTATATAACAACACCATTCAAAATGCTCGGATCGTGAATAGCAATTCCACTAACCCCCAAATCAAAATCGATAATCCTTTGAGTATTGCCCCGATGATGGATCGCACCGATCGCCATTATCGCTACTTTATGCGACAAATTACTCGTCGGACTTTACTGTACACGGAGATGATTACCAGTCAGGCAATTATGCATGGCGATCGCTCCAAGCTATTAGACTTCTCTGAGGCAGAAAAACCTTTGGTACTACAGATAGGAGGAGACGAGCCAAGACAATTGGCTGAATGTGCCAAAATTGGCGCGAATTGGGGTTATGATGCCATCAATTTAAACATTGGTTGCCCCAGTCCCAGGGTTCAAAGTGGTAATTTTGGTGCTTGTTTGATGACGCAACCAGAATTAGTAGCTGCTGCGGTAGAGGCGATGAAACGGGTTGTAGAGATCCCCGTGACAGTCAAGCATCGGATCGGGGTGGACGAGTGCGATCGCTATGAAGACATGGCAAACTTCGTACGGATTGTCTCTGAAGCTGGCTGTACCAATTTTACCGTCCATGCCCGCAAGGCTTGGTTAAAAGGCTTAAGCCCTAAAGAAAACCGCAACGTCCCGCCGTTACGTTACCAAGATGTCTATCGTCTCAAGGAAGATTTTCCCGATCTATTTATCGAAATCAATGGCGGTATTACTAGTCTTCAGCAGGTTAATACCCATCTTGAATTCGTAGATGGAGTAATGATTGGGCGTGCTGCTTACGATCGCCCTTATCTTTTTGCTAGTATAGACCGAGATCTCTATGGTGAAGATGTTACCCCTCCAACTCGCCATCAGATCGTAGAAGCCATGCTACCCTACATTGAATACTGGATCGGCAAAGGCATCAGGCTTAATTCTATTAGCCGTCATATGCTACAGCTATTCGCCGAACAACCAGGAACTAAAGCCTGGAAACGCTATATCAGTCAACAAGCTTATTTGCCTGGGGCAAATGCCTCGACTATTAAGGCTGCCTTAGCAGAGGTTAGCTGAGAGAGTAGCTCACAGCTACAGTTCGATAGTCAATCCGTCATAACCAACTTCCATCCCTGCTACTTCAACTATTTGTCGTTCTGGCGAATGCTCGATCAGAATCGGATTAGTATTATTGATATGAGTAAAAATTTTGCGCGAGGGGGAGAGTTGAGATAGACGGTTCAAGCTACCATTCTCTCCCCAAAGCGGTAAGTGTCCCATTGATAAAGCGGTACGGTTTGACATTCCCAGTTTTACTAGTTCGTCATTCTGCCAAAAAGTACCATCTACCAAAATACAGTCACTCGTTTCAAACCTGTTGATGATTGAGGGGGTTAGTTCGGCTAAAGCTGGTGCATAAGTAGCAACCCCACCACTAGCGCGATCGCGGAAGGTAAACCCGACTACCCAAATACCCTCAGATGAAGCTTGAGAACGCATATACTTAGGTGGCGTACCAATCAGTGAAAAGGCTTCTACTTCTAGGCTAGACTCCTCTTGACTGCCAAAATTTATTAATGAGCCTGGTTCGATCGCCCACCATTCGATCCCGCAATAATCCTTAAGCACCCGCAGTAAAGAAAAACCCTCGGTTAATGCCCGTTTTACGGTATCTGTGCCGTAAATTTGCAGCGGTTTGCTCGATTCCCTTAAGATGGTCAATCCTGCGGTATGGTCGATCTCGGCATCACTCAATAGCACCCCGGCAATAGGACTAGAGCGAATAGAAGTAGGTGTTTCCTCCCGCAGCCGTTCCAGTTGTTGGCGCACGTCAGGGGAGGCGTTAACCAAAAACCAATTACCCGAACTGCCTCGAACCGCCAAAGACGATTGAGTACGCCAGCGTACTCCCGTATTGCTTCCACGTGCAGCCTGACAACCAGCGCAATTACAGTTCCATTGAGGAAATCCGCCTCCTGCTGCCGAACCGAGAATACGTATCTGCATCACTGCCACTGATGGACGTAAGCGGTTACTTCCATACAAAGATCGAATTCTTCAAATTCTGGCGACTCCCAAACCGCGAGCGGTTTTCCTGTATTAGAAAGAGCGGTATCCGTCGCGTTTTTATCTCTATTATTGTTCGCAGTATCGGTTTCTTTTTTACTAGAATCCAAATAATTTGCTCGATCTACCATGACGTTACTCCTAATTATTAACTATGCTTGAATCTGAAAATCAATCCATCTCAGCCTTGGCAAGTTGAAGACTGAGAGTTGTTTCGCATTTTTGTTAAATGTTAGCAATCTCCTTGCCATTGTGACATTGTGAAAAGCGATCGCTGCTATAAAATTCCAGTCCAGAAGGGATAATAGAGTGATTAAATAATTTTTACCATCAATCTACCAATTTCATTCTAGAAACTGTCTGGTAACTTCCAAACCCACTTCGACAGTTTCATCGAGCAAGTGAGGATTCACCTTTAGATCCTTCGGAGTATGATAGTTAGGGTCTAATCCTCTCGTAAAGAAAAGAACGGGAACTTTGGCATTAGCAAAGGGAACGTGGTCGCTACCGCCAATTGCTCCAATTTGAGAAAGAGAATAATTTGAATAATCTTTTTCGATCGGAGTAGCTAGTGAAGGCGTTCCGCCAACTCTCAACTCTTTATTTATTCCTACCATATCAAAGTTAATCATTCCCGATAGCTGTGAGAGAAACTGAGGAGTGGCATTGTCTACAAATGCCCTAGAGCCATGCAGACCGTCCTCTTCACCATCAAAAGCAACAAACCAAACTCGATCTGCTTGTGGTGTTCCAGCTAGTCTCCGAGCTAGTTCGAGAACTACAGCCGTACCCGAAGCGTTATCATTGGCTCCAGGAGAACCCGCTACCGAATCATAATGACCGCCGATAATTGCTTTTGGCTGAGTTGAATTTGCTTGACGAGCAATCAAATTGCGTCCTGTAACGAGGCGACGAACTGTATCGACTTTTAGGGTTGCTTGTTGGGAATTGTCGGTATTTTGCAGTAGAGATTTTCCTTGTTTGCCCGAAACAGATAAAACGGGAATATTTATTTTTTTACCCAAAGTTCCGCTAAAGTTATCCTCTGCGTTGTTGACTATTATCAAACCCACCGCACCTGCTGCTTCCGCATTGCTAGCTTTATCGCTAAAACGAATTTCACCCCGTCTGACAACGGCAATCTTGCCTTTTACATTTACCTGTTGGAAATCCTCTTTTCTTCCCAAGTTTGGAACTACTACAATTGCAGCACAGGGACTACCAGAAGGCGAACCATTCAAAGCTCTACCTGAAACTCTATTGCCGTCGCTCTCTAGATTAGAACCTCGATCCTCAAATTTAGGATAGGTGAAAGTCTGAACTTCAGTTTTGTAACCTGCTTTTTGATATTCCGAATTTAAATAAGCAAGTGCTTTTTCGCTAGTTGGCGTTCCCGCTACCCTCGAACCAAGATTGACTAATGCTTCGGCATCTCGATTAACTCGGCTGTAGGAAGTTAAGCTAGATCTAACTGAAGATTGAACTGTTACAGCGAATTCTGACCTAAAAAAGCCTAGCAAAGCCATGCTGTTAGCCGAAGGCGTATCCTTTAGGGCAGGGCGATCGTCATATTCGAGTATGACTAAGCCAGCAGCACTAATCGCCGTTATTGATAGCAATTTTAAATTTAAGAGCAGTTTCATTACGTATCGTTTCAGTCAGAGATTACTGTTTTTATCTAGAGTGGCAGAAAAAGATGACATTAAAGTGTTAGCAGAGCCTTTCGGATAATTCTGACAAGCTATAGTAATAGTCTTTTTGCCCACCTACTTAGATCGCTTTGATTAGAAAATATCCCCAAGTTACTCTGCAAATACTTGAAAACTACGGATCGAAATCCACTCATTTTAGTATCTAAGCGATACTACCTATTCTGCCAACATTACTTATGATTTAGGCAACAGAATTTATTAAAAAATACTTAAGAAAGATCATGAGTACAAATAGACGCAAATTCTTGGGTGCGATTGGAGCAACGGGTTTAGTGGGGTCAATTGCTGCTGGTCAAGCCATTGCTGAAGATACAAGCCAATCTCAGCCGATTTCAACTGCTGCTGCTGATTCCAATCGAGAACTAGCTGGTAAAGTAGCAGTCGTTACGGGAGCTAGATCCAATCTAGGACGTGGTTTTGCCGAAGCCTTAGCCAAACATGGTGCGGATGTGGTGGTGCATTACCATCGGGAAGAAACCAGAGATCAGGCAGAAGAAACTGCACGGCTAGTAGAAGCCCAAGGCACGCGGGCTGCTTTAGTACAGGGCGATTTGGGTCAGACAGAAACGGTTAAACGAACTTTCGATACGGCATTTGAAAACTTCGGACGGTTGGATATTCTGGTCAACAACGCTGGGCAAATTGTCAAGAAACCAAT
This sequence comes from Pleurocapsa sp. MO_226.B13, assembly GCA_030064795.1. The sequence continues at coordinate 47,426 of JASJEI010000005.1, read as the reverse complement.
TGCCGAAGTCACCGATGAAGACCTCGAACGGATGATTAATATCAATACCAGGGGAACTTTTTTGTGTATGCGAGAAGCAGCACGCCGTATCTCAGACAATGGACGCATCATCAATATTGGTACTTCGCTGCTGGCGGGAATGGCACCTAATTACTCTGCTTATGCAGGAACTAAGGCAACTATGGAAGAAGTAACTCGGATGGGGGCGCGGGAATTAGGAGAGCGGGGCATTACCGTCAACACTATCTCACCAGGGCCTGTGGATACGCCCTTCTTTCATAGTCAGGAAACTCCCGAAACGACTGAATTTGCTGCCAATCTCTCTGTTTTAAATCGTCTCGGTCAGATTAGCGATATTGTTCCTGTAGTAGAGTTTCTCGCTTTGCCTAGTTCGCAGTGGATTACGGGACAGACGATTTGGATTAACGGCGGTTATTTAACTCGATAAGAAAAGAAATGTAGTTCGAGCGATCGCCAAATCTAGTGTTTATCAAAAGCGATCGCCTTCAAAATAATTATCAGTTTTAACTAAAGCTCAGCCATGAAAAATTGGGGTAACAACTATTCACAAATCACTTATATTAATTCTTTGAGCCAAGCTAGTCGCCGTCAGTTTTTTAAATTTGCTGCTATAGCAGGTACATCTGCCGCACTCAACGTAACTATTGGAAAAACCAAAGCGATCGCTAATTCTACTCGATTACAAACTGCCTCTAACGATTTAACTGTTCGTATGGGTGTTGTGGGACTGTCTTTTTATCGAGTCGTCGGTGGTGTAATGCAGAATGTTCTCGAATCATTAGGACATCAGGTAGAAATTACTGAAGGGCCTCATGCTGAGATTTTTCCGATTCTCGGTCAAGGAGATTTAGATCTGCTGGTAGCTGTATGGCTTCCGTCTGGACACGAGCCCCTGTTTGAAGAATACGGCACAGAAGCAATAGAGCTAGACCCTCTCTATGAAAATGCAGGTTTTTTCTGGGGTGTTCCCAACTATCTCCCTGAAGATATTCAATCTATTGAAGATCTCACTCGTCCTGAAGTCTCCGAGCAGATGAATCAAGTGATTCAGGGAATTGGTCCAGGCGCGGGTATTACTCGTTTGTCTCAAGAGATTATGTCTCGCTACAACCTGGAAGCTGCTGGTTATGAGTTTCGCACTGGGACAGAAGAAGATTGGGTAAGTGCATTCGAGCAAGGAGTAGAAGCAGAAAATGGGGTAATTATTCCCTTATGGCAACCGCAATATCTCAATCAAGCTTATGAAATTCGTCGTTTAAACGATCCTTTGAATGTATTTCCCGAACCCGATCGCTGTTCTTTAGTCGTGACCCAAAACTTCCGCGATCGCGCCCCAAGCAAGACTCTGGATACTCTCAATCGCATTTCTCTCGGTGTTGATGCTGTCACTGAGATGGACTATCTCACCAATGTTGAGGGTTTATCTCCTCGCGAAGCCGCAACTCAATGGATGGCAAACAATCCAGAAATGGTTCAATCTTGGATGGTATTTGCTTCGTAGTCAGACCAACCGATAGAAGCAGCTAAAAAATCAAGTAAAGCGCGATCGCCCCCGATAACCGTTAATCTTAAACAACAAAACTCATGTCACCAGAAAAGCCCATAAAAGTCAATCCTTTTCAGGAAGGAGCAATGTCGCAGATTCTGGCTCGCGCTCCTCTTTTATCCAGTTATAAAGCAAATTGGCATGGCATTCATCTGGCTCATTATCGTCAGTCCTCTTGGCAAATACCAGAACATTATATTTCTCAGCATATTATTAGTATCTCAGCCAGAAATCCAGCAAAATTAGAGGTAATTTCCGAGGGAAAAAGTTGGACAACTTCATCAGCGTTAAAAGACAATCTAATTTACGTCTACCCTGCCGATCGCTCTTATCAGGTGGGCTGGATGGGAGAATCAGAATTTATCCATTGTTATATCGATCCTCAAAACCTGTGTCGAACTGCTTATGAGTCTATCGATCCAGATTATTTGGAACTGATGGTACATTTTATGAGATACGACCCCTTAATCTATCAGATTGTTTTAGCATTAAAAACCGAATTAGAAACCAACCCTGCAAACAGTCGCTTTTACGCCGAGTCCGCCTTAACATTTTTGTCTGCCCATTTGGTAAAACACTACGCAACCAAGCGATCGGTGTTTTCAGAATATACTGGAGGACTATCCTCATCCAAACTACGACGAGCAATTGATTATATACAGGCTCACTCAGCTGAAGATTTATCCTTAGATGCCATGGCAACTGAAATAGGCATGAGTCGCTTTTATTTTTGTCGTCTATTTAAAAAATCTATAGGAATTACACCCTATCAATATCTGATTAAATGTCGCATAGATAGAGCCAAGTTATTACTTTTATCAACAACGAAACTAAGCATTGCTGACATTGGTCTACAAGTTGGATTTTCCGATCAAAGTAATTTTACCAAGCACTTCAAACGCCTAGTAGGTGTCACACCCAAAAAATTTTCTCGCTGAGAGCAATATTATTTCAAAAATAGCAATAAGTTAATATATTTCAACTCAAAGACTGGAAACAGATTGTTAGCAATCGAATGCTCTTACAGAGATGCCAAAAGTGATGGTATGAGATGGCAGAAAACTCGCCTCAGAAAACAAGAAAGAGCCGAAGGTCATTGGCTAGCTATCTCTGTAGCGTGAGCTGTGGATGGTCACTCTTGGTGGCGAACAAGAGGTTTGCGATCGTGAATCTCTAATTAGCGATCGCTCTTCTTCTTCCCAATCCACTCCGACTCTTTCTTGTTTTCTTAATGGTTTGTTAACTGTAGTAGCGCAATTACTCAAAGGTGAATCTCTCACTTTTGGTCGCTTGTTTCCTTTACCCTTCAGTCATTTTAACGATTTAGCTTTTGCCAATTCTTCCTAGATTGTAAAAAAAACTACCCTTGTGAGCTTGGCATCTCCAGGTATTTTAGGGGTTAATGCGGGTGCAGCTTTTGCCGTCGTAGTGGGAACGTTTATCTTTGGGAGCAGTTCGTTAAGTATCTATACCTGGTATGCTTTTGCGGGGGCAGCTACTAGCGCGATCGCCGTATATTTTTTGGGTTCTCTCGGTCGTGGGGGATTGACACCGTTTAACTTAACCATAGCTGGTGCAGCACTTACCGCATTTATCTCATCAATTACTAGTGGTATTCTGATTCTCAGTCAACGCACCCTTGAAGAAATTCGGTTTTGGCTGGCGGGTTCGGTAGCAGGAAGAGATCTCAACCTACTGCTACAAGTATTACCTTATATCTGTATTGGGTTAATAAGTGCGATCGCTCTCAGCAGACAAATTACCATCCTCAGTTTGGGGGAAGATACCGCTAGAAGTTTGGGACAATCTACGGCATTAATTAAAATCCTGGCGGCAATTACCATTATTTTACTAGCAGGAGCGAGTGTAGCGATCGCAGGACCAATTGGCTTTGTCGGTTTAATTATTCCCCACATAGTTCGTTTCATAGTGGGCGTTGACTATCGTTGGATTTTGCCATATTCGGCAATTTTAGGAGCGATTATGATGCTGATTGCGATCTTGGCGGTCGATTGATAATTCAACCTAGCGAATTACCTGTAGGTTTGGTAATGCCCTTGATTGGTGCGCCATTTTTTATCTATCTGATTCGGTGGAAGATTAAGAGGCGATCGGAAGGTTTTGAGTAACAAATAGCAATAGTATCTAAAACAATGCACTCTTCTAAAATTTAACTTCTTTGTACCCAATGCGACGGGTATAAACACCCAATGCGACGGGCACTTGTCCTCGTCGCTTTGAGGATAAACGTCTTTGCGTGAGATCCAAACTCAAAATATTCAGTGCAACTTTAAGGAGAAATGGTCTGATATAGACCCCAACCCATCAATTAATTGTTGACAGAGTACTAGGGTGATACCTAGGAAAAGGGACATAGCGATCGCAATGTGTTCGCCTCAAGTATCGTCGAAGTAGGAAGGCTATCCCCTTTTAGCATCGGTAAGTCACCTAAAGATATCTAGGGGATTTTGCCCCAGCATCTAGCAACATCTATAGACTGGAGACTGATGTTTTTTAGTCTGTAAAAGAGATAGATTAACAATTGCATCGTCCCGTCGATCCGATAACAAGGAGTATTAATGTTAGAACTATATCAATTTGAGTTGTCTCAGTATTCAGAAAAAGTTCGCCTCATCCTAGATTACAAACAGCTAGAATATCGTAAAATTGAAGTCACTCCAGGGGTAGGACAAATTGAATTAATGCAAAAATCTGGCAGTCGTCAAGTGCCAGTCCTGAAAGATGGCAGTACCTATGTTTCTGACTCTACAGAAATTGCTTTATACCTAGAACGCAAATATCCCGAACGCCCGATCGTCCCAACGGATTCTTTGGCTAAGGGACAATGTTTGCTGATCGAAGAATGGGCGGATGCTTCGATCGGTTTACAGGGTCGCAAAGCTTTTATTGGGGCATTAAATCAAAATCAAAACTTTCGGACTTCCGTATTGCCAGCTAACACTCCAGATCTGGTCAAGACAGCTGTAGGAGCAATCCCAGGAGAATTATTAGATGCTCTAGGTACTGGCGTTGGTTTTGGTGGCGATGCAGTCAAGGAAGCTAAAAAAAGACTTACTCAAGACTTAGAAGCTTTATGTCTAATTCTGCAAAATCAACCTTACCTGACTGGCGATACACCTACTCTAGCCGATCTAGCAGTAGCAGGATTGAGTATCTTGTTAAAATTTCCCGCAGGTACTTATCTCGATATTCCCGACCCCTTAAAAGGCAAAGGTATTCCAGGACTTGCGGATAATATTACTTTTGAGCCATTTTTTGCCTGGCGCGATCGCCTTTATAACGATTTTCGTCAAGGTTCTAGTATTCCTACCAGTACTGGAACTGGTTCGGCACCTACTTCAATTGATATCGAATAGCTATTTCGAGCATTATTAATTGAAATAATCTCATGAGGGATTTATCCAAGTCCCTCTTTTTATTATTTCTATTTCTTCCAGCTAAAGCAAAACTTACATCCTCGATCGCCCTTACTATCCAGCCACAATTCTCCTCCTTCCCCCAAAACAATCTTTTTGACTAATGCTAAACCGATACCCGTATTGGTAGTGGAGGTTTTATTTTTTAAAGTTTCAAACATTTCAAAAATACGTTCTCGATCTGCTTCGGGAATTCCCGGTCCATCGTCGGCGATCGCCAATTGATAATACCGACCGCAATCTTTAACCGTTAAATCTATTTGTCCTCTGTCGCGATCGTGGTGTTTAATCGCATTACCGATTAAATTAGTTAAAACTTGACTCAATAAAAGTTTCTTAGTGACTAAAGTTGGCAGGGGGAGAATACCAGTAATTTTGAAACCTTTTGGCGGATCCAGAAAATCAATTATCTCCCGAAGCAATTCTCCTAGATCGACCGACTCGGTAGCGAGTGTTTATCTGCCAATTCGCGAGTACTTGAGCAAACCGTCAATCAAAGCATTCATTCTCAGTACTCTTTGCTGCAAAAGATCTAGTTGATGTTGATTGTCTGGGGGAATCTGTCCCTGAAGATCTTCGACAATCATTTCTGATAAATTGGAGATTCCTCGCAACGGTGCTTTGAGATCGTGACTAACACTATAGGTAAATCGATCTAGTTCTTGATTGCGTTCTTTTAAGGCTTCTTCGGCAATCTTCCTAGCGGTAAGATCGCGAGAAACGGATAAGATCTCTTGTACTCGATCGTCTTTGCCCAACATCGGCGTAACCACTACTTCCCACCATTTAGGTGTTCCTTTTGCCGTGGCACAATAACCGTCAAATCTGCCTACACCTCCCGCACGGGCTGTGGCAAAAGCTATTTGGGCTGCTTGGCGATCGCAATCCTGCCAAAAATTCAGCTAGGGTTCGTATTGTACTTGGGCAAAGTTATCAATCTCCATCAGATCTTGCCCGCGACCGTTCATGTAGAGTAGCCGACCTTGGAGATCCAAAACTTTGATACAATCTTGACTGCTTTCTAAAATGCGACGGATAAACTCGGCATTGCGAATTAGGTTTAGCTCTTTTTGTTTATAGTTTTGGTCCCCAGATGCCAACCCATATTCCCTAGCTAATTCATCGGCAACCTTATCTGCTGCGGAAGTTGCAGTACAAATTAACCAAGAGCAGTGGTTATCTGCTGCTGTTAATCGTTCTATTTCTAAATTAAATAAAGTATAGTTACCTGCCAGATTTTTGAGCCTTAGTTGGTGTTCCCAAACATCGCTTTCTCGATCGCAATTCAGCCATAGCTGTTGGATTTTGGCTTTTTGTTCTGGCTCAATTAAATCCCACAGAAAATAGGTTTTAGAGGGAGATCTTCTCACTCCAGTATAGTTTTGCCAAGAATTGTTGCCTAGATGTATTCGTCCTGCGGTATCCATTATCCAAGCCAAGTCTCGAATGCGATCGAGCAATTTCTGATAGCAAGAGACGCGATCTACTTCCAGAGATGAAGCAATACGCTTAGATAAGCTTTCCACCATTTTGAGCGATTTAATTACGTAAACAATTAATCCCCGATTATAATTTAAATATTAACAGACATATTGCTCTCCTCGGTATTATTTGTCTGATTTCACTTATTATTGGTTATTTATCTGAATAATTGAGAACTACCCAGATTAAAATCTTGAGTATTTTGCAGACAATTTGACAATTTTTCTAGTTTTTATTGCAGATAAAATCATCCACTAAAAGTTAGAAATTAAAAAAAGTATTGAGATAAGCATTAATAATCGCCTCCCCGAAAAACAGACTCAATGCCCCGCCCAAGGCTAAAAAAGGGCCAAAAGGTATTGGTTGCTTTTTACCAATCAAACCTAGAGCGATCGCGCCACCGCCAATAACTGCACCAACACCACAGGCGACAAAGCTCGATACCAAGACATATTTCCAGCCGATCCAGGCCCCGATGGTAGCCATTAACTTGCCGTCAGCATCTCCCATTGCTTGTTGTCCCAGCATAATTAAACCGAGTAGCGCGATTATTTCCAATAACCAGATGCCCAAGACTGCGCCACCAATACCAAACATCAATTGATTTGCTATGCCCTGTCCTTGTCCTAGTTGCCAACCTAAAACAGTTTGAAATACTAACCCTAAAACCAAGCCTGATTTAGTTAGAGGAGAAGGTAAAGTCATGGTGTCCAAATCGATCAAAGATAATGACAACAACCAGGACAAAAAAGCACAATAGCCGATAGTTTCCAGACTGTAGCTAAACCGCCAAAAAACCAAAACAAACATCAATCCCGTAATCGCTTCTACCGTAGGATAGCGACTTGAGATTTTAGTTTGGCACCAGCGACAACGCCCCCTCAACCACAACCAACCAAATACAGGTACGTTTTCTGTGATTCCCAGAGAATGTAGACATTGAGGACAACGAGAAGGAGGATGAATTAGAGATAAGCCTGCGGGAATACGATAGACGACGACATTTAAGAAACTACCGATACAAGCACCAAAAATAAAGGCAAAAATAAAGGCAAGTGCTGTTAACAGCGTATCCATAATTTAGCTTTTAATTTAAATAGATATGTAGAAATAAGTGGAGATAATAGTTTTAATAGGTTTCGGCTTCAATTTGCTTGAGCGGAATAAAACATTCTCTAGGTAATAATATTGGCTTGGGTTTAAATGCTAGTTGTCCTCGGTGACTATCTCGATTAATTACTACTCCCATTGGCTTGAGATCTGCTGACATATTTAAACTGCAATAATTACGATAAATATTCCTAGCTGCTTTGATTAAAGTAGGATCGAAAAATATCATACCGGACTCTTTGGTTTTAGCTGAATTAACGTTGCGCGTAGACGGTGTAAAATTCACTTTCTCGCTCCCTAAAAAGACAACTCTAAATTTAACCTAATTTTTTTCAGAACGAAGACCAGAAAGATAAATTTATGTTACAGATCTTGATAATTGCTAAATTATTTGACTATCGAGAAATATATACGCATGAAAGATTGGGATTTTCAACCACCACCCGAATCAGACCTTGGCGATCGCCAAGTTGAGCTAGAATCAAATCATCTATTAAATAAACGCATTGCTTTACTGGTAACAGGTAGCATTGCAGCCATCAAAGCTCCTTTAATTGCCCGTACTCTGCGCCGTCAGGGTGCTGAGGTAGTCGCTTTTGTTTCCCAGGAAGCTTTGAGATACACTACCATCGATGCTTTGGAGTGGAGTACTACTAATACGGTGGTAACCAAATTAACGGCAAATGCAGAACATCTTAGCGACGAACATCCTTTTGCTGCTTATCTAGTTGCACCTGCAACTTACAACACTATTAATAAGATGCGTTTTGGTCTGGCGGATGGGGTAATTACCTCGACATTGGGTTCGGCTCTTGGCAGAATGGAACGGGGCAAAACCCAAATTTTAATCGCTCCTACCATGCATGGTAGCTTACATAATACAATTTTGACTCAATCTCTACAGGAGTTAGATCGCTTAGGTGTAAAGATCGTTCCCCCCAAGGTGGCAAACGGTAAAAACAATCTCCCAGATGAAAAAGCGATCGCCGTGGCTGTATGTCGTGCGGTTAGTTCGTCTTCCCTGAAGGGAATCCCAATTTTAGTTACTGGAGGCCCAACACCCGTACCTCTTGATAATATACGTCGTCTAACCAATCGCTTTACAGGTAGATTGGGTGCTTGTATCGCGGAAGAATTGTATCTGCGATCGGCAAAAGTCAAACTAATTCACGGACAAGGTAGTTATTCTCCCCCTAGCTATCTTCCCCACCAGATTGTCACTACCTACGATGAATATTTAACTGAAGTCATCGCAGAATTACAGCAGCATCAATATAGTTATGGTATTTTCTCGGCTGCGGTTGCTGACTATCAACCAGAGCGAGTATTTCCTGGCAAAATACCCAGTGGTGCTTTATCTAAAATTGATTTAATTCCTACTCTAAAAGTAATTAAGGAGGTAAAAGCTAAATTTCCCAGTTTGGCAATGATTACTTTTAAATATCAAGAAAACATTTCCCACGAAGAATTAATTACTATTGCTAACAATAGATTACAACAAGGTTATCAAATGGTCGTGGCAAATCGCGGTGAAGAACACCAACAAACAGGCGCGCAGGTGGCTTATTTAGTAACTAAAGAAGAGCAACCCAAAAAAGTAGTAGGAAAACAAGAGATAGCTAAGGCGATCGCGAACTATTTGGAAGTATTAGTAAGTAACTAATCAATAGCAAGTTATGTGAAATTTCTGTAAATGTCAGTAGATTCCTAGCAATAGCTCAATAATTTTGACGATTAAAATAAACGGAAAACTTATTGTAAAATCAGCAGCACTGAGTTTCTGTATACCTAAATACACGACTGATTGTTAAAAATTCTTGTCTCTTGTCTTCAATTTACTGAGAAACAAAATAATATTTTTTCTTTACTTTTAAGAGAAAAATAAGTATTATTACTAGTAATTAAAAAAAATAAATTTTTTTACAGTTGAGGACGCTAAGTCACTTGTCGATTCGTCAACTAGCCAAATCTTTTTAAAATCAACTTCCAATACCTGGAAGATCTTTTCCGTTGATTCAATTGATTCAATTGATTTAACTTGGCTTGAGTTGTTGATAATATTCCGTCCTTTTGATCCGTCCTTATTGTTCTTGGTAATAGAACCCAATTATGTCTTTAAGATCTCCAGTATCCATTTCCCGTCCTAAACTTTCCAAGAAAAGTGCTGTACGTCAAAACCGTAAAATTCATCGTTGGCTTGCACTCGCCATCTCCTTACCAATGCTTTTGGTGATTCTCACGGGAATTTTTTTACAGCTTAGAAAACCCGTTGATTGGATTCAGCCCCCTACCCTCAAGGGGAGTCAAAAGTACCAACCAACAATTGCCTTAGAGCAGGTTTTAGATCGGGTAAAGACTATTCCAGAAATGCAGGTAAGCGATTGGTCAGACATCAAATTGTTAGATCTGCGTCCCAAAAAAGGCATTATTAAAGTTCGTAACCATGCTGGACTCGAAACCCAGGTAGATGCAAGTAACGGAGACGTTTTACAAACCGCACAACGACGCAATGACTTCGTTGTCAAGATGCACGATTTTTCAGCCTGGAATGCTCGGTTGTGGTTGGGTTTGCCCGTTAAATTAGGCTTTTTAGCTATTTTTCTTACTGGACTTTATCTCAATATCAAGATGTTGCCAGCTCGTCTTAAATCCCTCCCTCTGTGGCGAATGCTTCAAGGAAAAACCGATAAATTAGATCCTCCCAAGAATACGCCAGTTGTTGAAGACTCCAAGGCTCTGCCCTTGAAAAAAAAGGATGGGCGACCCTGGCGTTTGCGTCTCAAATCTTGGATGTTAAATTATCATTACTGGCTGGGCTGGATTGTAATTATTCCCTGGGCTTTTGTCATTAGCAGTGGGCTGTTATTGCAAGTGCGGTATGAAGTGCCTTGGGTGATGCCCGTTCAACAGCAGAGAGAGGGAACAGTACCTCAAAGAGAATTTGCCCAGGTATTGGAAACGGCTCGACAATTTCCCGAACATGGTGTTCGAGACTGGGAAGATGTCTGGCGACTTTATGTTTATCCAGATAAAGGCATTACAACCATTCGTGCGGAAAACCGTCAGGAATTCCAAATCGATTCCTCTACTGGAGAGGTCTTACAAGTGGCTACTCGCCGTACCGATTGGTTAGAAGATATTCATGAAGGTAAGTGGATGGGACTCAATCTATGGTTATTTTTACCCGTGCATATCTTATCCTTGGTATTGTGGCTGACAGGTACTGTTGTTGCTTATAGCCGATAAGGAAAAAATTAAACTAAGCGCGAGATTGGGGACTTGGGGACTTGGGGAATAATACTTCTCTACTTCCCTTGTACAGACGCGATATATCGCGTCTCTACCCCCTACTTCCCTACTTCCCTACTTCCCTACTTCCCTACTTTGCATGTTCTCAAGGTTGACTTTATAAATATGCTCTTATGGCAACGCGATCGAGTAATGCAAAAAGCCTAATTTTCTCGCGAGTTCCTGGCGTAAGTCCTACAAATATCAGCTCGGTTCGGCTCATTATTTTTTGAGCAGAGCTTCTTCTGCTAATTCAGCAATTTTGTCCATCCGAAACTTTTCTAGCCAATCGTCTAATCCTACTGCTATTTGACTATATTCTTGCTCTATTTCTGCGATCGCTTGTTTTAAAACCTGATAGTCGGCGATTCGAGCAGCTTCGTAGATTTGGTTTAGCCATTCAGCAGTCATTATTTCTAAGTTTTCAGAAGTAAGTTCGACTCGTGGAGAATTGGTCTGGATTGAATCAAAATTCGGGTTAAATATATCTGACTTTTGGTAGAGATAGCGAACTTGTAAATGCTCTTTAAATTTCTCCAGTAACTCAGAAAGATGAATGGGTTTGCGTAAAAAATCATCACAACCAGAATCGGAGATAATAGTGCTGCTGTTCTCAAAAACATTAGCAGTCAAAGCGATGATAATAGTCTCTTTTTTTATATCCAGAGATTTAATTTTTTTAGTGGCTTGATAGCCATCCATAATCGGCATTTGTAGATCCATACAGATTAAATGAGGTTGCCAATCTTGCCAAACTTCTAGAGCTTCTCGACCATTTTCAGCTTCTTTAACCTTAAAACCAATAGATTCGAGAAGTTGCAATAACATCTGACGATTTTCCCAGCGATCGTCTACCACTAAAATACGATAGCTATGTCGATCGGCTGCTAAACCAATAACTTTTCTAGTAACCGTGTCTTCCTGTAGTAATTTTTCTTCAAGTGTTGGTTCGGCGAGAATATCGAATTTAAAGACTGTTCCTACTCCTAACTGACTGCTAACTTGAATATCGCCCTTCATTAGTTGCACAAATCTACGGCTGATAGACAAACCTAATCCCGTTCCCTGCTTCGATCGCCTTCCACTTTCAGTTTGGGTAAATGGTTGAAACAAAGATTTGAGTTCGCTTTTGGCAATACCCGTGCCAGTATCTTCGATTTCAAATATAAGTCGATAAATATTATTTGGATCTGGTTTGACTCGGACAGTTACACTGCCGTGAGTAGTAAATTTAAGAGCATTATTGAGTAGATTTATTAGTACCTGGCTGAGTTTGCGTTCATCGGTACGAATATATTGAGGTGTATCCCGATCGCACTCAAATAAAAGCTCTAGACCTTTGCGCTCGGCTTTTAGTTTCAGCAGCTCTTTAGTATTAAGTAAGAGGCGATGTAAATTAAAGTCTTTGGCATTAAAATCAATCTTTCCCGCTTCAATTTTAGACAGATCCAACACTTCGTTAATTAAAGTAAGTAAATGTTCCCCACTACGATTAATAATTTCTAGATTTTTAATTTGCGATCGCGTTACCCCTCGATCTTGCTGCATAATTTGGGTAAATCCCAGAATAGCGTTAAGAGGAGTCCGCAATTCATGACTCATATTGGCAAGAAATGCACTCTTAGCTTTATTTGCCACCTCAGCTAATTCTTTAGCCTGTTTTAATTCTAGTGTGCGAGTTTGAACTTTTTGTTCCAAAGTTTGATTGTAGTCAAAAATTAAATTAGACAATTTAGCATAGGTGTCGATCATATAACCAATTTCATCGTCTTTTTGCCCTTCTATTGGTTGATAAATTTGGTTGTAGTCTGTATGAGACAAACTACTAGCTTCTAAAAAGTTGGTAAAGCGTACAATTCGACGTATGGGATCGGTTACGGCCAGGATCAAAATGCCAGAACCAGTTAAAATTATTACCAAAAGTCCACCAGTACTAACAATTAGAAAATTTTTGATATCTCTTCTGTTATCTTCTAATAACTTTTGTCTGTCTTTTCTAATTTGCCCGATCACTTGAGTCAATTCTTCTCCAACTTTACCGCCATTGCCCCTAACAAATCGATCGCCAGCTGTATGATCCTTTGTCTGTTGAAAAATTTCGATACCTTCTAAATAGGTATTCATTAATTGCTGGTGTTTACTGACAAATAAATCTAGATCGGCTTGATAAGCTTCTGACAAAGGGTTTTGCTTGATTTCTACTATTTTTGTTTGAATTTTCTCGGTCATTTCATTAACACGACCGAGATATTTCTCTAGATCTTTCTTTTTATGTCCTCGTAAAAATAAATTTTTTCGATCTTTTGCCTGACGGATAAAATAATCGTTAACGATTTCTATTTCGCGACTAAGTTCGTCAAATTCTAAAGCAGATTGATGTATCGTTTCGAGGTTTCTGGCAATATAGTAAACGGCAACCAAAATCATCGCAATCAAGAAAACTGTATAACTACCCAAAAACCAAAAAGTTTTCCTTAGTACGCTAGTTTTATGAGCAGAATTATTCCGTATCATTATAAATTTATGTTACAAAAGTTAAACTTATTTGTTATAGCAACCATTTCCATAACTACGATCTACAATCATAGATTTTATTGAGCTAAACTTTTATCGATTTAAGCAATAAATAGTTTAACCAGCGGTGACTTAACAATATTGTTCCCGAAATGATGAATAAAAATAAATGAGGTTACTGCTAATCAGAAAACGACTAAAAACTATAAAGAAAAATAAGATTTTTAGATTTTAAATCTTATTACTAGGGACTGGTTGAGAAATTAAGCAACCTGGTTCAAAAAATGAAGAGTTAAGTCCCAAAGCACTTTCCGCTCGGATCGCCACTCTAGTTATCCCTGTTAGAGTGACTCCTGTAAAGCGATCGCCAATTCGTTAAGCTCATCTAACCAGAACGATCTTAAGAAATACTAACCTTGATGTTTTTAGATTAAGTATTCTTTTACTCTAATGCGATCCGAGCAAAAACCGTGAAAATACGGATGAGTAAAATTACAGAGATTAATACAATGTGCGAGTTGATACCCCATTCTTCCAGGAGAGTTTATACGTAAGGAAATTCTTGGATTGCGATCTCTGTAAGCTAGAAATATTTGCTGTCAAATCTTTTCATTTGTCTCGATTGTGGGCTAAATATTCTCACCAAAAAACAATGCTAAACTGCGAATTAACTGGCAAAAATCTGATTCCAACGCGGTTGCGGTTATGCACTTTAACCCATCAAAAGAAAATTTGCCACTAAAATTTGAAGATTTACATAGTAACCAGTTCTATCTTAGGCGCAATAACTCAGTTTTTCTTATTGTCTCTTTCCAATGAATAGTGACAGAGCCAGGCTAAATTATGAACAAAATTACTTATCAAGCTAAACTCAAAGATCTTGCCCTTTTAATTGTTACAGAAAACTACAGTAACCCCGAATTGGCAGAGAATTTACTACAGTTTGGCGTTAAAGACCCGATTATTTTTACTACGGATGGTGCAAAAAGTCGATTTGGGATGAAAAAACTCAATGTCAAGGATGGTATGAAAAGATTAAACTTGGCAGCTTCTCATCCTGAAATTGGCGAGTTGGTCGCTCCTGTAATCTTAATTGAAGATACTGTTGCCAAATTTATTCCCTCTGTGGAGGTAAAATCTTCCGTACAAGACACAGACAAGCACCTGTATCAAAATACCTATAGCTGGAAAAACGAAAAAAGAAATATTTTTGAACATTGTACTGCTACAGAACTAGGCAGCAAGTATGGCATCAGATTGCAGTATCTCAAGACTGTAATTCAAGGTAAGGTAAAATGTTCTAGAGGCTGGAGTCTAGTCCAATCTTAATTTCTTAATCGGGAAGCAGGGGAGCAGAGCAAGAAATGACTAATTCCGAACTATATGCGAAGCCCTAAAGGACTCGCTGCGCATCGCGGTATCCTTTAGGACTAACTCCGTAGCGTTTGCGTTCACCTAAACCCAGGTGCAGCATTTATTTTCTTATTTTCTATTACTTTTAGCAGGATTAGCTAAGGAAATCTGATTCCTGGTTAGTCCTCTATTTTCTTTTGACTCAATAACCTTGAAATTAAATATCAAGGTGCGATCGCAATCAATCTTACTCCTAATTAGGCACAACCACCCTCCAGCAAAAGTCTGAAGCGCAATAACCTTACAAACATATCCAAATATATCCCGACTCACCCTGGCAGAACAGCTATTTTTCGGTCGGCTTGCCGTATTTTTCCGACATTTTATAAAAATACTTGGTAAATTATTCCTGAGAAACGTTAACATAAGTTAACAACGTTAAACTAAAAATGTAGTAGATACTAGTTCTTTTAAGACAACTGGTCATCCTAGCTAGTTCCAAAATGTTTCTAATAAATTTCTGCTCTATATGCACATAGTGAGAAATGAGAAACTCAATTTGAATGGATTCTACCCTAGGAAAATAACAAGATAACAGTAGTTAAAATAACAATAAAGATTCTTAATCTTCAGCTAAGGGAGGCTGTCAGAGTGAGTAAAGACAATAATAAAAAGTGGCGTAACGCAGGACTATATGTTCTGTTAGCCATAGTGGTAGTGGCGTTAGGTACTGCCTTTTTGGACAAACAACCTCAAGCTCGCGAAACTTGGGCGTATAGCAGACTAATCGATGAAGTTCAAAGCAATAAAGTCGAGACTGTCAAAATTAGTGCCGATCGCACCAAGGCGCAGGTTATTGACCGTGAAGGGACACCGATTTTAGTCAACCTACCCAACGATCCACAGTTGATCGACATTTTGAGCGAAAACGGTGTAGACATTGCCGTCTTACCTCAGAGTGATGAAGGATTTTGGTTTAGAGCTTTGAGCAGCCTCTTATTCCCTATCCTCTTGCTAGTTGGTCTATTCTTCTTACTCAGAAGAGCGCAAAGCGGCCCTGGATCTCAGGCAATGAACTTTGGTAAATCTAAAGCCAGAGTACAGATGGAGCCTAAAACTCAAGTAACCTTTGGTGATGTAGCAGGTATCGAACAAGCCAAGCTAGAACTGACTGAAGTAGTAGACTTCCTCAAAAATGCCGATCGCTTTACTGCTATTGGGGCAAAAATTCCCAAGGGTGTATTGCTGGTTGGCCCTCCAGGGACTGGTAAAACTTTACTAGCAAAAGCTGTAGCTGGTGAAGCTGGCGTACCTTTCTTCAGTATTTCTGGTTCGGAATTTGTGGAAATGTTCGTTGGTGTGGGTGCTTCTCGCGTCCGTGACTTATTCGAGCAGGCAAAAGCTAATGCACCCTGTATTGTCTTTATCGATGAGATCGATGCAGTAGGTCGCCAACGTGGTGCTGGTCTAGGTGGTGGTAACGACGAGCGCGAGCAAACTCTTAACCAATTGCTGACCGAAATGGATGGTTTTGAAGGCAATACAGGTATTATCATCATTGCTGCGACTAACCGTCCTGATGTCCTAGACTCTGCTTTAATGCGTCCTGGTCGTTTTGACCGTCAGGTAGTAGTAGACCGTCCAGACTATGCTGGTCGTCAAGAAATCCTCAACGTACACGCTCGTGGTAAAACTCTGGCAAAAGACGTAGACCTCAACAAAGTTGCTCGTCGTACTCCTGGCTTTACTGGGGCGGACTTAGCTAACTTACTCAATGAAGCGGCAATTTTGGCCGCACGTCGCAGCCTAACCGAAATCTCCATGGATGAAGTCAACGACGCGATCGACCGCGTTATGGCTGGGCCAGAGAAGAAAAACCGCGTTATGAGCGAAAAACGCAAAGAGTTGGTAGCATATCACGAAGCTGGTCACGCTTTAGTTGGAGCATTGATGCCCGACTACGACCCCGTACAAAAAATCAGTATTATTCCTCGCGGACGCGCTGGTGGTTTGACTTGGTTTACTCCTAGTGAAGACCGTATGGAGTCTGGTTTGTATTCTCGTTCCTATCTACAAAACCAAATGGCTGTTGCTTTAGGCGGTCGTTTGGCAGAGGAGATCGTTTACGGTGAAGAAGAAGTAACCACTGGTGCTTCTAACGACTTGCAGCAGGTAACTAGAGTCGCCCGTCAGATGGTAACTCGCTTTGGGATGAGCGATCGCTTGGGCCCTGTAGCCCTCGGTCGTCAAAACGGTAACGTCTTTATGGGTCGCGACATTGCTTCTGACCGCGATTTCTCCGATGAAACCGCAGCAGCGATCGACGAAGAAGTACGTAACTACGTTGACCAAGCTTATAGCCGTGCCAAAAAGGTTTTATTAGATAACCGTCATATTCTCGATCGCCTGGCGCAAATGCTAATCGAAAAAGAAACTGTAGAAGCGGACGAACTACAAAATGTATTGTCGGACAATGATGTCACTATGGCATCTCTAGCTTAGTTAAAACTTGGTTTCGCTTTATAGTTCTTAATTGAGAATTTGAAGTAAGCAGTACTCCTAACCTGAGTACTGCTTTTTTTTGATTTTTTGATGGTGATAATTTATATCAAATCCGATTACCAAAAAGTACCAAAAAATCGATCGTAGAGACGTAATATATTACGTCTCTACAGGGTTTGACGATTTAACCGATAAGTATTCTATGTAAACAGAAGGTAGGGTGGGCATTACAAGATATCTAAAGCGCAACGGATAATTGATTAATGCCCACCCCAATAATTATCTGGTCAAAATTGTTTTCATTGATTTGGTGGCAAGAATCTATTTTAAAAATACTAATTGGTTCTGATTATTTTGCCCACCCGAAGGCGCGATCGCACTTGCTCCTGATTCCTCAATCCTTGTTTCTTAATTATCTTCTGGCATTCACATCAGATAACTTAGAATTTTTCACTTTAGCCAAAATCTTATCCTTGAGCTTTTCTAGTTCTTGTTTCAAGATTTTTTTTGCCATTGAAAGTTCGCCCACGCTTCTAGTTACTTGACTGAGGTTTGCCCATTGTGCCAACATATTGCGATAGCCGGAGTTAATTACCGAATTGATAACGTGTTGACATTGTTGGGGTCGATCGAGGGCATATAGTAAGATGCGATATTTACCTTGCTCTGAAAGAGCGCGAGCAATTTGCTGTCCTTTGTGAGATTTTAAGTCTAGATAACAGGGAAGCCATTTCGGGCCATATTCGGGGTTATATAGTAAAGTAATCCAGAGAAGGGTGGGATGAGGATGATTTAGGTACAAAAACCGATCGTAGCGAGTGCCAGATATTCTATTTTCAACACCTTCTGGGTCTAACATGACTGAAAGTACGGGTGCTTCTCCTAGAGGAGTGTCTATTAATTGAGCAAAAACAATTTTACGTAACGGTTTGTCTGCTGGCCAGGGAGTTTGCAGACAAATTTCTGTCACCGAAGTTTCGGCATTAACCGTTTTATCTGCAAAAGCTTCCGCTTTGCAAGTTGTATCGTCAACTATATTCGATCTTTGGTTGAGAGAAATACTTGGATCGGGATTGGTGGTGCGAGGTTTGAAGGTAAACTCAAGAGATTCTAAAGTTTCTAAAATTTCACGAACGCTTTGGGGTCTATCTTCTCGTTCCTTTTCCAAACAACGAAATACTAGGTCTTGTAGCTTCTGAGGTAAATTTAATCTTTCGCTAAATGGTTCTGGTTTAAAGTTGTGATGTGCTTGATACCAACCACCAAAAGAGGAGTTTTGGGGCAATAAAGGCATATCCATAGTGAGTATTTCGTACATCATAATGCCCAAACTATAGATATCAGAACGATTATCTAATTCCTTACCTTCCATTTGTTCGGGAGAACAGTATGCTAAAGTTCCCATAAAAGATTGGGTTTGGTTGGCGTTGGCTTGAACTAGCTTGGCAATACCAAAATCGAGTATTTTGGCAACTTCTCCTAAACTGGGGTCTGGAATAACAATTATATTGCTCGGCTTGATATCTCGATGAATAATATGAGAAAGTTCGCCATTAAAGTAAATTCCTTGGTGAGCAGATTCTAAACCCAGACATACGTGGCGAGTTAAAGTCAAAAATCTGGGTAGAGGAAGAGGCTGATAACAGATTAAATCGTTGATGCTTTCTCCGGAGAGAAATTCCATCACATAAAAAGGAGCGTTATTTTTGTCTACACCATAGTCCTTTACTCTGACGACATGAATACTTTTTTCTCCCAAAAGAGCCGAAATAGTTGCTTCCCGCTCAAAGCGATCGCGCATATTATCATTGAGTAGGGCCTGAGATAAGAATTTTACCGCTACAGTTACACCGCCTAATACGGTATCTTTGGCTCGATAGACTCTACCCATGGCACCTTCTCCAACTAGATCGCAGAGTAGATAACGATTGGCAAGTAAACGACCACTATTAGTATCTTTATTCATAGAGCAACTGATTTGAGCAAAATTTATCTCGGTTTTGCTAATTAAAGTAATTAAATTTAACGTTTTAAGGTGGCCTCAATCGTATTTTTGAGACTGTGACCTTCCAAAATACTGCTGGTTAGATGATAGGTATCTCGATCTAGACAGTAAAAAGTATCTAGTCCCTTCTGTTGGCTGGCAGTTCCAATCAACCAGTAATATTGAACGATCGATTGGAATCCTAGCCTACCCTCTCCCTCAATATTCCCCAAAAGGCTGTGTTGGGAAACATAGGTATAATATTTTTCTTCGTAATTTAAATTACCTCGGCATTGATAGACGATTTCAGTCTTGGTTTCATCCTGACAAATTAAGCTAGTGGTTAGCTTGAACCAGTTTTCTCTTTTCCAAGCAATTTGAATATTTCCCTCAAGAGGAATGGGCGAGAAATTTTGTCGAAGCCAATGACCTGTTACCTTCCAATAGCCTGATTCTAATAAGAAACTATGAGCCACAACTCTATCCTCGCAATTCAAATATAGTCAAAAAAGGAACAATTTTTAAAAAATATAGTTATAATTCAACGTTTATATCTAATTTTATAGCTTTAAAGATGAATTTCTCCTAATAACGCTGGTTTAGTTGCTCCTGTGACTTGAGGTAAATTACCAGGAATGTTATGAACTCTCCAGTAGGCTAAGACCGCAAAAGCGATCGCCTCTTTAAAATTGCTATTCATTCCTACCTCGTCTGTGGTACTGATACGTACCGATGCTAACTCAGCTTGCAAGCGTTGTCTCAGATATAAATTTTTACTGCCACCACCACAAAGCAAAATTTCCTGGGGCATTTGGGGTAAAAACTGCCGATAACTTTGAAAAATTGAGGCTACTGTAAGTTCTGTTATAGTAGCAAGGCGATCGCTATCTTTTAATTGAGCTTGCTCCATATCTTGCCAGCATTGCTCCAAATAATCCTTACCAAAAAGTTCTCTACCTGTAGACTTGGGTGGATGCTGTTGGAAAAAATCTTGTTCTAGCCATCTAGCTACTAATTCTTGGTGGGGAGTGCCTTGGGCGGCCCATTGACCGTGGTGGTCGTAAGTTCGACTGCCATTAGTAAGACGGGTAACAGCTAGATCTAACAAGGCATTTCCCGGCCCTGTGTCCCAACCACAGATTTGTTGTTCCCAGTCGGGAATTCGATTGGGTGGTAAATATGCCACGTTGCCAATACCACCGATATTTTGAATTGCTCTGATTTTGGTCGGATGAGACAAGAGACAGGCATCTATCTTCGGTACTAACGGTGCGCCTTCTCCCCCCAGAGCAATATCTGCTGCCCGAAAATTGCTAACGGTTTTGATGCCTGTCAGGTTGGCAATTAATTCTCCCCTACCAAGCTGCAAGCTATAGCCTAGCCGATCTAGAGATGGTGGTCGATGATAGACAGTCTGACCGTGAGAACCAATTAAATCGGCAGTAGTTTTAAAGTGAGATTGAATTTTTTGGGCAGCTTCGGCAAAGGCAGTCGCGATCGCATCATCTAAAACTGCTAATTCCAACATCGAAATGGCCTCACCGCCACATATTGTTAAAATTTTTGTTCTTAATTCTTCAGGATAAATATAGGTTTCACCCGCTAATAAATTCACCTGAAGGTCTGTTTCTCTACCACTAACTTCTATCAATACGGCATCGATACCATCGACTGAAGTGCCACTAATCAAACCGATAACTTTCATGATTGTTAAGAGTTAATTTTAATTAATTGTTAATTACGGTGCGCTAGGAGCGATCTCTACTATTTCATAGTTAATAAAATGGAGCTACTTAGAGACTATTTATAAATTAAACCTTAAAATAGCTATAAGGTTTGTTATTGGTGAATTACAGCTAATAAACGCTAAGATATTAGAATTTTCTTGGTATTTATTTCGCCTCACGCCCTGCTGCTTCCTGCGGACTACTTTCCTTCGAGCCTAACCCACCCTACTGGCGCGTCAAGCTTAAAATAGTGGAATAGAGAGAAAAAATCGAACGATCTAGGAAGAGGCCGTAGAGATTGGGTTTTGCTAAGTTCAGACCAGAGAAAGAAACTAGAAAAAATTAATCGTAACGATCCTGCACCTAGCAAAAAAATACTTCATACCCAAGTTTTAATTTTATTCAATTATCTACAGTTCTCGTAGGATAATCATTCTATGCGTAGGTGGAGAAGATTAAAATGAAAGCGATCGCCGTTTATCAACATCTAGCTACAGACGATCCTGATTGTTTTGCAGAAATTGAATTAGATCAACCCCAAACACGGGGCAAAGATTTACTAATTCGAGTCAAAGCGGTAGCAGTTAATCCAGTCGATTATAAAGTCAGATCTTCAATTAAAGCCAAATTAGACGCGCCCAAAATTCTAGGTTGGGATGCTGCGGGAATTGTGGAAGAGGTTGGAGAAGATACTTCTTTATTTCGGGTAGGGGATGAAGTATTTTACGCAGGTAGTATTATTCGTCCTGGCTGTAATAGCGAGTATCAGTTAGTTGATGAAAGAATTGTCGGTAAAAAGCCGAATAATCTCTCTTTTGAAGAGGCTGCTGCCTTACCTTTAACTACCATTACCGCTTGGGAAGCTTTATTTGAAAGATTGGCAATTGAACCTAAGAAAACAGAAAAAAATAAGCAGAGTACGCTGTTAATTATTAATGGTGCGGGGGGTGTTGGTTCGATCGCGATTCAGTTAGCCAAACAAGTAGCAGGTTTACAGGTAATTGCCACTGCCTCTAGGGGCGATACGATCAGATGGTGCAGACAATTGGGTGCGGATTATTGTATCAATCACTATCATGAGTTTTTGCCTGCATTGAAAGCGATCGATATTACTGCGGTGGATTATCTTCTCTGTCTCAATGATACCGATTATCATTGGCAAAATATGGTAGAGGTAATTAAACCCCAGGGAAAAATCTGCTCGATCGTCGGAAATCGTCAACCTTTGGATTTAAATCTCTTGAAAAGTAAAAGCGTGACTTTTGCCTGGGAATTTATGTTTACCAAATCTCAATACAATACCCCAGACATAGCATCCCAAGGGGAATTATTAAATCGAGTATCTCGGTTAGTCGAAGAGGGAATTATCGAGACTACCTTAAAAGAAAATTTAGGTATTTTGAATCCTACCAATTTGGCGATCGCCCACAGTAAACTAGAATCTGGTAAAACCATCGGCAAATTAGTATTAACTCTCTAATTTATAATCAATTCTACTAGTTCGTAAAATCCCGCCAATTCAGACTTATTAGTTACGTAGGCGGGTAAATGCTGCAAGCGATCGCGATATTTTAAGATATTAGCTACTCCTACCGAAACGGGAAACTGTTCGGGATTAAATAAAGACTCATCATTAGGACTATCGCCGACGGTAACTATTTGTTCTGAGATTAGACTGGGAAAATATCGGGGAATAACTTTGCCCAAAGCGATCGCTTTATCCTGCTGTAAAGGTTTGATATGACATTGCACCGTGCTGTAAGTAAAACCATAACCTTCTGACTGACAAATCAAATTAATTCTTTCTAGTTCAGTCTCGGTAAGATTTGCCACCTCAAAAGTCCAATCAGTGAGGCGAAAACGATTATCTTCAGATTCTTTAAGCTGCGGAAATTTATCTTGAAGTAATTCAAACACCCGACTTAATTCCTGACGGTGTTGAGCTAAATTAAGACTGGTGAGCAAATCTGGCTGAGGATCGTGATTCCAATAGAGTAAACCACCATTTTCAGCGATCGCTCCCACGATCGGGAAATAAGTTGCGATCGCTTGAACCCATCCCGCCGAACGTCCAGTTACTATTAATACATCTACTCCCGCAGTATTTAGTTGAGTTAAAGCCTGAAATAATTTAAAATTAAACTTTTCCGATTGAGTCAAGGTTCCATCCAGATCCGATGCAATCAGACGAATATCTTTCCAGTTACGTTCTACTAAAGGTTTTAAAACTGCTTGACTCATAATTTTGCTCGATTAACTCCACTTGAAATACTTCCGCAAAAGCCCTAGCTAAGTCAACCCGAACTCGCTCAACTGTCAGATCGCTAATAAACTCTGCCAGACTTCCTACTGGTTTATCTGTAATGCCACAAGGAACTATATGTTGAAAACCACTCAGATCGGGACATACGTTCAAAGCAAAACCATGCATCGTAATCCAACGTTTTACTTTAATCCCTACCGCAGCAATTTTTTTCCCTTCTAACCAGACTCCTGTTAATTTGGGGATGCGATAAGCCTTGAGATCGTAGTTAGCTACGGTTTTGATGATGACTTCTTCTAGCTGTCTGAGATACCAATGCAAATCCTGTCGATAATAACGCAGATTGAGAATCGGATATCCCACTAGTTGATTGGGACAATGATATGTCACCTCACCACCTCGTTCGATACGATGGATTTCAAATTCAGTTGCCAAGGGATCGAACTTAAGAAAATCCAAACTAGAGCCAGTTCCTAAAGTATAAACTGGTGGATGTTCTAATAAAATCAAAACATCATCTAGATTGGGATTATCAATTCTGGCTACAACTTGCGATCGCTGATATGTCCAAGCTTCACTATATTTAATTAATTGATAATTTTCTAATCTGCATTTTCTTTTATTTTGGATCATCTTGCTAGTCTAGTTAAATAAATGTCAATCAATGTAACAGAACATAAAAAGAATTGGAATTTATGATGTTTTAGAGGATACAAAGTGTTAATCTATTAAGTATAAAGCTATTAGGAAAAGAGCATTGTTTGAGGAAATTACAGGTAACAAAACAAATCACAGGCTATCTCAAACACAAATATCTAAAATTAAGTGGGTTTTCAATAAATACAAGTCAGTTTTCGGTCTAAATAATAAAAATACTTGATTTATCTATTGTTTAGGCTAGAGGTATTTCTACGCAACTATCAAATTAGCTCGACCATTGCTAGTTGAAACGCAATTTGATTTTTTGGCGATCGGAAAAAGTAACTTAGAAATACATTACCCCAACTAAAAAAGTAATATTTGCTACTAAAACTCGATCGAGAAAGCTTTGCTTTTTTAGCTTGAGAGATTTGTATATCCTACTACAATTTGCTATTGATGTTGTCGGCACTTTTCTGAGCTTTTTAACTGTATAGTATGGAGTTGCAAGTATGAAACTTTTAATCCAGGGAAATAACATTGCAGTAACAGAATCAATTCATGATTACGTCGAACAAAAATTAGAAAAGGCAGTTAAACATTTTCAAAATATAACTAGTAAAGTAGATGTTCATTTATCTGTAGCTCGCAATTCTAGGATTGAAAGAAAACATAAGGCTGAAGTTACAGTATTTGCTAATGGTACAGTAATTCGCGCTCAAGAAGGTAGCGAAAATCTCTATGCCAGTATCGATATGGTTGCAGACAAAATTGCCCGTCAGCTACGCAAATACAAAGAAAAAAACCTAGATAAAAAAGCCCATGCTAACATCCGTCAGGAAGCAATAATTGAAGAAGGCGTTGTCGAAACAGAAGAATTAAATAGCGATCGCGCTCCAGAATTACCGACAGAGGTGGTCAGAAACAAGTATTTTGCCATGCCACCAATGACTATCGAAGAAGCACTAGCGCAACTTCAACTAGTAGATCACGACTTCTATATGTTCAATAACAAAGACACTGGAGAAATTAATGTAATCTACATCCGCAATCATGGTGGTTACGGCGTAATTCAACCCCGTTCCGATAACAATGCCCGTCAAGGAGATTATCCGCATTGATTGAGGAATGAGGAGAGAGGAAGAAGGAACGAGGATTATAGTTGTTCTAATTAATTTCTTAGCTTTGATTAATATCGGTAAAAAGAAGTAAAAAAGAACGAGGCTAAAATCTGGTAGCAATTAATCTGTGTTTCCCATTTAGAATGACTATAAATACTATCTTTCTCTTTTTCTATTAAATAGAACTAAAAATGAGGAATAAAGACAGGCATAAACTGTTGGTTTTTTCGCCTCATTTTTTGGGTTAAATCGGGTTAAATCTGGGATAATCCTACTATGTTAACCAACTAAAATTATCGCTAAATTTTGGTTTTACTATCAAACAGTTTTTTTATTCCTTGCTTCTTTGTTTATTCTGATACCATTTCGCCGATTTCTGATTCCAGAGGCAGGAAATTAGAAGATTGAACGATGTAGGGGAAACCCGCGCCAGATAAACCTTGTTTAATGCGATCGCTAGTCCCTTCAAAAACTACAAACAGGGGGTTGATTTCTTCTGCTGCTTCGCTAAACATATGCTGTTCGTTAGGAGGCATCAACCATTCATAGTCTTGGTCTAGATAAACTTGAGTTTTACGCCAGCGATTAATTAGATCGGAAAAATCCTCCTCTGGGCGATGAATAAAAATAATAATCTCCGCACCCATTTTAATCTGCCATTCTGGATCGCACATCAAAATCCCTAAATCGCAGGGTAGAGAAGTAGCTACGCGGGGAGTTTTTGCTGACAAAGGATTATTAAAATCCAACTCTGGACGGCGAATACGCACTACTGGTAGAGGAATAGTAATCAAACTTTGTTCTGGACGGCGAATGCTGGGTAAAGCTTCCAGATAAGGGCGATATTGCTTGAGCAAAGCGATCGCCCCACTTCTAGTGCTATATTCTGCCAGCCAAGTCTCATAATCAGATTTTTTAACAGACATAATCGATTTTAGAAAGTATATCAAGTGCGATCGTTTCTTAGAATTAAGCCAACTGATCGAAAATCGAGAACATTGGTAAGTACATTGAAAGTAGAATTGTCCCGACCATTACCGCAATACCCACCATCATAATCGGCTCGATCATACTCGTTAGAGCTTTAACGGCTTGTTCTACTTCATCTTCATAGAAATCGGCAACTTTCTCCATCATGCCGTCTAATTCCCCTGTTTCTTCACCAATACTAATCATCTGAATTGCCAGAGGCGGAAAGACATTTTCCTTTTGAATTGCCAAGGAAATCATGCCTCCTTGTTGAATATCTTTCTTGGCAGACATTACTGCATTGATAATTACCTGATTGCCGATAGTGTTACAGACAATATCAAAACACTGCAAAACTGGAACACCCGAACGAGTCAGAGTACCAAATACCCGACAAAAACGAGATACGGCAATTTTTTCATTTAAGTCGCCAAACAGAGGCATTTTTAGCATAAAGCCATCTATTTGTAAGCGACCCACGGGAGTTTTATAGTAAGTACGAATTAAGAAACTAACTACAACAAAGACCACCACGGGAATTAGCACTTTCCAACTACGCAGAATGTCACTGATGGTCAACATCGTGCGGGTAAGCAGGGGTAACTCCGCTCCTAATGATTCAAAAATACCGCCAAACACGGGAATCAAAAAGATAGTCATCCCCAAAAAAGCCAGAACAGCAAAAATACCTACGGTTACGGGATAAGCCATTGCTGATTTAATTTGGTTCTGCAACGCAGCCATATCTTCCAAAAGCTTGGATAACCGCATCAGTACCTCATCGAGTACCCCACCAGCTTCCCCTGCTTCGACCATGTAGACGTAGAGATCGTTAAAACATTCTGGATGCTTGCTCATCGCATCTGAAAGACTCGTACCTTGCTGTACCTCGGCACTAATAGCCAGGAGAGATTTTTTAAGTTTGGGGTTTGGTGCTTGGTCGGCTAAGATCCCCAAAGCACGAATAATTGCCACTCCCGCGTTGACCATTACCGAAAACTGACGGGAAAATACTGCTTTATCCTTAACCGTTACTTTAGCCAGGGCTAGTTCTAAAGCCGAAAGATCGATCTCAAAACTAGATTTGGTAATCTTACCGACTGCTACGTATCTATTTTTGAGTACCAGACGAGCTTGTTCGGCCGAAGCTGCTTCAATCTTTTCGTTAAAGACCTTACCTGAATGGTCTTTTACCTTTGCTACAAATATAGACATAAATAAACTAATGGTTGAGTTGAATGATTGAGTTAAATATTTATGTGATTAACGACGTTTGGCATTGGCCGTCATGCCCATACCTGCTGCTGCCCCCGCAAGCCGTTGCAGTTCATCGGGACGAGAACTTTTGGCAATTCCTTCTTCCATACTGATAATGCCTTTTTTAACTAAGTTGGCTAAAGCTTGTTCCATAGTTTGCATATCCATTTTTGCCCCTGTTTGAATAGCTGAATATACCTGGGCTGCTTTACCTTCGCGGATTAAATTGGCGATCGCTGGTGTCACCACCATAATTTCTTGGGCCATAACCCGTCCAAATTCTCCTGGTTTGGGATTTTTCTTTTTCGCTAGGGTTTGACTGAATACCGCGATTAAGGAGTTAGATAACATTGCCCTGATTTGTGCCTGTTGACCAGCAGGGAAAACATCAATAATCCTGTCTACAGTACCTGAAGCGGAATTAGTGTGAAGTGTACCAAAGACTAAGTGACCTGTTTCTGCTGCCGAAATTGCCAGAGAGATGGTTTCCAAATCCCGCATCTCCCCTACTAGAATGATATCTGGATCTTCCCGCAGGGCCGCTTTAAGGGCATTAGCAAAACTTTTAGTATCTTCTCCTTTCTGTCGTTGATGGAAAAGACTTTTAATATTATCGAAGACATATTCAATCGGGTCTTCTACTGTTAAGATATGCTCTCCTCTAGTACGATTAATTAAATCCAGCATTGCTGCTAGGGTGGTAGTTTTACCAGAACCTGTCGGCCCTGTTACCAAGATCAACCCTCTAGGTCTTTCGGTCATATTTCTAACTACATCGGGCAAACCTAACTGATCGAAGTTAGGAATTTTAGAAGACAAGGCTCTTAAACAAGCAGCATAACAACCCCGTTCTTTATAGACATTGACGCGAAAACGAGCTAACCCTTTTACTCCATAAGCACAATCAAGTTCCCAATTTTGCTCTAATTCCTTTCTTTGGGTATTGTTGAGCATACTAAAAATTAATCTTTGACATTCTTGGGGAGTCAGATCGTCACCGATGGGGGTTAATTTACCGCTGATGCGAAAGTAAACGGGCGCACTAGCTTGGATGTGCATATCCGAACCACCCATTTCCACCAACTGTTCCATCAAATCTTCAATCATTAAATCCATAATTTTTACCTCTCAAAATTGTTTAAATTTAAATATTGTTTTACTTTTAATAACTATTAGTCAGCTAAAAATCTTTCTAAATTGTTAGCTTGAAGCTTATTTAGCTAAATCGGGGAGTCATACAGTAAGGGCAGTCCAACCATTCGGGCTGTAATTCTGCGTTACAGGTACGACAGGTCAAGCCACTCTTACGCTTGGCTTTTAGTTCGGCTTCTAAACCAGAGTCAGTAAACGTTACCCGCTCAACTTCTTCTAAAGTGGTATGACCTTCTTTAACTAAATTGAGGCTATAAGCCAAGATGGTAATCATCCCTTCTTCCACTGCTGCTTCCTTAATGCGATCGGTATTTGCTCCTTCGTTGACCAAACTCTGCAACCTTTCAGAGTTTTTCATGACCTCATATACCCCAACCCGTCCTTTATAGCCCACGCCACCACATTTAGAACAAAGACTATTATTCGCTTTAGCTTGGGCAATCTGTTCGGCATCTAAAGTATTTGCTTTATAAAAGGTGACTTCTTCTTCTGTGGAGGCGGATAAACCAAATCGCGATAGTTCTTCGTGGGTAGGATGATAAGCAATACGACATTCGGTACATACTCGACGCATTAGCCTTTGTGCCAAAACACCTACTAATGCACCAGAAATCATAAACGGTTCGACTCCCATTTCATCCAGTCGAGCGATCGCGCCAGCAGCATCATTAGTATGTAGGGTAGTTAGTACCAAGTGACCCGTCAGTGCAGCTTCAATCGCTGTTTTAGCGGTTTCTGAGTCTCTAGTCTCACCTACCAGGATTACGTCAGGGTCTTGTCGTAAAAACGCCCGTAGAATCGAAGCAAAGTTCATCCCTTTTTCCCGAATTACCTGTACCTGGGTAATCCCATCGAGGGAGTATTCAATCGGATCTTCGGCGGTGCTGATATTAATATCGGGGCTATTTCTTTCTGCTAATACTGAATAAAGAGTGGTAGATTTACCCGAACCTGTCGGCCCCGTTACTAGAATTAGACCAAAAGGACGTTTTGCCATATCCCGAACCAATTCCAAAGTTGGTTCGTGAGAAATTAATTTGTCTAGACCTAACTGTGTAGCTGAGTTATCCAGAATCCTGAGTACAACCTTTTCTCCGTAGCGACTGGGTAGGGTATTAACCCGAAAATCTACCTTTCTACCTTGGAACATTCGGCGAATCTTACCATCTTGGGGCAACCGTTTTTCTGCAATGTCCAATTCAGCCATGATTTTGAAACGAGCCACCACAGCTGGGATAATTTTTTTGGGCATCGGATCGAAGGGTTGTTGCAGAACACCATCCTTGCGATAACGAACTTTTAGGCTTTCTTCTTGAGGCTCAACGTGAATATCAGAAACTCCATCTTGGAGAGCTTTAGCTAGTATTTTGTTGACTAGAGTAATAATAGGTGCTTGTTGGGCTTCATTGGCTGCACCGAGATCGTCGGCGACTTCTTCATCTGCTTCTTCTAAATTGAAATCAAAGTTATCTAGATCTAGGGAAACATCAACATTGACTTCTTGTTTTTTGGCAGTTTCTTTTTTAACTTGTTCGTCTAAAAAGCGATCGATTAGCTGTTGATAGTCATCTTGAGTAATTACCTGCCGTTTGAGTTTAATTCCTTTTGGTCGTAGTATACGATTGAGGTCGTCCTGAGCTTCGAGGTTTTCAGGATCTACCATCGCCACCAATAAAGCTGGCTTATCCCCCTCTTCTTTTTTAAGAGGAATCAGCCGATAACGACGACAAATATCAAGAGGGATTAAGGAATTAATTAATTCCTCCATTTGATTGTCGGCAAATTTATCGGTTTCGATTTCAGGGTCTACAGATTCGACTCCATAGAGAATCTTAAGTTCAAATAAATGATGTTTTTTATACTGACGTAACAAATCTGGTGGTAGCTGCTTGCCCGTAGCTGATTCCAGAATTTCTACTAAAGAGCGACCAGTTTTACGGCTTTCGGCTAATGCTTTTTGCATTTTATCGCCATCAATAAACCCTTTTTGTACTAGTTGGTTGCCAAAAGGAGATAAGTTACTTCGTAGGGCGATCGCCCGTGTTTTTTTAGAAGAGGAAGAATAAGCCATAAAGTATAAAAAATATCTCAGTCACGTTATTTAGTGTTCCCCAAAGCTTTGCTAAAATTGCCATCTATTCAGACAAAACATTGTTTTGAAGCTCTATTTATGCAGCTTTATTCTGTAATTGAAGCTATTTGACAGTTTTATGGGATTTTAAGACCAAAAGTCTTCAAAAATGGCTTTTAAAAGATTTTCAGGCAATATTTTCCTATAATGCACAAAATTACTAGATGATTTACTAGATAATGCTGGGTCTAGTCATCAAGGCACTCAAACCACTCTTTATTTTCTTCAATCTCAACTAAAGTTGTTAGTTAACATGGATAATGCAATATCCTATATTTTGTATGTGAAGAGATAAGTGTTCCTATGACAGAAGAGCAGAAACAACCCGAAATCGTATCCGAAAGCCCCGAAGTGGTAATCAAAGATAACACGGCAGATGACACAGAAGTCCAACCAGATACTACAGAACCCAATGTAGATACGGTGCAACCTACCGAAGTAGAGCCAGAAACAGAAGCGGGAGAGGGCGAAATTTCTTCTGAGAATGAGGAGATCTTTGCTGCTTTTCAACAAGAAAATGCCAATCTGAAAAAACTTTTGGATGAAAAAAGCCAACAAGCAGATTCGATCAAAGCACAATATGCTAGGTTGGCTGCGGATTTTGAAAATTTCCGTCGTAGAACCGCTAAAGAAAAAGAAAATTTAGAATCACAGACTAAAAAAAACGTAATTACCGAATTACTGCCAGTAGTAGATAATTTTGAACGCGCCAGAACTCAACTCAAACCAGAAAGCGAAGGAGAAAAAGCAATTCACAGTAGTTATCAAGGAGTTTATAAAACCTTGGTAGAATGTCTCAAAAAAATGGGAGTCTCGGCAATGCGACCAGAAGGAAAAGAATTCGACCCCAATTTTCATGAAGCAATGTTGCGAGAACAAACCGATGAATATCCCGAAGGAACTGTTATCGAGCAATTAATGAGGGGATATATTTTAGGAGATACAATCCTCCGTCATGCCATGGTTAAAGTTGCTGTTCCCAAAGAACCTGTGATAACTTCGGAAGAGAAAAACACAGAAGAAGAACAATGAAGCAATAAAAATGCATAGCTCCTGAAAATTCTAAAGCCCATAGGATTTAGAATCGATTGAGAATGCATCGATACTCGGCATGAAAATCTGCCGATGATTAATTTAATTTTGTTGTTTGACTTCTTAAATTTACAGATATATGAAATTACTGCCTAAGCACTATGGCAAAAGTTATCGGTATTGACCTGGGAACTACCAACAGTTGTGTTGCGGTGCTTGAAGGAGGCAAGCCTGTAGTTATTGCCAACTCCGAAGGTGCGCGAACCACACCTAGCATGGTGGCATTTGCCAAAGGTGATACTCGTTTAGTAGGTCAACTAGCAAAAAGACAGTCAGTTACGAACGCTCAAAATACCGTTCATAGTATCAAGCGTTTTATTGGTCGTAGATGGGAAGATACAGAGGAAGAGCGATCGCGAACTCCCTATAATTGTGTTCCTGGTCGGGACGATACTGTAGATGTTCGGATCGGCAATCGTAACTATACTCCCCAAGAAATTTCAGCAATGATTTTGCAGAAATTGAAGGCGGATGCGGAAAGCTTTTTAGGCGAACCGGTGACTGAAGTAGTAATTACTGTTCCTGCATACTTTACAGATGCTCAAAGACAAGCAACTAAGGATGCGGGGACAATTGCCGGTCTGGAGGTACTGCGAATTGTTAACGAACCTACCGCTGCTGCTTTAGCGTATGGTCTAGACAAGCAAGGCCGAGAAGAACATATTTTGGTTTTCGACCTTGGAGGCGGTACTTTTGATGTTTCCATTTTGCAATTGGGAAATGGTGTCTTTGAGGTTAAAGCGACTTCGGGAAACAATCATCTGGGCGGGGACGATTTTGATAACGTTATTGTCCGTTGGATGATCAAAAGTTTCTACGCTCAAGAAGAAATTGACTTGAGAACCGATAAAATGGCATTACAGCGAATGCGAGAAGCAGCAGAAAAAGCCAAGATCGAGCTTTCTACTGCTCAGACCACCTCGATCAATTTGCCATTTATCACTGCCGATGAAACTGGCCCCAAGCACATAGAAATGGAGTTGAGTCGCGCTAAATTTGAAGAACTATCTAAAGCACTAATTCAAAAAACTTTAGAACCTGTTAAGTTGGCACTTAAAGATGCCGATTTAAAACCAAACGAGATCGATCGCATCATTTTGGTAGGAGGATCGACTCGGATTCCTGCCGTGCAAAATGCAATCCAAACAGTTTTCGAGGGAATGCAAATCGATCGCTCTGTCAATCCAGATGAAGCTGTCGCTGCTGGTGCTGCGATTCAGGCTGGAGTTTTGGGTGGTGAAGTAGAAGATGTCTTGCTCTTAGATATTACTCCTTTGTCTCTTGGTTTAGAAACCTTGGGAGAAGTATTTACTAAAATCATCGAGAAAAATACTACCGTACCAACTAGTAAGTCGCAGATTTTTTCTACCGCAGCCGATGGACAAACTACTGTAGAAATTCACGCTCTTCAAGGGGAAAGAGCGATGGCAAAAGACAATAAGAGTTTGGGAAAATTCTTACTCACGGGTATTCCAGTCGCCCCCAGAGGGATGCCTCAAATCGAAGTCACTTTTGAGATTGATGTTAACGGAATTTTACAGGTGTCCGCTCAAGATAAAGGCACTGGCAAACAACAAGGTATTACCATCAGTAATACTGGAGGATTAAGTGCCAGCGAAGTTGAGAGAATGCGCCAAGAAGCAGAAAACTTCGCCGAACAAGACCGTCGCAACATTGAGTTGGTCAAATTAAAAAATCAAGCGGAAAACTTAATCTATAACTATGATTCGACCCTCAGCGAGCAGGGTGATTTGATTCGCGATGAGCTTAAAGCTAAAATTGCCAGAATTAAAGAGGAATTTAAAATAGCCTGTAACAATCCTCACAGCACCATGAGTGAGATCGAGGGTATTTTAGGAAACCTACGTCAAACTCTACTCGAAATAGGTACGGATGTGTATCAACAAAAAAATTCTGATGCCGATGATTCCTTTATGTTTGATGATGATGATTTTGCAGAGGCAAAAACTGAAATGGATATGGTTCGGGATAATAGTGTCAAAGCAGTAGTGAGTGTATCCAACGATGCCAATATTGAAGGCGGTGACGATCTAGGTTTAGATGATACGTCTTTTGATGATTATGAATCAGTAGATTAAATGAACTAGAATTTTAATAATTGATTCGTTTATTTGGCATTGGAACAACTTTGACATAAGCAAATCAGAAATATTAATTCTTAGTAGTAACCGTACTATATTTTCTAGTTCTGATTTTGCTAAAGTAACGATCGACAAACCATAGGAAAAAATTAAAATTTTATGGCAGGGGACTACTATCAAATACTGGGCGTATCCCGCGATGTAGATAAAGATGAATTAAAGCGTGCTTATCGTCGTTTAGCTCGCCAATACCATCCCGATGTCAACAAAGAAGCGGGAGCAGAAGAAAAGTTTAAAGAAATTAATCGTGCTTATGAGGTTCTTTCTGAGCCAGAAACCCGCGCTAGATACGATCGCTTTGGCGAAGCTGGGGTTGGCGGTGCAGCAGGAGCGTCAGGATTCGATTACAGTGATATGGGCGGTTTTGCCGATATCTTTGAAACTATTTTTAGTGGCTTTGGCGGTGGTGTAGGTACGGGAGCGGGTCAGTCTCGTCGTCGTAATGGCCCCGTTCGGGGAGACGATCTCAGACTAGATTTAAAATTAGATTTTCGCGAAGCGGTTTTTGGTGGCGAAAAGCAAATTAAAATTCCCCATTTAGAAACCTGCCCAACCTGTAAGGGTTCGGGAGCTAAACCAGGTACGGGAGTTAAGACCTGTAGTATTTGTAATGGTACCGGTCAAGTACGAAGAGCTACTCGCACTCCTTTTGGTAGTTTTGCTCAAGTATCTGCTTGTACCAACTGTAATGGTACTGGACAGGTGATCGAAGAGAAATGCAGTACCTGTCACGGTGCGGGTCGTTTGCAAGAAACTAAAAAGCTCAAAATTACTATTCCTCCTGGGGTTGATAACGGTACTCGTCTCAGGGTCTCTGGAGAAGGAGATGCAGGGATGCGTAACGGCTCGCCAGGGGATCTTTATGTTTATTTGTTTGTTGAAACCGATAAAGAATTTGTTCGGGAAGGCATTAACATTAGATCGGAGATTACCGTTAGCTATTTACAAGCAATTTTAGGTTGTAATTTAAGAGTAAACACAGTAGACGGGAAAGAAAATCTGACTATTCCTGCGGGGACTCAACCTAATACGGTATTGACCCTCGAAAGTAAAGGCGTACCCAAATTAGGCAACCCCGTAAGCAGAGGCGATCATTTAATTACGGTTAAAGTTAATATTCCTACTAAAATCAACTCTGAGGAAAGAGAGCTATTAGAAAAGTTAGCTACCGTCAGAGGAGAATCGACAGGAAAGGGTAATAAAGAAGGATTTTTGGGAGGTCTATTTCAAAAATGAATTCTGTCGATCCTCCCCAAGGTACGGATAATTCTACCTCTCAACTGGCTGATGCTCATCTAGATCTACGCGGTACCCCCTGTCCGATAAATTTTGTCCGCACGAAACTTCGCCTAGAGCAGATGTCCCCCGGCTCTATATTAGAGGTTTGGCTGGATGCTGGCGAACCAATCGAACAAGTCCCCGATAGCTTGAAAATGGAAGGATATAAGCTAGAATCTTTGACCGAACGTCAAGGCTTTTTTTCTTTGTTGGTTCGTCGTCCTGCGAGGTCGTAAGTGATTTGGATTTGACAGGCACAAAACAAGAGCGCGATCGCCTTGATGACCCAGAGCTATTGGGAACAGTAGTTGCCGTCCAGGCTAATTTCTATCAGGTTAAATTACAAACTAACCACTCAACTCAATTTTTACTTTGCACTCGTCGTACGCGACTCAAAAAAATTGGACAAAAAGTGATGGTTGGCGATCGCGTTTTAATTGAAGAACCAGATTGGCAAGATCGCCGTGGTGCGATCGCTCAAGTGCTTCCCCGTACTACGGAGCTAAAGCGTCCTCCTGTAGCTAATGCCGACCTGATCTTATTGGTTTTTGCCCTAGAAGAACCGACCTTAGATCCCTGGCAATTAAGTCGTTTTTTAATTAAGGCAGAATCTACTTCTTTACAACTCCGTTTATGTTTGAATAAATGTGACTTAATTACTCCAACAGAGCAACAACAGTGGCAACAACGCCTGGAAAAATGGGGATACGCTGCTAATTTTGTCAGTGTTAAAGAAGAATTAGGTCTCGCTCGTTTATTAGAACATTTACAGGACAAGATTACGATTGTCGCAGGGCCTAGTGGAGTCGGAAAATCTAGCCTAATCGAAACGTTGATTCCTTCAATAAATTTGCGGGTTGGCGAGGTATCGGGAAAGTTACAACGCGGTCGTCATACGACTCGTCATGTGGAGTTATTTGAGCTTCCCGATGGTGGTTTATTAGCCGATAGCCCAGGGTTCAACCAGCCCGACTTGGACTGTATGCCAAGCGAATTAGCTCATTATTTTCCCGAAGCTAGAGCGAGATTAAAGACGGGAACTTGTCAGTTTAGTGATTGTCTCCATCGTGATGAACCTAATTGCGTAGTCAGGGGAAATTGGGAACGATATGAGTATTATCTTGATTTTTTAGATAAGGCGATCGCTCGTCAAGAATCTTTACAAAAACAACCCGATCGGGAATCTAAAATTAAACTTAAAGTCAAGCGAGCGGGTAAAAGTCAGTACGAACCGAAATTGCAAACCAAAAAATATCGTCGTATTTCTCGTAAAACTAAACATCAAAATCTTCAGGATATTTACGACAGACAGCTAGAAGAGATCGACGAAGGATGATCGCTCCAGTTATTTTTTGGTCACAAATGGATCGAAGTTTTAGCCTTTATACTGTAAATACTGCCAATTTTTTCGAGAATTAACTGCGCGGGTAGTTCGTGGGATCGGGTCTTATGTCAAATTCTTTAAAATCAGAGCGAGCTGCTTTTAGCAAAATCAAATCTAGATATTTATTTGCCTGGTTACTGCTATTTTATATCGGGTTTTCGATTGTTTATCAAATTGTCGCCGATTTTGTGCCTAGTTTTCCGAATTTTGAAGACCCAATAACCAATCAAATTCTTTATTTTTGCAGTTTTATTAGCCTCTGTTATTATTTATTGACAAAATTACGTCAGTTTCGGCTCAATCCTCGATATTTAATTGGCAAACTAGTTCCCAATTATCCTTGGTGGTCGCTGCTCAGATTAGCAATTATTTTATTAATATTTTCTTCTGGCGCAGCAATATTATTATTTTATTTTTTATCTTTGGTTGCTCCTGATTTCTTAGAATCAATGATGGAGTCACTATCAGAACAGGAATCTCAAGTATCTGCCTTACCGATAATTAATAAATGTTTGGAGACAATTAACTATATAGCGATCGCACCAATTACTGAAGAATTTATTTTTCGCGGTGTACTCTTGCATAGACTTGCTGCTAAATGGAATCTAGCCAGCGCAGTTTGGATCTCTTCGATAATTTTTGGTTTGATGCATCCCAACCCAATTGGTATTTCTATGTTGGGAGTTGTTTGGGCCTTGTTGTATCTCAAAACTAAAACTTTGGTAGTTCCGATAATTGCTCATGCTATGAATAATACCATTGTGGTTGTCGGGCAATTTTTAGCTACTTTTGCCGAAGAAAATAATAGCATCACTGAGTCTGCTAATGAAATGTCTGGTCAAGACTGGATCGTCGGTTTGCTCTTGGTAGCCGTGTCACTGCCTTTTCTAGCGAGCTTTGTCTATCAACGTTTTCCCGCTTCAAACCAAACTTTACCTTATTTCTCTAATCAAGCAAAAGCGATCGCTTCAGTTCCAGAATAGTTTTGTTTGCCAGTTCGCCTGAACTAAAAAGACGATAAGATAAACAACGGAAAAACATTAATTAACCCATGTCCGATTTAATACTGTTTTGGCATCGTCGCGATCTCAGAATTTCTGATAACCTTGGCTTAAGCGCAGCAGCAGAACAAGCTTCTCAGGTAGTTGGTCTATTTTGCTTAGATTCTAATATCTTAGATCGCGACGACATTGCACCAGCTAGAGTCACCTACATGATTGGTTGTTTGCAAGAATTACAGCAGAGTTATCAACAGCATGGCAGTCAATTGCTGATTCTTCAGGGCGAACCGAAACAAGTCATCCCCAAATTAGCAGCAGCACTAGAAGCAAAAGCAGTATTTTGGAATCTAGATGTAGAACCTTATGCTAAAGAACGCGATCGCCTGGTTACAGAGGCTTTAAAAGAAAAGGGCATCAAGACAAGCAACTTTTGGGATCAGTTATTACACGCTCCTGGAGAAATAGTTACCAAGTCTTCCGACTCTCCCTATAAGGTTTATACTCCTTTTTGGCGTAGCTGGAGTCAGGAAAATAAACAAGGCATTGCTCCTGAAATTAAACAGTTAAAAGGATTAACCAAAGCCGAGGAAAAAACAGCAACTGATGCA
This sequence comes from Pleurocapsa sp. MO_226.B13, assembly GCA_030064795.1. The sequence goes on along the minus strand of JASJEI010000005.1, from coordinate 9,405 downwards.
GGGGCGATCGCTCTACCCACTGCCAAAGATTTGGGCTATGAATGGGAATCTTCTCTGTTGCTCGATCCTGGAGAAACCGCAGCCCAAGAAAGATTAGCAGAATTTGGCGATCGCGCAATTTACTGTTACGATGAGGAACGCGATTTTCCCTATGTCGATGGTACATCCCGGTTGAGTGCGGCCCTCAAGTTTGGTGCGATCGGAATTCGTACCGTCTGGCAGGCAACTCTAGATATTGCCCAAAACTGTCGCAGTGACGAAGCTAAGAATGGAGTAATAACCTGGCAAAAAGAGCTAGCCTGGCGAGAATTTTATCAACACTGTATGTTTTTCTTTCCCGAACTAGCCCAAGGGTCCTATCGAGATGAATTTAAAGACTTTCCTTGGGAGAACGACGAAACCAAATTTCAGGCTTGGTGTGAAGGTAAAACGGGCTATCCGATAGTTGATGCTGCCATGCGACAGCTAAATGAAACTGGCTGGATGCACAACCGTTGTCGGATGATTGTTGCTAGTTTTTTAACTAAAGATTTAATTATCGACTGGCGTTGGGGCGAGAAGTATTTTATGCAAAAGCTCTATGATGGTGACTTGTCGGCAAATAATGGCGGTTGGCAATGGAGTGCCTCTAGCGGGATGGATCCTAAACCTCTACGTATTTTTAATCCTGCATCCCAAGCTGCCAAATACGACCAAGATGGAGAATACATCCGCCAATGGTTGCCCGAAATAAGCTCAATGGAGACAGAATATCTGGTTACGGGCAAAATACCAGCCGAAGAACTAGATGGTTATGATTATCCTCAGCCTATTGTTGACCATAAGAAACAGCAGCGGAAGTTTAAGGAACTATATCAACAACAAAAGAATTAGGAATCAATTACTAACACAGCAGCACCATTAATCTTGCCAGTCCGCAAAGCATTCAGGGCTTCGTTTGCCTCAGATAAAGCAAAGGCAGTAACCTCGGTGTGAATCGGAATTTGCGGGGCTAAAGCTAAAAACTCTTCACCATCTCGGCGAGTCAGATTAGCAACCGAACGCAAGCTCCTTTCCTCCCATAAAATCTGGTAAGGAAAACTAGGGATATCGCTCATGTGAATACCAGCACAAACTACTATGCCACCTTTAGCCACTGCTTTTAAAGCAGCGGGAACTAATTTGCCTACAGGAGCAAAGATGATTGCTGCATCCAATTCCTCTGGTGGTAGTTCGTCCGAACCACCCGCCCAAACTGCACCAAGATCTCTGGCAAACTGTTGTCCTTGAGTATCTCCAGAGCGAGTAAAGGCATACACTTGTTTGCCTTGATAATTAGCTACCTGAATTAAAATATGGGCTGCTGCACCAAAGCCATAAAAACCAATTTTGGCTGCATCTTCCGTCATCCGATAAGAACGATAGCCAATCAATCCAGCGCATAATAATGGTGCTGCTTGTAAGTCGGGAAAATCTTCGGGGATGGGAAAACAAAAACTCTCATCGGCAACAGTATATTCGGCATAACCCCCATTGAGGTTGTAGCCTGTAAATAAAGCGCGATCGCAAAGGTTTTCTTTACCAGCCAAACAATAGCGACAACAATTGCAAGTCTTGCCCAGCCAAGGTACACCGACGCGAGTACCCAAAGAATATTTAGTTGCTTTCTCTCCAGTTTCAATCACAGTACCGACGATTTGATGTCCCAATACTAAGGGAAGTTTTGGTTTAGTCAGTTCGCCATCGATTATGTGTAAATCGGTACGACATACTCCACAGACATGAACCTTAAGCAATACTTGTGTAGGTTGCGGTTTGGGTACGGGTAAGTCCTGTTTCCGTAGTGGTTGTTTTGCCTCCGTGAAAATCATTGCCCGCATAATAATTACCAGAGATAGTTACTAACTCAACGATAGCGAAACAAGACAGTAAATTGGCAAATCGATCGCTGTTAACCACTGTCTCCTCACAAATTCTTCAATTTATTTATTTATGTTGTAAGTAACAAAAGTATTGTCGAGTAGAAGATTCATGAAAGCAGCCAATGTTATGACTACTAAAGTAGTCACTGTTAATAGTTTAGCAACTATTGCCCAAGCAGCTAGACTGATGAAGCAATATTGTTTGCGCGATCTGATTGTCGATCGCACAAACCAGGAAGATGCTTATGGAATTATAACCGCAACCGATATTTCCCAGGCGATCGCCAACGGCAAAGACCCCGAAACGACTTATGTCCGCGAAGTAATGACCCAACCTTGTATTGTCGTTAATCCCGATCTAGCTGTGGAACACATCATTAAATTATTTGCTAGAGCGAAAATTCATACCGCACCAGTAATTCAAGACCGATTATTAGGTGTTATTTCACTAACCGATATTCTCACTAAAACTGATTGTTTAACCCCAGATAAGATTAACTCTATATCTATGAATAGATCGGAGTTACCCGAATTACCATCAGAGCGATCGCTAACTAAAGAAGGTCAAATTGAGGAGTGGGAGAGGGAATATGACAATTGGTGTAGTGGTTAAGCGAGCCGTCACGGGTAAGTAAACAATTCAGGGAGAAATAAGAAATGAAAGCAGCAGAGATTATGAATAAAAAAGTCATAACTATTCGCAGTTTTGCTACAGTCGCCAATGCTATTAAGTTGATGAAAGAGCATAACTTGAGTTCTTTAATTGTCGAGCGTCTTGATGAAACCGATAGCTATGGCATAGTGACCAAAACTGACATTATTTATAAAGTAGCAGCCAAAGGACTAGACCCCCAACAAGTTCGAGTCTGTGAAATTATGACTAAGCCCTGTATCGCAGTCCATCCCCATCTCAGTACCAAATCTGTTGCCCAGCTTTTTGCCAATACTGGTATACGTCGCGCACCAATTATTGGAGACAAACTTTTGGGTATTATCTCCACAACCGATCTATTACTAAAAAGCAATTTTGTCGAACAACCGAGTTCTATTCTAATCGAAGAAAAAATCCAACAAAAAATTGCCGAGGCTCGCCAAATTTGTGCTGAGGACGGTTTTTCCTCCGACAATTGCGCCTTTGCTTGGGATGTAGTAGAAGAATTACAGGCAGAACAAGCACACGAACGTACAGAAGGACTCCGACAAACCGCTTTTGAAGAATATTGTCAAGAACATCCAGATGCTGAGATTCGGCGATACGACTCTTGGTCTTATTCTTGGAAAGATGAAGAACTACCCGTCTAGAAGATCTTAAAACTTGCTATAGATAGGTTGAGAAGGAAGGAAGTACAACCCAGAACTGTAAGGGCGAATGACCGTTCGCCCCTAACAATCAATGACCCATGACTGTACGGGCGATTTGCAAAGCGAAACCCCTGTGACGCGAGCTTGTGAAAGGGGTCTGAGGAAACCTCAGACCCTTGAGATGTCCGTATCGCCTCTTTTTTAGGGAGACAAGTATCTGGAAAAGCAGGCGATCGCGTTGCTCCCGAAATCTCAAGTGGTTTTTCTTTAGATCCTGCTTTCGATTATCAAGGTTTGAAAGATTCTTTAACTACAATCGAGCCAAAATTAACTGCCTTGAACTCCGATAATCAATCATTTATCTCCGATTCAGAAATTAAAGCAGCAGAAGAAGGTCTGTCTGAGAATAATATTGTTCCTTATTTGGAATTAATTGAAAAACTGCAAGAAAATTTAAAGTCAAAAGAAAGTGGTGTTTTGAAGGCGTTTAAACGCGAAGTAGATCTCAAGGTCAAGCAGCAAATCGCAGTTGCTCAAGAAGAATTTAACCAGCAGGTCATACAGTATAAAAATCAACTTCAACAAGAACTTGACAACATAGCACAAGAAATCAAGCAGTCTAATTCTTCTGTTGCTGACAAAAATCAGCTTTACAATCAGAAAGTTCAGGAACAATCAGAAAAACTACAAAATTATCAACAAGATTTAAAAAATAAGATTGATGCAGATATTCAACAGTTTATAGCTCAACAAGAATCAGTATTAACCGAAATAAATCAGTTTCTCAAAACCCCTGTCACTCAGGGTTTTCAAACTGCACGCTATGATGGAGACCTACAGGGAACTGAAGTAGGAATGGTCTTGTATTATACTGATTTACTGGCTAAGTTATGGGCTCTAGATTATTTAGAAACTACTCCAGAAAAACACATTGCAGATTTTGAGCCTTTAACCAAAAGAGCTACAAAATTATCTTCAATTTATCAACCTGAACTTAAGGAACTTCCAAAGACGAGGCTTTGGTTTGGTCATAAAGATAAAGGGTTTCAAATAGCTAACAATGGTAATAGTATCTTGATGGCTCGTAATGCTACTCGAATCTATGCAGCATCATCTAATCCTCTTAAGCCTGGTGCAGAATCTACAGCAGCCGCAAATTCCGAAGCTTTTTTGGGGTGGTGGAATGAACATTATTCAGAAGTCGCTCGTTATGAACATCAGTACGAAAGACTGAACGAAATAATGAAGTGGATTCTTGTAATTAGCTGGCTTAATCATTCTCATCAAAATAAATTTCTAAACTTTTTGCAAGATGTTCCAGTAAATCATGACTATTGGTTTCCTGATTGGGTTAAAGCCAATCAGGAACAGCTTAGATTTAAAGAATGGGCAACAGAAAACTGCTCTGAAAATTTAAATTCCGCTCCCGATCGATCTCCAGTTTGTTTTTATCCTCCTGATTATCAAGATTTAAAGACGGAAGCAATGCCGCTTTTGAGATCGAAAACTTTTACCCAGTTTGGGGAAAACAAATTTATATCTGGAGGTGTATCTTTAGCTAATCGCCAGCTAATTGCCAAGCAAACTCCTTTACCAAGATTCAGGAAAATTAGCGATCGCAGCTTACGAGGAAATATTGACTATAAATCAGCAAAATTGCAGGATAATCTTCTCTCATTTGAAACATCAGATGGAGTTACCTATGGAATGAAAATTAGCGACTCTCTAGGATTGGTTACAGCTATTGCTCAAGATGGTGCAAAACTTCGTAATCCTGACAGCGAATTAGATAATGTAGAGATCGCCAAACAAATTTCTCGCGCCGATGAAGAAACAAAGATTAATCTCAAAGCAGGAAATATAGATATAGGTAGGTTTAGTAGTTATAAGCAAGGAGATACTTTCGTGCTTAAATGGCAGAGTTTGGATATTGATGTTGGACAGTCTTTAGCTTTAGAACTTAGTTCTTCCAAGAGCGAACCAATAAACTTTCTTAGTTCTCATCCCCAAGTTAACTCTCTTGCTGTTCAGCAAAATGGTTCTACATACTATGTAAAGCTCGATAACTCAACGCATTGGCTTAAATTAGCTCCAGGTGGGGGAGATAGTACTGAGATTCCTGCTGATTGGACATCTAGAATTGCTAGTATTGAAGACTCAAGTAGCTTTAACTATTTGTTAGCCTGGATGAGCGATGCAGATGTTAAAAAGCAACTTAGCCAGGGAAAAGCGAAGGAGATCGCGGTAGTGACTCAGTAAAAAGTGGGATAAGTATCAAAGTCATGGGATGACCCTGAACAACTATTCTAATTTCTACGCGCCTTAGATCAAGAAGATGGTAAGTAAGATAGATTAATGTTCCCCCAGCACGTTTATCCCAAATCAACAAGGAAGGTTGGAAAATTCCGATCGCGATCGCTTTGCTCCCGAAATCTCAAGTTAAATAAAAAACAAGTTTTTGATAGTTTTAATGTACTATTTTACTGATTCTAGTTTATTTTTTTTTATTCAACGTTGGCGGGAGAAGAAACATTAAAACAGATTGGTAATCTCTGACCGTCGATCGAATTGGCTCTTGGTGGAAAAGTTGCTAGGTAAGTAACTTAAAAAAAGGACTACGACGTTTTACCATCTAGTCCTTTTTTCTTTAAATTATTAATTAGCTATTAGGTACAGTTTGTACGGCAGTTGCACCATCTACTCCTTTAGCAATCTGTTCGGCTTGAGATAGAATACTTTCTGCATCGGGATTATATTTCAAAACTACAGTGCTACCAGTTTGAGCCACCCATAGTCCCACATCATCGGAAATATTAGCTTCGTCTAATGCTTGAGCAACACGCTTTGCCAAACCGCTTTCATCAAATTGACCATCTAGACCAACTTTTTCAGGAGGAATATCGTTATCTTTTGCTGCTGATGCTACGGAAACTTTACCTGCTGCTTTTGCCTTATCTTCTTCTTTTTTACCAAATAATTTGCTGAGAAAGCCCATAATTATTTTATCCTCTAGCTCTAAATTCCAGTTCGTAAGCACAAAACGTAACTGTACTTGCTGGCAGTAAGTATAGGGCTGAGTAGTAAAGACAAAGCAAAGGAGTGAGCAAGACTTTAAATTTTTTAATAGTAGGGGGATTTTTAGCTCATTTCTCCCAGATAATTTTGTAAATAAGGCGAAAATACTTCATAAATTAAAGTTAGAGGCTGACGGTCATGCCAGAATAAATAATGACGACCCCAAAATGGTGCTTTTTCGCCAAATTCTGACTCTAAAGCTGGACAATGACCACAACATACTCCCCTGACATCACGATAGAGTTCGGTATGTAATGTCGAAAGACTACGCCAAACGGGCTGAGAGCGATTTTGTAAATAGTCATCAACAATACTGGCATTCCACCAAGATGCTGCATAGGCTAACCTCTGTCCCGATGCAGTACGCAACCAGACTTGTCTTCTTAATCTAGGTTCGGAGATAGCTGCAATTTCCTCTGGTGCGCCATCATCTCGCTTGCCAATCAAAGACATATCAATTACGTCTACTTCGGTTTGTTCTCCCGTAAGTAACTGTAAAAGATGAGTGGGAGAACCATCACCAAGTAACAGGATTTGCCAAGTAGGTGCTAGTTGCTCGTGAGGTAGTCCCTGTTGTACGGCATCTTTGCCACCTTGCCAAATTGGTTTGAGAGAGTGCCAACTAATCGGAGTGGTTTGAAGATTGAATGATTGGGTCGTAGTCACTTTTAGTTACAAAACTTTATTCTTATTAATAAAGATGGTAACGCTCTTTGCTCAAAATTTCTCGCTTTTGGAGATAATGATTTATTTTTGAGCAATAAAGTCTAGAGAGCAACCAAAAATGAGACAGAAATCAGTTGACAAATATATCAAAAGTTATCGATCGCGATCGCGGGTTCTAATTATTATCTCTTTATTGCTAATTACTCTTTTGGGATTACTTTCTAAAGCTTATACAGGAGTTGCTCAAACCTGGGTAAGAGACTATTCGGGAGATGTGTTATATGAAATTTTTTGGGGTTTATTCGTTTTCTGGTTTACGCTTCCAGTCAGGGATTTAACTAGACTCAAGCTGGTAACTAGCAAAATTGCTCTGGGAGTATTTGCTGTTACCTGTGTAATCGAAGTCAGTCAGCTATGGTTTCATTTAGTTCCCCATTAAGTGCGATCGCATTTAATCTGGAAACTACTCCTCGGTGCTGGTTTTGCTTGGTGGGATTTTCCTCATTATGCCCTGGGTTCGTTAATTGGCTGGTGGTGGATGTTTAAAATCGGCTCAATTCAGCCAGATAAGTAATTAAACAATTAACGACTAACAACTAACCACTCACAGTCACAACCCTTCAAATCAACTAAAAACCACGGTCTTATTATCGTAAACCAAGACTCTATTTTGTAAATGCAACCTGACCGCACGAGACAAAACCAGACGTTCCAAATCCTTACCTTTACGAATCAGATCCGCTACCGTATCTCGATGATTTACTCTAGCAACTTCTTGCTCGATAATCGGGCCTTCATCCAAATCTTCCGTTACATAGTGGGCGGTAGCACCAATTATTTTAACCCCTCTAGAGTGAGCGCGATGATAGGGTTTAGCTCCAGGAAAAGCTGGTAAAAAAGAATGATGGATATTGATTATATTAGGAAACTCCTTAACTAGTTTCGGACTCAAAATCTGCATATATTTAGCCAAAATGACTAGATTTATTTGATACTGCTGTAAAAGCTCTAGTTGTTTTGCTTCCTGTTCGGCTTTATTTTCTTTGGTTATGGGCAGGTGGTAAAAATCAATACCAAACTGGGTAGCGATCGCTTCTAGGTTAGAATGATTACTAATTATTAGAGAAATATTTCCTGGTAGCTCTTTAGCTTGGTTGCGCCAAAGCAGATCCAATAAACAGTGGTCTTGTTTTGTGACCCAAATCGCCATTTTGGGCAAAGTGTCCGAAAAGTGAAGTTGCCAAGTAGCCTCAAGGGGTTTGGCGATCGCAGCAAAAGCTGTGGCTATAGCTTCACGAGGTAAATTGAATCCTTCAAGTTGCCATTCGATGCGAATCAAGAATAAACTTGTAGCGAAATCAGTGTGTTGATCGGCATGAATAATATTGCCACCGTTGGCATAAATAAAATTGGCAATTTTTGCCACCAAACCAGGGCGATCGGGGCAAGAAATGAGTAAGGTTGCAGTAGGCTCAGTCATAGATATTTAAAACAGAAGACGTTGAAAATAATACTAAAATAAGCGTTTCTAAAGTTGGATATTTCTTATCTAGCAAATTCTGGAAGATATCTAAGATTTTTTAGTCAAATTTCAATTTGATACCCTAATTTTGGGCAGACTAAAATTATGTCGTCAACTATATAATTCAAATAGATAATATTGAACTTAATATGTTTCTTTTTCAGTATCTGGTGTTAGCCCATATTTTTTTATATATATAAATCTGAACTCAAATATTTCTGGTGCTGTATCTCTAACATATTTTTTGAGCAGACTGGAAATTTACTTTGTCCTCATTCTTAAGGTTGAGCAATTAAGCAATATTCGGTCATAACCATAACTATTATGAACAGTCAAGACAAGCCCTTAGAAGCTAATGAGAATCTAGACAAATCATTAGATCCTTCTGATGTAACAAAACAGGACAACGAGAATTTAGTAGATTTATGGACTGGAGAAGACGAGCCAGAGACGATAACGGAGTTCGTATCGGATGAGACTGCAACATCTAATGCTAACACCCCAGAAGATGCTGTTTCAGAAGTAAGTAAGAAACCTGCTAAGAAAAAGAAACTGACAGATATAGATTTCGATAACTGGGATTTTCGCGACCCCATACCACCCGAACCAACTGAAGAAATCGAACCGAATATTGTTCGAGAAAATCAAAGTAAATCAGAAGAATTGGAATTAGACCCCGATCCAGAATTAAAAAAGACTTCAGAGGAGAGTAACCTGGAGGAAATTAGTTTAGATAGCGAAGATTCAGAACTAGATGAGTTGGGAGAATTTGAATCATTAGTTTCTCTGACCGAAGAGACTCCAGAGAAGAGTAACCTGGAGGAAATTAGTTTAGATAGCGAAGATTCAGAACTAGATGAGTTGGGAGAATTTGAATCATTAGTGGCTCTGACCGAAGAGACTCCAGAGGAGAATAACCTGGAGGAAATTAATTTAGAT
>JASJEI010000176.1 GCA_030064795.1 Pleurocapsa sp. MO_226.B13 | reverse complement strand
GGTACGGTTCATACTTTTCAAGGAGGGCAAAAATCAGTAATAATTCTTTCTACCCGTCAATGTCATTCAAAGGATAGTCTTTGGTTTATCAATCGTCGCCCCAATCTACTCAACGTTGCAGTCAGCCGTGCCAGAGAACTGTTTATTTTGGTAGGTAATTTAGAGCTGCTCAAAGCAGGAGAATATAGCAAATTGTTAGTCGAATATATCGAGCAATTCGGAGAAATTCGTTTGTTTTAACTCAGCTTATATTTTCTTCTCGCCTGTTGTAGCGAAGCGGTTAGAGTGGCTGCGGACAGATTAGCTCGAAACGTGCGCTAGTATGCTTTCTGCCCGCGCCACTTTAAACAACAGGCACACAGGGGGGTTTGGGGGGCAGTATGCACCCCAAGTATTTATTAAGTTGGTTAAAAATCAATTCCTCATTGATGGGGTAAAGCTAAGGAAGCTACCATAAGTGCCAAATGGCTGAAATCAAATCATGCAGAGAATTGTAGCCCTCGAAGATAACCATTTAGCATCAATCCTGCCTCTGTTCCAACTCCATCCTGGCAAAATGCTCTAGTAGCATACGATGAATAAAGATGTAGCCACCACCAACTTTTCGGAGAAATATGCGCTCTGCGGCGTAGTCGAGAAAACGGGCATAGTTCCACGGCATTTTGCCATTAAGGAAAAAAATTATACGCAAGATAAAATGTTGAATACAGGCATATCCTGCCCCGCAATTCCGCCAATTTGGACATCAGAAAGTTGACCGCCAGTGATACTAAATGATTGGGAAGGTTTTTCTTCTGGCATGACCGCACCAAGGGCAGCCCAGTCAAGGTGGAGTGAGCCCAAAGAACTGATTCTCAATAGAAGAGAGTTATTATCAATAACTTGTTTCTCTCGAGCGAGAATTTTTATTAACTTGAGAAAAAGACAAGAGGTGAAGTGGGAGAACAGAATTAGTTCGCGGCAAGTTGTCGCGAACTAGCTGTTTTTTTGACAGCAGGATTCTTCTGCCCTCTTGGGGCAGAAGAATAAAAGCAAGATTAATTCGTGAATCTTTCCCAGCTGAGTCATTTGTTTGGCGAAGCCCGAGATTTCTTTTTCTGGGCTAGCAGCCGAGCCGTGGAGACATGGGGATGGCGGGGTTCATAAGGCGGTTTGGGCTTTTTCTTCTTCGGTTTTCTCGTCGCCGAAGTAAAAGCTTCGAGCTTCACTAATCGGGCCCAGTCTTGAAGCATGGACGACAGTTGGGTGAGACTCATTTGCCCGAAGTTTGACCACTCTTCTGGTGGCAGAGCAATCATCATCCCCCGATACGTTCCTTGGAGTTCATCCGCCAGATAATAATAAGACAGTTTGTCGAGAAAGTCAGTCCCATGAACACTGGCCAGGATTCCCTTGAGAGTTGAAACCAAATTGTAAGCGACTAAGGCCATGGAAAAAGAAAAGAGAGCGGCTCGCTTGATAGCCCAAAGTCTTAATTTCACAGTGAAAAGTCTTGCTCTGCCACCTGAAATAAGGTTTCCACCCGCCAACGTGTTCGATACAATTGTGCCACCAACACAGAAGAAGCATCGGTCTCGGGTAAATTAGTCAACAGAGCGATTTGAGTCTCTCCATTTCGTGTCGGTTGTTCCAATTGCACCACAACTCGGCGGCAACGACACGAGTGACCTTCATAACTGACCACTCCGGTTTGCTCAAACACCTCTCCTCCTTCAGTGTGACCTACCCAAACCAGTTCACTTTTGGCTGTCCAAGGAAGGTTTTGATGTTGGCGCACTAGGAAGAAAGCTTGCTGGGACTCTATCCCCAAGATGAATCCAGTGGTACAGAAATTGCGATCGCCAATCCACAAGTCTCCTGCTTCGACAGTCCTTTGGACTTCTGATAAAAGCGCGCGTTCTTGGCTGTAACCATCCTCACAAGGGAAGATATCGATGGCGAGCCCCAGGACTGGGTCGAGAACCACCAAAGATTTCCCTGGCAAAGCCCCAGCTCCGGTGTTGAGCAGCACTGACAGCCGATGCTCTGTGACTCCCAAACCATTGCAGCGCGAGAATTTTTACTCGATACTTGGGCAACAGAGCTGGCAGTTGACCTCCCACTTGCTCGATCATAGTCGTCATTTCTCTGGCACTGTATCGAACCAGTGCTTGACTGACATTTGGTTCCAGACGATTGAGCTTGCCATAGACAGCGGATTTGGACACCCCCAGCTCGTCAGCCGTCGCTTTATAAACCGCTCCAATGCTCTGACGAACGCTACAAACCACCTGGGTCATCATCTTGACCAAGGTAGAGAACAGGATTTCTCTGGTGTAGCCCGTTTGGGCGGTTTTTTCAAATAACTCATCCAGTTTCGATTCAGCCAAAACCACTTCCATGAGGGTTCTAACAATGACAGTAACTGGACTCTTTTCCACAAAGCGTTCAAAAATGGGACGCTTGCCACATGGGGTAAACTCCTGTTTGACCTGAGACCTTGATGATATCAGCTCTCAATAACCCTCTCAATAATCTGAGAAAAAGAGGCTCGGATTTTGGACTGTTTACCTGTGGTTGAACCCTCAAAATGGCACTTTTTTTTGGTCTCGACTCTATCTTTTTGAGGTTTTGGTTAGAAACTCAGACAATTGGACAACCCACTTTTTAATTCTCATTGTCCATCAACCCAGCCTGAGCCAAACTTTCAGCTTTTATTAACTTAACCTTGACTGGGCTGGTGCCAGAATCGTGCATAAGACGAGATTATAATGCTTAACGACCGCTCTCTATCTTCAAACTAACTTAAAAATAACTCTTCTAAATCTGTAACAAGCAAAAAGCGATCGCCTGTTCTTTATCTCAAGATCGGATTAAATAATAAATTTATTTTGGCTAAAATTAAGAGACTATATTACTTTTTATAAGGTTTACTGAGATTATATATAATATGACTGAATTGCTGCGACGGGCGATTGCCAAAATTGAAAAACTGCCACCAGAACAACAAGATGCGATCGCATCTCGGCTTCTTGAAGAATTGCAAGATGAGCAAAAATGGACAACTAACTTTGCTTCGACAACTGACGAACAGTGGGATCGGATGGCGGAAATGGTGCGACAGGAAATAAATGATGGTGAAACTGTTTCACTTGATGATGTTTTTTCGACTGAGAAATGAAATCGAGTGTCACCAAATCATTTCGTAAAAAATTTAACAAACTTCCCGCATCAGTTAGGAAACAGGCTGTTAAAGCATACAAACTTTGGCAAGAAGATTCATCTCATCCTAGCCTTCAATTTAAGAGAGTCAGTCAGAGACAACCAATTTATTCTGTTCGTGTAAGTCTAAACTATCGAACTTTGGGTTTATTAGAGTCAGATTGTATTTACTGGTTTTGGATTGGTAAACATGATGAGTATGATGAGTTGCTCGAAAGAATTTAATCTAGAGAAACTGATTTAGTAAATGGGCACTTGTCCGCAATAACCCGACTTGCTTAAAAACGAATCTTCTAAATCTGTAAGAAGTAAAAGCGATCGCTCTGTAGTTTAAATTCTGTCTATTTCTCAGTTATTGCCACTGGTGATAAAGCTCTTCAACATAAGTCATAATCTCTTCTTTTGGCAACTTGATTTTTGGCTTTTGTCTGGGATATAAACTTTCTACTGCACTGCTATCTTGTTCGACAATTTTAGCTGTCGATTCTACAAGCGATCGCTCGATGAGATTTTTGATTACAGGCACTTTTGTCAGTGGACTCTTCCAATTGGCATAAGACAAAACAAAAGTACGAGTGCGTTTTTCTGTCTCTGGATACAGAATAAAAAATTGTAGTAATTCACCCAAGGGAAGTTGAGCTTTAAATAAAGTAGTGGAAGGGAAAGAATACTCTAGCTCATTGGATATTTCTTGTGGCAAAGTTAATAAAGAGGGGTTTTGCAGAATTTCTGTCAAAGTGTTTTTTTCTCTCAAAAAAGTTTGTACGACTCTAGCCTGATAACCATTTGGCTCAAAATTTTTAACTGGATTGCCAACAATTCTAAAATTATCCCGATGTACGCCATTTTGGTGATTAAAATCGTAGTTGATTCTAATACAGTCAAGAAATCCAGCTTCAATACTGGTGTTTCCAGCAATACCGAGAAACTTGAATTTTTTAATTCTTTGAGAAACTAAATCGGGAATAGGCAAACGTGATTCAAAACCACCATAAGTCCAAATTAAATCGTCTTCAATAATTAATTGCAGCTTTTCAGTTACAGGTTCTCCTTTAGCTTCTCCGTCTTTCAGCAGTCTACCCTCGCGATCGAATTCTAATGCATGATACGGACAGACAATAGAGTTATGAGACTTGCATATCCAGCCATTAGATAGAGGTGCTTGCAGATGAGAGCAAATATTATCTAAAGCAGAAATTTCTCCTCGCTCGTTTTGCCAGAGAACATAATCGCTTCCATTTAAAGTTATTTTGTAGGGTCGATCGATTCCCAACATCGAGCGGTGAGCAATTAACCAAGGTGCGCCTCTTAAAATAGGATTCATTACGGTTATATAAACTTTCGATTGACGGTGTATCAGTTATCCTATTGGGCAACTACTATTTTCTCATTGACTTAGGTTAAGAATTTCTTGTTGCTAAAACTAGAACTATTTTTGTAGCTGCTGCATCATCTTAAATAAATCTGCTTGTCCCCAGTGTTTGACAACTTTGCCATCTACGATGCAATCGATGTGTATATATGAAAATTGAACTTTTTTACCTGTGGCTTGAATACCCATCAATTCTCCCTGATGAGTTCCGCTAAACATTCCACGAGTGACAACTTTATCACCTTCGGCAATGATTTCATCGATCTGATGACAACTATCTGGGAATATACCAAACATCGACATTGCGTATTCCATAAAACTGTCTACACCTTGGCGAATAATCCCGTCCATTCCATGGCCTACAATGTCAGCAGCCATAAATTTTTGTCCTTGTTCGATATCTTGACGATCAAATGCTCTATACATTTCAAGGGCGATCGCTTTATTCTGTTCGAGTGACATAGTATTTTCTGCAATAGTATATTTTCATCACTTTACTAAGCAGACAAATCCAGAAGCATTGACTTGGGTTAAGAAATTTCTTTCCGATATACTCTTCGCTTTAAGCGACTGAGAGATTCAGGCTCAATTCCTAAATAAGAAGCCAAATAATATTGAGGAAGGCGTTGTAATAGATCGGGTTCATTTTTCAGTAGCTTGAGATAGCGTTCTTTAGGGGTATCTAAAAACAGAGAAAGCAATTTGTCTCGTAAAAAAAAGGCTAAATCTTCGGCAACAAACCTCAAAAACTTTTGCCCTTCGGGGGCATTTTCAAAAAAAGTCATCGCTCGGTGATCGAATACAAGAATTTCGCAATCTTCAATCGCCTGACAGAAAAAACAAGCTGGTGTCTGCTTTTGAAAGCTTTCATAATCCCCAAAAGTTTGCTGTTCGGGATGAAAAAATAAAGTGTATTCTTTCCCATTTTTGATGACAAAGCTTCTCAAACAGCCGTGAAGAGTGAAATAAACGGCTTCACAAACATCGCCTTGATGAAATACAAATTCTCCTTTAGATAATTTTTGAGACTTTAGAAAAGATCGAACAAGTCTGGCATCAAATTTCAATTCTGGCGAAAGTTGTTGAATATAGTCAAAAAAAGCTCGATCCATTGTTAGAGTAAAATTAAGCTTGGCAAATCGATCTTAACCTTTGCTTCGACTGCTATAAAAGCTGTCTAAACTGTTTGGGAGTAACACCTACTAACCGTTTGAAGTGACGGCCAAGGTGACTTTGATGAGAAAATCCTAGTCTCAAGGCGATATCTGCGATCGCCAGATCGCTTTGTCGTAATAATTCCTTGGCACGCTCTATGCGACACTGAATTACATACTGATGAGGTGTGATTCCTGTTGCTTGTTTGAATAAAATAGAAAAATAACTCGGACTTATCTGTACCAGTGCTGCTAACTCAGCCAAAGCCAAATCGCGATCGAGATGCTGATGAATGTAGTCAATTATCTGCTGCAACTTCCGCTTTGACAAAGGATTTGAATCGACTTGAGAACGCTGCTGTCGATTTGAATAGTGTCGCATCAAGTGGTTCATTAAAGCAGCAATCAACGAATCAATATAGAGACGGCTACCAAAGCCACTAGATTCGAGTTCTGATTTGAGTGCTAACCCTATACTATGAATTAATGGATCGGATTTACTGAAGCAGGGAATAAATTCAAGATCGGCAAAATTAACAAAATCAAAGATATGACGCGCCAAAACACTGGGTTCAAAACTCAGGGTGATAAATCGATACTCTTTATTCCAACAAGCAGAGTTAAGGACATCGTTTGGTACAAAAGTAATATTTGTATTGCCAAGCTGACTATTGTGCAAACGATGCTCGATCATCTCCTCGATTACTAGGGATGAAGGACTGCGATCGTGAACAATAAGGCGATGCTGCTTGGAATAATTTTGAGAAATTTGATGAGGAGGATGAGAATGATAGTGTAGCTTAATTCCATTCCATCCGATTGGCTGGCTATAAAGCAGGGGTGTCTGGGGATAAAGTTTAAAAATTTCATCATCTTTAGCAAAATCGACCATTAAAGTATTTTTTTCTGGCATCGTTACATTTAATTTTTATTGTCATCCTCAACAACCCCGAACTAACTAGTTTAAATCCGCAGTAGCAGGATAACGCTGTAAGACTTGTTTTAAATACTTACCCGTATAGGATTTTTCATTTTCGGCTACCGCTTCTGGCGTACCTGTGGCGATAATTTCTCCGCCTTTATCTCCGCCTTCGGGGCCAAGATCGATAATCCAGTCAGAACATCTAATTACATCTAGGTTGTGTTCGATTACGATTAAAGAATTGCCCTTATCCACCAAACGTTGCAGGACATTTAATAAATGATGAACGTCATAGAATGATAAGCCTGTAGTCGGTTCGTCAATTAAGTAAAGAGTTTTGCCCGTAGCGCGACGGGATAATTCTGAAGCTAGTTTGACTCGTTGCGCCTCACCACCAGAGAGAGTCGGGGCTGGTTGTCCTAACTTGATGTAACCCAAACCAACATCGACTAGAGTTTGCAGCTTGTTAGCAGCGCGGGGAATATTTTTAAAGGTTTCTAGGGCTTCTTCTACCGTCATGTCTAAAACATCGGCAATAGAATAACCTTTATATTTAGCCTGAAGAGTTTCGCGGTTGTATCTCGCCCCTTTGCAAACCTCACACTGGACATAAACATCGGGTAAAAAATTCATCTCAATTACGTTTACCCCTTGTCCGCCACAGGCTTCACAACGACCACCCTTGACGTTAAACGAAAATCTTCCTGCTTTGTATCCCCTGGCTTTAGCTTCGATAGTTTCGGCAAAGATTGCCCGAATCGCATCAAATACCCCTGTATAGGTGGCAGTATTAGAACGAGGAGTGCGACCAATTGGAGACTGATCGATAGTAATGACTTTATCGATCGCCTGTAAACCCTTAACTTCTCCTAGCTTTTCAGGAAAGGGTACTTTACGAGTTAAATTATGTTTTAACGCGGGATGTAATAATTCATTGATTAGGGTAGACTTACCCGAACCAGATACCCCAGTAATACAAACAAACTTCCCTAACGGAATCTCGACATCAATATGTTTGAGATTATTTTGATGGCAGTCATAAAGAGTCAAGCCAAAGGTTTTGCCTTTTCTTCTCGCCTCTGGGGTAGCAATTACTCGTTTTCCCGATAAATATGCCCCTGTGAGGGAGGTTTCCGAATTCAATAAAGCTGTTAAATCCCCTTGAACTACTATATCGCCTCCATGTACCCCAGCTTTTGGCCCGATATCCACCAAACTATCCGCAGCCCGAATCGTATCTTCGTCATGTTCGACTACAATCAGAGTATTACCCAAGTCTCGCAGTTTTTTGAGGGTAACTAGTAACTTATCGTTGTCTCGTTGATGCAAGCCAATACTCGGTTCGTCCAAGACATAAAGCACTCCCGTCAAACCCGCGCCAATTTGAGTAGCCAGACGGATTCGCTGGGCTTCTCCCCCAGAAAGAGTCATGGCAGCGCGGTCTAGAGTGAGATAGTCTAAACCTACATCTAAGAGAAATTGCAAACGGGCTTTGATTTCCTTGAGGGCCAACTCTCCAATTA
Organism: Pleurocapsa sp. MO_226.B13; assembly: GCA_030064795.1. The sequence goes on along the minus strand of JASJEI010000176.1, from coordinate 5,661 downwards.
ATGCTTGACGTTTAGTTAGTTGAAAATTATTGACTCGGCTAAGACACTCATGAATTGGCACGCTGGTTAGATCGTTGATGCGAAATTGTCCCAAACTTACCGATAGAGAGGCGGGTTTAAGACGTTGACCATTGCAAGTCCCACAGGGTTTATCGATCAAATACTGTTCTAACTTATTTTTAATCGAGTCCGAGCTTGTCTCTTGATAATTGCGCTGCAACATCTTGATTACCCCTGAATAGTGGCGATGATAACCTTTGGATTGTCCGCCACGACTATCAGACTCAAAATAGACGGCTTCTTTTGCACCGTAAAGAATTACCTCTTGTTGTTTGGGGGTGAGATTCTCCCATTTAGTTTGAATCTCAAAGCCAAAAGCTTGTCCTACTCCGTGTAGCAAAGAAAGATAGTAAGAATTATCCTTATCCGACCAAGGTGCGATCGCGCTATATACTGGCTGTTTGGGATCGGGTACGACCAATTCGGGGGCAAAGGTGCGGTGACTGCCTAAACCGTGACAGTCGGGACAAGCACCATAGGGGGAATTAAAGGAAAATAAACGGGGTGATAGTTCCTCTATAACTGCACCATGTTCGGGACAGGCAAAGTTTTCTGAAAAGACTATCTTTGCAGGTAGATCGCTTTCTTGGGCCTCAGCAGCAGGAATAATCTCAATTTCAGCAACACCATCGGCCAGACGCAAACAAGTCCCCAAGGAATCTGCCAAACGTTCCATAATTCCTGGTTTTTTGACCAGACGATCTACGACTACTTCCAGATCGTGTTTGTAGTTTTTATCTAATTTAATGTTGTCATCTAGCTGTCTGACTTTGCCGTCGATTTTAACCCTAACAAAGCCCTGAGAAGCCAAACTCGACAATAATTGCTTGTGCGTCCCCTTTTTACTCCGCACCACAGGGGCAAGAATCATAAACTTAGTTTTATCGGGCAATTCCATAATGCGATCGCACATCTGGTCGATCGTCTGGGGAACAATCGAGCGATCGCACTTGGGGCAATGGGGTTCGCCAGCCCGACCAAACAATAGTCTTAAATAGTCGTAGATTTCTGTTACCGTACCTACAGTAGAACGAGGGTTATGAGAAGTAGACTTTTGATCGATCGAAATTGCAGGACTCAACCCTTCTATGGCATCGACATCGGGTTTATCTAACTGTCCCAAAAACTGACGGGCATAAGCACTGAGTGATTCTACATAGCGTCGTTGTCCCTCGGCAAAGATAGTATCAAACGCTAAAGAGGATTTTCCCGAACCAGATACCCCAGTAAAGACAATCAACTGATTGCGAGGTAACTCTAGATTGATATTTTTTAAGTTATGTTGCCTCGCACCAGAAATGCGAATTACGTTTTCTCCAAGGGAAGATGATTGAATTTTGCTGATTTTACCGTCGGCTTTGATACCGTTACTGGAGGAAGACATACAGACAGTACTTAAGAGTTCTTAATCATATTAGCGTTATCCGCCTCTCATTAATTAGCTTAATTTATATTTATTGAGTTTTGGCTATGGTAGGAAGCAGTATCAAAGTTAGCTATCTGCATAAAAAAAACAGACTCAACGTAGTTAACCAATATCAGCACAATATCAATTCAGTTAATTCAAACAATATTTATTTATGTTCGAGAATTATCTTCTAGCAAGAAGCTTCTAGCTTAGAGAAATTAACAACAACTGAGAGGGAACAAAAATTATGTTCTCTCTTTTTTTCCTTTGAGCAACCAAAAACAACTAACTGACTGAGTTGGCTCTATTTCGCCTGAAGACGCGCTCTAATTTTATTTAACTGTACATAGTTGTTTACAGGCGATCGCGGCGCGGGTAATTGGTCGTTAGGCCAGTTATCCATGTCGCTACACAAACATTCGAGAGGCTGAATACCCAATTCAATCATTGGTACAGGCATACTGCATCTAGCACAGTTGTCAATCTCCCAAGCAGAAGACAAGAGTTCTTCAATAGTCTGGCTATTTCCTTCTAGATAACAATCTTTACCTTCCACACTCGCAATCTTTTGCCAACATTCTTCAAACTGAGGAGAAAAGCGATTGCCTACAATCACAGGTTTGGGTAGTAGGGTTTCACGGTTGCGCCAGACTAGTTTTTTACCTAGTTGAAACCAGTAAGCAAGATAGGTTCTAACTTGTGTTGTTGATGCCATTATGTATATTCTCCATTTTTAGATTCGAGTGTTCTGTTAAACTACTTAAAATAAAAAGATAGTCTAGCTAATATCTTTGATGGGCAATTAGAGGTGTTGGGATTAACATATATAACTTTGGAATAAACAATAGTTGCCTGCTAACTTACCAAGATGCAATCTGACAGCTTGCCCAAATGTTCTAATTCTTTTATCTCGATCTTAGTTGTTATTTGCGGTTCGAGAATCACCGATCGGCTATATTTTATATTTACTTAAGGGTTGACCCAACTGAGTCAGATTGAGGACATGACCTCCTGCTACTAGATAAGTAGTGTTGGCAAGATTGGCAATTTGCCTTGATAGATGACCCAAGCGATCGCGAAACAGTCTTCCCAGAGGATAGGCAGGGACAACACCCCAGCCAGTTTCTTCTCCTACTAGAATAATTTCTGCTTTGCTTGCCTCAAGACTAGCTAGAAAATCACTGCTAATTTCTTGCCATTTTTCTTCTTGTAGGTCTAAAAAGTTAGCGATCCAAGTTCCTAAAGAATCAATTAACAAACATTCTGCTGCCGAAGCTCCAACAATGTATGATGATAATTCTGTATCGGATATAGTTTTAGTCTGCCAATCTTGGGGTCTTCTTTGCTGATGTCTGACTATCCTCTCTTGCCAGTCGCGATCGCTTGGATCGATTTTTGCCGTAGCAATATAGGTAATCGATTTACCTGTTTTAGTCGCCAGTACTTCGGCGAATTCGCTTTTCCCAGACCGAGACGCACCCGTAACTAAAACAATTTTTTTTGTGTTTAACTGATGAGAGTTCATAAATAAGCGAGCAACTATAACTTTGAATTATGAATACTAATATCGATAACACAATCGACTCAATGCCAGTTTTGGATGCAGAATCTTGGGTGAATTTAAGACAATATGATTCGTCTCAGCACCAGCGAGGCAGACATAGTTTAGTAGTGATCTTGTGGTGGTTGGTACAGGGAGTATTGTTTCCTTTAAGCTTGCATAACTTTAATGGTTTTCGCGTTTGGTTGTTGCGCTTGTTTGGGGCAAAAATTGGTAAAGGAGTCGTGATTCGTCCCAGTGCTAGGTTTATCTATCCCTGGAAAATTGCGATCGGTGACTATAGCTGGATTGGAGATGATGTAGTTTTGTATAGTGTCGATCGTATTAACATCGGTTGCAATTGCGTTGTTTCCCAAAAATCTTATTTATGCACGGCTAGTCACGACTTTACCGATGCCAATTTTAGTTTGATTACCGCTCCTATTAGTATCGGCAATGGGGTTTGGATTGCTACTGATTGTTTTGTGGCTGCGGGAGTAGCGATCGGGGCTAATAGTATCATTGGGGCTAGAAGCAGTGTATTTCGTAATATTCCTGCCGAGAAAATTGCTTGGGGTTCGCCATGCAAGCCACATCGAGCCAGAGTAATTAAATAATCTAGGTATTTTTATATTTTTATTTTCATCAGTAATTTCACTTCATTAAACAAAAAACAACCAAGAATTGGATTGCGATCGGCAAATAACAAGCAATGACTGAGAGCTATTCTAATCTAATTCTCCAATAAAAAATTCAGTTCGGGTTTTTTGAGGTGAGATTACCTACTCAGGGTGAGAAACCGGTCGATAATTGTCATCTAAGTATAGTTAGAAAGAAATATTTAATTAGATTCTGCTCGCCAAATAGCATTTCAAAATAACAAAAGTCAAGAATTTTATGAGAATCTTCTTAGAAAAAAATTCTTTAAAATAACTCCAAAGGCGGATTTTGGAAGAAAACAAGCAACCAAACTATCTTGAGGTCAACCAATAATTTGTTACTCAAGACTAAATAATTTAAAATTAATTGTAAGGTATCATTAAAAAAAAACTAAATTGTTACCAAATAATTGTGACAATAGTGAGAATTAACGGTATATTTCTTATAATGTCAAATAGGTTCAGATAGTCTTTTTTTATATAAGACAAAAATTGGAGGAAAATAAAAATAAGATGAGTGACACCGCTACAGCCCCGTTAACAGGAAAAGCTTTACTTCAAAAAGTAAAAGAGCTATCCCATTTACCAAGACGGGAAACCGCTAAAAAATGTGGATATTATACTACCACCAAAGATAATCAAACGCGAGTAAACCTAACTGATTTTTACGATGCAGTACTAGCTGCCAAGGGAGTTCCTCTCGATCCTGAAGGTACAAAAGATGGTCGCGGACGCGAACCCACTTATCGAGTCAGCGTTCATAAAAACGGTCAAATTGTCATCGGTTCTACTTATACTCAGGCGATGGGCTTGAAAGAAGGAGACAAATTTGAAATCAAATTAGGCTATAAACACATCCACCTCAAACAAATTGATGGTGAAGAAAATGGTGCAGCAGAAAACTAGTTATTTTTAAAGAGATTCTCTGTTTAAGATCGCCTTTGGTAGCGAGGGCGATGTCCTTTTACCTCAATTACCTGAAGATGTTTGATACATCCTGGTTAAAAGTATGTGCTTTTTTTGGAGTCTGGACTATTATCTGGTTGCCGATCGCTTTGATTGTATCTCGATTGATTGACTGGCAACCAGGTAAAAATTTAATGCCCAAACAAAAGCTGATTTTATTGGCATCTCTTTATCTTCTGACTCCGCTTATTTTGGTATGGAAAATCAAGGTTGAAAATTTGTCTTGGGCTAGTCTTGGTCTCAGCCTACAGCCCAATATCTCGATATCTATATTGTTAGGTCTGGCTGTCAGCCTGGTCAGCTTAGCAATGGTTTTTAGTTTAGAATCTATTTTCAATTTAGTTGATTGGCACTGGGAAAACAGCAAGCAATTGTATCTCTTACTTTTACCTATTCTGGCTTTAAGTTTAGCGATCGGTCTGATTGAAGAATTAGTATTTCGTGGCTATGTCTTTAGTACTTTAGTTAAAGATTATTCCTACTGGTTTGCTGCTACAGCATCCAGTATTATTTTTGCCGTACTACATTTAATTTGGGAACAAAAAAAGACGATCCCACAACTTCCAGGTCTGTGGTTAATGGGAATGATTCTAGTCGGAGCAAGATTAATCGATAATGGTAGCATTGGTTTGGCTTTGGGTCTTCATGCAGGTTGGATTTGGGGTTTGACCTGTATGGATTCGGCAGAATTGTTAAGCTACAATTCAAAAAATTCTTGGCTGACAGGAATAGATCGACAGCCATTGGCAGGAGTTGCAGGTATATTTTGCTTAGTCTTTACTGGGTTAGTTTTGTTGTTAATGGCAAATATGGCGGTTTGCATAACTAATTGAGCCAGATATTTGTCGTCAGGCGAGGCACACCCCACCCTACTTGATTTAGTTTTTTGATGATACTTTTTTTCTGTACTAAACCGCGTCTACTTTGAAACCCATAGTTTTTGATTTTCTCGTTTTTAGGTAAAAGGGAAAGGGGTAAAGGGAAAAGGAATTATTTGAAAACTCCAGTTTTCTATCTGGACGCGGTTT
>JASJEI010000175.1 GCA_030064795.1 Pleurocapsa sp. MO_226.B13 | reverse complement strand
TCGGCAGTAATCTTTTGCGCATTGTCAAATGTCACCCTAGCTGAGTCTAGAGTTTGTTGTAGACTAACCAAACTTTCTTGATTGCCAAAGCCTTCAGAAATCGCTTTTAAATTTTGGGAAGCAACTGCTGCATTGCTGGTTAAGGTTTCCAAATTGGCAGCTAGTTTTTCTGTATCCGCAGTCTCTACCGCTTTATCTATCTTAGTGACTAAACCCTGTAGGCGATCGCTAGTAGTACCGATACTATCTAAAGTAGCTGTCAGATTAGTGCGGTTTTGAGCGATTAACGATTCTACGCTCTTAGTCAGCTCAGTAATTTGTTCGGCGGTTTCTTGATAGGTATTAGCTGTAGCAATTAATTCGCTAGAAGTGTTATTTGCTACCTCTGTTACTGTCTGGGTAATCTTAGAAACATTTTCTACTTCTTGCTGTAGCTCCTTTACCAAAATAGAAGTATTGCGACTCAGACTGGCAATTTCTTGGGCTGCAAGGGCTGAATTCTGCAACATAGCATCCGCCCTGGCTACAAATTCTGGTTCGCCATAGGACTTGCTAAAACGATAGGTATATGGCAAGATATCGTCTAGATTAATCGCTCTCTCACCTTCGATCCGAGCATTGTCACAAATAATTTTGGCTGAATCGCAATTATTACCAATGGGAGATAAGTCTTGACTATCGGTGGGTAGATCGGATTCGGGAACGATATCGATAAATGTCTCGCCAATTAGCCCTGCACTGCGAGCTGTGATAACAGAACTGCTGGGGATCAAAAGTTCGTCAGAATCAATCGAGATTGTGACATCTACCCCATTAGTACCTGGTTGAATATCCTCAATTTGACCGACTCTCAAACCTCGATAGCGAACCCCATCGCCCGTTCTGATCCCGTTGACATCGGGAAAATCCGCTACTATCGTATAGCTTTGGGTGCCAAATTTGAAACCTCTGATCCAGAGAGCTAATGCACCAAATAGAGCAATAGTGCCAATAATCATTAGACCAACCGAACCTTCTTTGATGGTGCGCGATCGCATACTTCTCCTCTTCCCTTAAATTATTTTAGTTTAATCAATTACGCGAATTGGGCCTTTAACGCTACCACTAAAAAACTGTCTGACTAGGGGATTGTCTGTCGAATCAATTTCTTCTACCTTTCCTTGCCATTGAATTTTGCCCCCATATAAAAAGACTACGCGATCGGCAGTACGACGAATAGTACTTTGTTGGTGTGTAACCATGATATAAGTGCCACAGCCCCGTTTTGTACACTGTAAATCTCGCACCAAGTCTTCAATTACAGTCGAAGCGATCGGGTCTAAACCCGCCGTCGGCTCATCATAAAGTACAATCTCTGGTCTGCTTTTAGGATTGTCTGGGTCGGACATAATAGCACGAGCAAAGCTGACTCTTTTGCGCATCCCCCCAGATAACTGAGAGGGAAAGTTGTCGTTTGTTCCCGACAATCCAACCATTTCCAGCTTTTCATCTACTAAATGCTTGATCTTAGACCGATCTAGTTGTGAATGCTGATAGAGAGAAAATCCTACATTTTGTTCTACTGTCAGAGAATCAAACAGTGCATCTTGCTGAAACACCATGCTGATTCCGATCGGGTCTTCTTGGTCTTCAATCAAACCCGTCCTTTTTTGACCTTTAAAATAAATCGTGCCACGATCTATAGGCAATAAACCAGCAATCATCCTCAGAATAGTTGATTTACCAGTTCCAGAAGGGCCAATAATCACTAATGCTTCCTCTGGGTCGATTTTGAGATCTACCCGATCTAAAATTACTTTATCACCAAAAGATTTGCTGACTCCTCTTAGTTCAATTAAAGGCACTTTTGCCTCTTTTTTTGTTGTTTGCCGATTGTCTGTAGTTACTGCCATGGGTTAGTGGTCGAATTTGGCGATCGCAACCACGATCTTAGTGTAGATCTTTAGTTTAATCAAAAACTTACTCTTCTAGCTCTAAACCAAAAACACGAGCTACGGATTTTTCTACTTTATATCCCGAATCGATCGATTCTAGAGGATCTTTACGTAAGCGGTGACGCAGAGAAAGAACGATTACTCGACGAATATCATCTATGGTTACTTCGGTGCGTCCTTCAAAAGCTGCAAGTGCTTTAGCAGCGCGGTTGGTCACTATATCCCCCCGCAGACCATCGACATCTAATTCCGAACAGATCTCAGAAATTTTGACGCGCAAATCGTAATCAATTGTCACCGAAGATAATAGTTGTTGCGCTTGGACGATTTTGTCTTGTAAAGCCTCTTGTTCTGCTGCATACTTATCGCTAAAAGCATTGGGGTCGCTGTCAAATTTGGCCCTTTGTTCGACAATTTGGACTCGCAGATCGGGTTCTTTGACGGTGTGTATTTCTGCGTGCATCCCAAAGCGGTCTAGAAGTTGAGGACGCAGTTCGCCTTCTTCGGGGTTACCCGAACCTACCATCACAAACTGTGCGGGGTGGCGAATAGAGATCCCCTCTCTTTCGACAGTGTTCCAACCACCAGCAGCAGAATCTAGAAGTACGTCCACAAGGTGATCGTCGAGGAGATTAACTTCATCTACATAGAGAATGCCACGATTGGCTTTAGCGAGCAAACCTGGTTCAAATGCTTTGACCCCCTCGGAAAGAGCTTTTTCGATGTCGATTGTGCCACATACCCGATCTTCGGTCGCACCCAGAGGCAAATCGACCATTTGTACTTTCTTTTTAACCGTATTAATTGGTATTTGCTGTTCGAGTTTTTGTTTGACTTCGTCGCTCATCAAGTCAGGATCGTTAGGATCGCTGTTGAAAGGATCGCCTTCAACCACCTCTATTTCTGGTAATAGATCGGCCAACGCTCTAATCGTAGTGGATTTACCAGTACCGCGATCGCCCATAATCATTACCCCACCGATTTTAGGATCGATAACATTGAGTAAAAGAGCTAACTTCATTTCTTCCTGTCCTACAATAGCCACGAACGGGAAAACCTGACGACGAGTTTTTTTTGGTGCTTCGAGTGTTGCAGTCATATTAATTTTCGTTTTTTTTACAGCTATGTTAGTCAACAGAATTTATCGTTAATCTTTTTTCATCAGAGCGTAATTTATTTTGCCATGTTTCGGGGTTTTTAAGCCAGTTGTCTGAGGAATCAGAACTTAAACAGGAGAATCGATCGCTGAGGAGCTAATTCCAACACAAGTCTTGACCAAATAGAGATGAGAATCAAGCTGATGCTATTACTTTCTGTACTCTATCTTTATTATGAAGAAAAATAGTTTTATTGACTGTTGTTGATAGTTTTTATCGAGATTAATTTGGGAATAGTTTCAATTTTGAATCTAGGTGTTTTTCAATCCCCTGTAGAGGTTAATCTCAAACCAAATAGTCCTATTTTAACTCGATTTTTAGCGGCAATTGTGTCGATCACGATCGTTATTTGGGGAGTTAATCTGGGAATTGTTGTCTTTTCGGCTATTTCGAGTAGAATCTAGTTTAGAAGCTAGCGAATTCAATCTTGTTGCATATTAGTCTGGCTCAAGTCACGATTTGCGCCAAACAATTACGATCTATAAACCATTGGGCTGGCTTTCTAGTTAAATATACGTAAAATGGTTACAGTCAAACTTCTATACTAAAGACAGGAGAATGTAAATTGAAAAAAATAGAAGCTATTATCAGACCTTTTAAACTGGATGAAGTCAAGATTGCCCTGGTTAATGCTGGAGTTGTAGGTATGACTGTTTCGGAAGTGCGGGGTTTTGGTCGGCAGAAAGGTCAGACAGAACGTTATCGCGGTTCGGAATATACTGTAGAATTTTTGCAAAAGCTCAAGTTAGAAATCGTGATCGAAGACGATCAGGTAGACATGGTAGTGGATAAAATCATCGCTGCTGCTCGTACTGGGGAGATTGGAGACGGTAAGATTTTTGTATATCCTGTAGATCGAGTGGTTCGGATTCGTACTGGCGAAAAGAACTTAGAAGCGGTTTAAGACGGTTCTTTAAAAAGCCTAATCAATTAATTATCTTTAAACCCTTTAAATCCCCCAAAATTTGGGGGATTTTAGTTGTTTATTCTTCGACGAGACAGTCATTTGGTCTGTCATCAATTTTTAAACTGGTTTCTATTGCAGATGATTACATCGGCGATCGCTACTATTGCCCTCGATCTTAATTGCTAAGAGCTTGTTTCATATATCTACCCCAAATAGTGGCTGCTTGATAACTACTACCCCTGGTAGGAGAATTGTCGTCATTACCCAACCAGACTCCTGTAATCCAGTCATAATCTTCGATCGGAGCATAACCGATAAACCAAAGGTCTACATTATTATCGGTAGTACCAGTTTTCCCCGCTTCCCCTGCATCTAGAAAGGCCGCTTTGCCCGTCCCCTCTTCTACCGCTACCTGAAGCATCTCGGTAAGTTCGTCGGTAATTTCTGGGGCGATAACATCGCGGTAGGTTGCCTCATCGTCATCAAAAGTATAGATTATACGACAGGTATCGCGATTACTGGAATTTTTGCAGTCACTGCCATCTAAAATTCGATTGATAGCGTGGGGTTTATTCCAAATACCGTCATTAGCAATCGTGGCATAAGCACCAGTCATTTCTAAAACTGTAGCTTCGCTTTGTCCGATCACGAGTCCTGGAGCTTCGATTAGGGGCGATTTTACCCCCAGACGTTGAGCGACATCAATTACTTGTTTCAAGCCTACATCTTGAGCTACTCTCAGGGCAACAACGTTTTCCGACTGAGCTAGCCCCTGATACATATCAATCTCACCGCTGCTACGTTCGCAGCCTCGGTACTGTTGTCCTCTCCAGGTTAGAGGCGCGCAGGAGTATTCTGTGTCTGGATCGATGTCTGCTTCTAGTGCTGCTGCATAGGCAAAGATTTTAAACGTCGAACCTGGTTGTCTTTTTGCCTGTACTACCCGATTAAATTGGCTTTGATTGTAGTCTACGCCACCAGCAAGAGCGAGAATATCACCATTTCTACTGTCGAGAGTAACAACTGCTCCCTGAGAATAACCAAAGCGATCGCCGTCACTCTCAATTGAATTTTCCAGGGCTGTTTCTGCCTGTTGCTGCAACCGAGGATCTAAACTAGTTTCCACAATAAAGTTACCTTCTTTTGCCACCTCCGAACCTAATAAAGCTTCAAGTTCGTTGAGGACATAGCTATAAAAATAGGGTGCAACAGTACTATTCAAGGTTTCGCGAGCTTTGGGGCTAACTTCAATACGCGATCGCCTTGCCCGATCTGCCTCTGCCTCTCCTACCATACCCAATTGGATCATGCGATCGATAATACGGTTGCGTAAGCCGACTGCGGTATCGTAATCTTTAACGGGATTATATAAATTGGGTGCGGGTAAAATAGCTACCAGAGTAGCTGCTTCAGAAAGATCGAGATCGGCTGCGGATTTTTCAAAATAGAATTGGGCTGCATCTTCAAAACCATAGCTACCAATTCCCAGATAAACTCGATTTAGATAGGTTTTGAGAATAAAATCTTTACTATAAAAAGTCTCTAGCTTTAAGGCTACCATCATTTCCCGAATCTTCCGCCCCGCAGTATTTTCTCTTCCCACTTCAGGAAACAGACTGCGGGCTAGTTGTTGGGTAATGGTACTTGCACCCTGACGTAACTCAGCAGAAGTAAGATTGATGACTAACGCCCTGGTTATGCCAATAGGATCGACTCCAAAATGCCAATGGAAACGACTATCCTCCGAAGCAATTACCGCCTGGGGTAAATAACGCGAAAAATCTGAAAGTTTTTTAAGCTCGCGATGAGTGTTGTTTCTAGCAGTAGGATTGATCGTGGTTTCTCCATCACCCGCATAAACTACTACTGGTAAGGTGGATTCTCTTGGTATGGGATAAACGGGTACTCTGAGCCATTCAATTCCTAAAAGTAGTAAGAGCAAACATACCATTCCTCCCACGCCATAAAGGGAATAACGAACACCATAGAGCCAAAACGGTGGGGGATTATAATAGGTTATGGTGACACCCGCAGCTAATTCTGGTGGGCCAAGAGTAAAGCTTTCATTGTGAAACAAAGAGAAGGTTTTGAAGCGACGTTTACCCCGATAAATCCCGTTGGTTGATTTTTCATCCTGGACGATAAAAGAACGGGGTTTTTTACGATTTCTCTTGAGAATTAAATGGGTTTGACTGACGACTGGGTTGCGAATACTAATATCACATCTCGAACTACGACCCAGAGTATAGCGATCGCCCGCTAACGGATAAATTTGTTCTTTGCCATCTGCTTCCTTAATGCGTAATTCTGGAGTCTGTTTGCCCGATTTAAAATTGCTGGAATTAAAATTAACTTTTGCCTGAATTTTTTGTACGGCTTGGGTAACTGCTTTGCTAATGGGTGATTGAACATTGTTACCGTTAGAAGGTGGTTTGCTAGTCATTAAGTCAGCTCACAAAAAACGACAGAAAATTTGAGTATTGCCTTGCCTTGCACAACGATCTATTTTGGAAAGAGAGTTAAAACTATTATCTTCATAGTCTACCCCTGTTTTTATTCCTTATTGGCTATGACTCCAAAGTCGAAGCACCGAGATCTTTCATTCTTTATTGTAAAAAATACAACTGCAAACTGATTTTGACACTAAACCTTCTTACTAATGATTAACTCAATCAAAAAGCGATCGCACCTACGGATGAAATTTCTGGTATAGCATCGCTTTAACTGGAGATTTACCAATTATATGTTGCTTAATTACGGTAGCTACTTCGTCGGGATGTACCTCCGAATACCAGATTTGTTCGGATTCTACCAATACCATAGGGCCATTACCGCATTGTCCCAAACAGGGAACAGAAATTAACTCGGTGTCTGGTGGTAATTGTTGTTTGAAGTTTTCAAAAACCTGTTCGGAATTATACTTGCGACAGCTACGTCCCCGACAAACTATAATTTTGTTACTCGATGAAGATTCGGGGAATGATTTAATGTCGCTAATTGACGGTAATTGGAATTCTGATTCCATAGCTAGAGTATTTTCCGTATTTTTAATTTTGCCTCAATCTCAATTACGACTGACCAAAAGAAAAGTGGCAACTATAAATTAAGATAGCTAATTATCGCCAACAAAATAATCACCTGAAAGATAAAAATCGATCCTATTTTTTAATATTTTATTTTTTAATATTATTTCTAATCGGATTGGCGATCGCTTTTATATTTTTCAAACAAAAAAGGTTTAGCAATGCCAAACCCCTGTTGCTGTTAAGATTTAGTCGGAGTTACTTAACATTTATTTATTTTTCGCAATCTAAATTATCACTATAGATGTAAATATTTAGCTTCTGCTTCTAACTGCTTGAGCAATTTATCATCGCCTCTAGCCCTAGCAGCTTCTAAGCGATTGTTTAAGCTTTTGCGCATACTCTCACGATGACTGAGACTAGCACTTTTGAGGATTTCTTGACGTTTATTGTTCATGGTGGACTGTTTGTTTTTCTAACATAGTGTAGCTCTTATGGATATAAGATAACATTTTTGCCATAAATAAGAACTGTTTATCAATAAATCTTCTTAAAATTGGCTCTAGCTAAACAAACTGCAAGTTATGAGCTTCTTAACCGATAAAAACTTCAATTTACTTCTGTTTGGAGGCGATCGCGTAATAAATTTAACTTATCGCGATCCAAGGTTACTTTGATTTCTAGTTTTTCTGCTTCATCTCGCAATAAGATGATCCCGCATCCGTCTTTAGTGGTTGCTGCAATCTGGGGATTATCAAGATTTAGCTTTTGGTAAACCACTCCTGGCAAACTAATACTAATTACTACCTGAGATTGAGATTGGGGAACAATATATAGTTCTTGTTTGGTGGGATTTAATTGCAGCTTGCTAGGGGTAATATTGCGTTCGTCGCTTGTTTTGTCGCTGCGCCAATAGATGGTGATTCCTCTTAACTGTGGCGTTTGAAGAATAACCCTCTCATCAAACTTTTGCGGTTGCCAATCGATCTCTGCTAAATCGCCACTGGGAGGAATTAACCGCTGTCGCCAGACAACTTCTTTTCCGTTAAGATCTGACCACCAAGAAGCGATCGCATCTAAGTGATCGGCATTGTTTAAATCGCCACTATTTTGTTGCCAAATCAAATTATCGTCCATGCTAAAACTCCTTATATTACCAAGAGAAGCCAGAGAATGTTCTAAAATAGTAAATCGTACAAAACACTTATAAAAGTAATATTTTTAAATATGTCAGTATTGGCGGCAATTTCAGTCGTGCTTCTATTAATCGTAGTCCATGAATTTGGTCACTTTGCAGCAGCACGATTACAAAAAATTCGAGTAAACCGCTTTTCAATCGGATTTGGTCCTACCCTTTTAAGATACCAAGGTTCTGAAACAGAATATGCTGTTCGAGCTTTTCCATTAGGTGGTTATGTTGGTTTTCCAGATGACGATCCTGATAGTATCATTCCTCCAGACGATCCCAATCTATTGCGCAACAGACCCGTTTTAGATCGAGCTATTGTTATTAGTGCTGGAGTAATTGCCAACTTAATTTTTGCTTATTTTCTTTTAGTCGGTCAAGCGATCGCGATTGGATTTCAAGATATAAACTACGAACCAGGAGTACTAGTACCTGAGTTATTAAGTAACGGAGAGTCTGCTGCTGCTAGAGCAGGTGTGCAAGCAGGAGATATTATTCTCAAAGTTGGCAACCAAGAGTTAGGAGCTTCTGCCAATGCACTAGAAAATCTGCGGTCTACCATTCAAAAATCTCCTGAAATACCGTTGCAACTGACGCTGAAGCGCGAACGAGAAATTATCAATTTGAGTGTCACACCTAATGTTGGTCAAGATGGCAAAGGCAAGATTGGTGTTATGCTTGCACCCAATGGCGACATCGTCCGTCATCGTACAAGTAATATAATTGAAGCTTTTATTACTGGTGCTAATGAGTTCCAAAGAATCGTACAATTAACGCTTCAAGGATTTTGGCAATTGATTAGTAACTTTCAAGAAAATGCTCAACAAGTAGCTGGCCCAGTTGCAATTGTAGCGGTAGGTGCAGAACTGGCTCGTAATGACTTGAGCAATCTATTCCAATTTGGAGCTTTGATTAGTATTAACTTGGCAATTATTAATATTTTGCCTTTACCTGCTTTAGATGGCGGACAATTAGCGTTTTTGACTGTAGAAGGAATTAGAGGTAAACCTCTACCGAGTAAACTACAAGACAGCATTATGCAGACTGGTTTAGTTTTGTTACTCAGTTTAGGTATATTTATTATTGTGCGCGATACTATCAATTTAGCCTTTTTCCAGAATCTATTTCAGTAAATAGCTGTTTGCAAATAAATAAATTAGCCAAAATTGTTAGTAGCCAGTAGTTAGTTATTGGGTGTGAGTCATAATAGTTGCTGCTGGCTTTCTAGTATTTTTGCTTTGATTAACTACAACTAAATGGCCAAGTCTAAAACTTCTACTAAAGCTACGACTAAGAAGGTAACAAAAAAAAGCTCTCCTAATAAAGCTACTAAACAGCGATCGCACGATATTTTTGCCCTGTTAACCAAACTTTATCCCGATGCCACCTGTAGCCTAGATTATCAGACTCCCGTACAACTTTTAGTCGCGACAATTCTCTCCGCGCAGTGTACCGACGAACGAGTAAATAAAGTAACTTCTACCTTATTTGCCAAGTTTCCCGATGCACCTGCACTTGCGGAATGCGATCGCCAAGAATTAGAGACTTTAATCCGCTCCACAGGTTTTTATCGTAACAAAGCCAAAAATATTCAGGGTGCTTGTCAAATGATTGTCACTGAGTTTAATGGTGAAGTCCCAAGCCAAATGGAACAGCTTTTAAAATTGCCTGGAGTTGCCCGTAAAACTGCTAATGTCGTCTCCGCTCATGCCTTTGGTAATATTCAAGGAGTAACTGTAGACACTCACGTCAAACGCCTCAGTAATCGTTGGCAATTAACCAAATCGGATAATCCACTTCAGATTGAAAAGGATCTGATGGCGTTGTTACCTCAGCCTGAATGGGAGAACTACTCTATCCGCACTATCTTTCACGGTAGAGCAGTCTGTAAGGCTCGAAAACCCCTCTGTGAAATTTGCCAACTGGCTCATCTTTGTCCTTCGGCAAAGGAGTATTTAAACTAAACTCTTGATTTTTTAATTCACTAAAAACTTTCGCTCCATCCTGGGTTCGAGGTATACTAGAAAGCTGTGTGTTTATTATTAATACCAATAAATTTTTATGGCAAAGAAAGGTATGGTCGAGCGAGAAAAGAAACGCGCTCGCCTAGTAGCAAAATATGCTGATAAAAGAGCAGAATTAAAAGAACGCTTTCGTACAGCAACCTCCGCAGCGGAAAAGCTCGAAATCCATCGTCAAATCCAAAGATTACCCAGAGATAGCTCTGCTACTCGCAAACGCAATCGTTGTATGGTGACTGGTAGACCAAGAGGATATTATCGTGATTTTGGTTTATCCCGTAACGTACTGCGAGAATGGGCCCATGAAGGTTTACTTCCTGGTGTCGTCAAATCTAGCTGGTAGACTGTTGCTTGAGATTAAAACTAGCTATTAGTCATTAGCTTTTAGCTCTAAGCTTGAGATTGGGAAGAAGGGGTTAGGGTCTGACTGCATCTCAAAAACCCAAGAGTATCGATCCAGCAGACAAATCATCTGTGTTCATCCGTGTTCTCGGTGCGCATTCCCTTGCGCCTTACGTCGACGCGGGGTCGCACCGCTGTGGACTCTTCTAATGCAACATTTAAGGCGTGTCAGTCCACTACCCTTGTACACCCCAACCTCTTGCTTAATAAGATTCAAAAGGTTAAAGATTTACGATACAGTAGCTTTTGGCTTGGGCAAAATAAGTTCTAAATCCCAATTAGCCACTATTCGCGCCAGCTTGTTTGTGTCCTTAAGATCGGCGATGTAGGGTAGAATGCCGAGAATAGGTACTTGGGTCAAAGATTGAATTAAATCGATTGGTGTCAAATCTTCGAGACCTCTATTTGCCGTAGCTTGAGTACAGTTAAGAATAATTCCTTTCAAATCTATCTTCAGACTGCGAGCCAGAGCGACATTTGCCACAGTATTAGCGATCGCCCCTAATTTTACAGGAACAACTAATACCGTAGGTAAACGCCAGTCAGCAGCAATATTACCGACGATCGATTCATCGGTCACGGGAGAACCCAAACCGCCTAAAGTTTCTAATAGCACTAAATTAGACTTTTGTTGGGCGGTAGAAAATTCTTGCCTGATCTTGCCCAATTCGATTATTTTTCCCTCTTTCTTGGCAGCGACTGGCGGGGCGACGGGTGCAGAAAAACGCAGAGGTGCCATAACTTCAACTGATTCGGTTGCAGCGAATAGACTGTTGTATAGTTCTACATCTCCCGTGCCAGTTTGAATTAGCTTAAATAAACTTAAAAGTGGTGGAGTACCAGTCTTTTGGTTCGAGAGGTAGTTTTGCCAATAAGCAGCCAAAGCGATCGTCACAAAAGTTTTGCCGACATCTGTGTCTGTTCCTGCAATTAGTAATGTTGTCATAATTTCCAGAGGGCTTTGGTTTTTTCTCTACTTTCTTTCTTACAATATCAAAGTTGGTGATTAGATAAGGCTAGTAGAATCTACTGAGTAAGATGTACCGATGCTAAAAATCACCCCAAAAAATATAATATAGCCATAAAGATTTAGTATAGAGATGTACAAAAAACATCGATGAATCTGAAAAGAAAGCTTAATTTATTGTATTTTTTGCTTTAAATTTCATAGTCAACTAGGATTCTTGACCAAAGATTGTCAAGACTGTTGTCAATAACAAAATACCCTAGTGATGGTAAGATTGCCCTGAATATAAGTTTAATATATTTGCTGTGAGCCATAGTACTACCCTAATACCTCAGTCGATGGAACAGACTCCCTTCTTGTCTGACTCCAATCGTCTCAGATTATTTTCTGGTTCTGCTAACATTCCTCTTGCCAAAGAGGTAGCACGCTACCTGGGAATGGATCTAGGCCCGATGATTCGCAAACGTTTCGCCGATGGAGAACTTTATATCCAAATCCAAGAATCAATTCGTGGAGCAGATGTTTATTTACTCCAACCCTGCTGCAATCCAGTAAACGATAATCTCATGGAGTTGATGATTATGATTGATGCTTGTCGTCGAGCATCAGCCCGCCAAATTACTCCAGTAATTCCTTATTACGGTTATGCTAGAGCAGATCGCAAAACTGCGGGACGTGAGTCGATTACCGCTAAACTGGTTGCTAATTTACTTACAGAGGCGGGAGCAAACAGAATCTTAGCTATGGACTTGCATTCAGCGCAAATACAAGGCTATTTTGATATTCCTACGGATCACGTGTATGGATCTCCTGCTATTTTAGATTATTTATCAACCAAAAATCTGGACGATTTGGTTGTTGTCTCTCCCGATGTTGGTGGCGTAGCCAGAGCCAGAGCCTTTGCTAAGAAACTCAATGATGCACCTTTGGCGATTATCGATAAACGTCGTCAGGCCCACAATGTGGCAGAGGTAATGAATGTTATTGGAGATGTCCAAGGTAAAACGGCCGTCTTAGTAGATGACATGATCGATACTGCGGGTACTTTATCTGCGGGAGGAAAATTATTACGCGAAGAAGGTGCTAAAGAAATTTATGCCTGTGCTACCCACGCAGTTTTTTCCAATCCTGCTGTTTCCAGATTGTCTAGTGGTGTTTTCAAAGAAGTTATTGTCACCAATACCATTCCCATTCCCGAATCAAAACAATTCGAGCAATTGACCGTATTATCAGTCGCTAGTTTGTTAGGAGAAGCAATTTGGCGAATTCATGAGGCTAGTTCGGTCAGCAGTATGTTCCGTTAAGTTAGATTGAATCAAATCCATTGATTTGCAAGTTTCTGTTTTTTTTCATTTAGCGATCGCAGAAACTTGTTTTCTATGACGACGACCAATAGTTAAACTTTGTTTGCGACTACTAAGCTGATATTCGTGAACAATCGGTTTTCTTTCTGCCTCAAATAAGGCTAAAGCTTGAGGAATATCATCACTACTTGTTAGTATCCGAGACAAAGCCAAACCATCTTCTAGACCAGATGTCATCCCTCTGGCGCGGGTAGGACTTTTGGCGTGGCCAGCATCACCAATTAATAAAATTCTTCCCTGATATAGATGTGGTAGGGGGTCGATATCGTAAGAGTAGCGGGTGACAATATTCTCGATGGGAGTAGACTCGATAATAGTTCTTGCTGACTGGGGCAGTTTGGCAAGTTCGCGCTCTGGTATGGGTATAAAGTCGGCTCTTTGTGACTCTTCTCGTTCCTGTTCTACAAAAAAGCCCCAGTGGGTCAAACCGCGTCCTAAATCGAAGAAATTGGCGTAAATACCTCGACCGCGAACGTAAACTATAAAGTTACCGTCAGTGCAAAAAGTATCGTCGGCAATAATACCTCGCCAAACAAGATCGCCTAAGTAAAACGGCTCGACTCCAGGCACTACTAATTCACGCACCTGAGAAAATAGACCATCAGCACCAACTAGTAAGTCTCCTTGCCATTGAGTACCGTTATTAAAATTGACTGTAACTTCTTGCTCGGTTTGAGTAATAGATTCAAATACACTGTCGAGATGCAGACAGTTTTGAGGCAGAAATTCGAGTAAGGTTTCTAAAATCGCCTTGCGATGGATCAACATTCCTGGCATTCGATCTGCTGAATGTTCGGGAGAACGAGAATTAATTAGATCGCCCTTGAGGTTGCGAAATTCAAAATTGCTAGCTTTGACCCCTGCATTGATAATT
>JASJEI010000174.1 GCA_030064795.1 Pleurocapsa sp. MO_226.B13 | reverse complement strand
AACAAAAGAAGAACTAGAAAAACTAGTTAAGCAACTTTTAAATGAAGGAGAATTAGTTATTAATTGGACTAGAAAGCTAAAGAATAAAGGTAATGCTATTAATGTCATTTAATTGCGTTTAAGCTTAATAGGAGAGGGAACATATTGTCTCCCACCTCCCTCATTCCCTCCTAAAAGGAGGGACGACTGATGTCTCCCCTGAAAGGGGAGATAAAGAGGGGTGGGGAGATTTAGAGGGGTCGTCTCTACGATCGATTTTTTGGTACTTTTTGGTAATCGGATTTCGTATGAATTGCTAGATATCCAGATAGTCTTGCAAAAGGCAGTAAATACCAAATAATGAACGATCAATGCTCAATGCTAGATATTTTAACTTTTGGCTTCAAAATCGATAAATTCCAATGGTTCTATGGGAATATCTTCTCGCAAAGCCTTGCGATAGGTACAATGCACCCTGGCAATATCTAGATTCAGTTTATTATAGATACTGCGGATTTGGTGATTTTGAGTAGAGATACCAGCGAGATAAATCTGGGGATATCGTTTAATATTCCGTTCGGAACAGAGGAAATCAATCAACAACGCGACAATTCCTTGGGCTTGATAATCGGGATGAATACCGATACTAATTCCCTTGGCTGCAAAGGTGGAGGTAAATTGTTTTTTAAATAGAAATACGGGAATGTTCCACAAGTTTAGTTTACCTTTGACATTTTTTAAGAGAGGATTAATATCGGGATAGAGAACAATATAACCCGCAGGTTTATCCTGATAGTAACCAATACACATTAACTGAGGGTCGATAATATCTTTTCCGCGATCGAGCATTTGCTCTACCTGTTCGGGAGACATAGAATTATGAGCAAAAGCTGCATTACAAATTTCACAAAAATCTTTAATAAAACGCTCTTGTTCGTCAAAGGAAAATCCTTTAACATACATTGGTTGTCGTTGTTGGAGTCTTTGAGAGATGGCACGCAGACGTTTGAAGGGCATATCTTGCGTGTCCCCTGCATAGGTCAAGATCTGTTCGTAAGGTTGATAATTGTTATCTAATAACAACTTTTGATAGTAGGGAGGATGATAATTTTCTTGAAACAGAGGAGGTTGAAAACCCCGAACTAATAGCCCCCAATATTTATCTCGACTGCCAAAATTAATCATGGCATCGATAAGTTCAATTCCTTGAGTTTGGAGATAAGCTTCGGCAACCTCAAATAAACTGCGAGCATAATCGTGATTCTCAATACATTCAAAAAAGCCAATTCCTCCTTGTTTGTAGATTTGATTTGACTGGGATTTAAAATCAATAAATGCTGCAATCCGTCCGTAGGGTTGATGCTTTTCTAAGAGGACAAAACATTTTGCTTCGCCATTATTGAACAAAGAATTTTTACTAACATCAAAAATACTTTCTATGTCGGCTTCTAAAGGTAAAATCCAGTTAGGATCTTGTTGATAGACTCGCTGTGGCACGCGATGAAATAGTTGCCAATCTTGTTTAGTTTTTACTTCAATTATTTCCATATTTACTGATAAAATTGACGCACCCAACGACGACATTGAGCAATGGGGCCATCTTCCTTGACAAGCAAAGGCTGAGACAAATAAATTTTGTTCTCTAAAATCGGAATATCTTGTTCAAAAGTAGTAATGGTATCTTTTTTGAGCATCATCGCTAAAAGCTGGTTCAAGGGTGCGGGTAAAGCTTTTTTGACACTCAAAAAAATCTGAATATCGAGATAGTTTTGGTCTATCGGTGTTCCTGTAAAAACCTGTAACAATTCCAAATTAAACTTACCTTTAGTTCGATAAAAACTAACATCATATCCAGGGCCATAATAGGTTGTCGTTGCCGAACCATATTCGGAGATTAAGCCCCCCGAAGCCAAAGAAGATAAATTATATTTCTGGGACATTCTATGGGTAAAAACTGGTCCGTCAATTTCAACCAAATTGGATTCGGCAGCAGTAAAGGTTTGACTGTGTACCTGAGAGAGATGGGCGACATCGACGCTATTATCCAGATAATTTCTCAGATCGGTACGGGCTTTCCAGCCACGAACAAAACTGAGGCGAGTCCACTTTGAAGAATCGCATTCGGCAATTGGAGGAATCTGCCAACTGGGGGGTTTACCTTCGCTATGATAATACATGAAAATTAGCCCATTAACTTCCATTACGGGATAACTGGCAATTTTTGCTGAAGAACTGCGATCGCTATAAGGAATACCCCCGCAATTTCCTTCGGTATCCCAAAGCCAACCGTGATATGTACAGCGAATACAGTTGTCTTTAACTAAACCGCCATATCCCAAATGTGCCCCCATATGAGGACAGTAAGCATCGAGAATACAGGGAGTCCCTGTTTCTGTACGAAATAAGACTAAATCTCGCTCAAAGTAATGCAGAGGAATAACTTCTTTTGCAGAGAGATCGTCACTTGTGGCAACACGAAACCAGCTATTAGGAAAAGAAGTTTTATTTTTAACCTGCATCAGTAGTAACTATAATTCAGCCTTGTTATTTGGCTCGCGAATATTTTTAAGTTTATATTTTCTTAGAGTATCTTATCGACACCAAACTGTTACTAAATTAAGTCCTGGTAATGTTTCGATTAAGTTTTTTCTGCGTTGTCTTAAGATGGGATGGCTTAGAAATAGCAGTCAAGTCTAAAGCGATGGGTTACGACGGACGATCGAATCTCAAGCGCAGTCGCAGTTTTGACCGTATAAGCGATCCTAGGGAAATAAATCTATGTCTACAAAAAGATTTCCGCAATATTCATCCTCTGTCTATTTGGTTTGCAAAGTTTTATCCAAAATTGATTCTAGAAAAGTCCTATTAAAATGTTTCAACTACCAAATAATAATCACTTTCAGTAGATCACAAAACAGGCGATCGCTAGTTTTTTGTATCCTGTGATACCTTTATTCCTGCGATTATTATCCTTCTTCTAATGTCTCGTTATCAGTTAGAGCTATTTGTTTGGATAAATTAGTCAATTTCTACTTCATTATTTGTCAAACTGCCTTGATAATTTAACTGTTTTTCCTCCCAGAGCTGAAAAAATATATGCAACTCAAGTTTTCTTTGATTAACATATAACCTATACTTATATATAACCGCCAATCAGAACATATGCACTAGCAAATATGCTTATTAGCGATCGCTTGTTTGTGATCTACTGACATTTGCTTCTGACAACAGTGCAAAAACTTCTGATACAAGCCAGCTTGGATGTCTAACTTCCAAAACTAGCTTGGGTAGGGGAATAAAATTACGAACAAAACTAAGAAAATTCTGTAGATGTTGTAAAGACAAAGGCAAAGAAGGAGGTAGTTGCCATAAAATTACTCCCAACTTGCGATCGAGGATTGATAAGCGTTTTAGAAACTTTATGACACTAGCTTCAGAATCTTTCAACCTCTTGAGGTGAGTGATAAAACGGCTTCCTTTCACCGCAAAGGTGAATTCTGTAGGGGTTACATCGCGCCATCGATTCAGTGTCTCTGCCGTAGGCAGACGATAAAAACTACTATTAATCTCTACTGTATCGAAATAATGGCTATAGTATGCCAGCCAATCGTGGGGCTTGAGATCTCGAGGGTAAAAAACTCCTTTGCCCCAATGAAAATAGCTAAAACCACTAGTACCAATTAATACCCGTCCCATGAAACTGCGATCGCATTATGAAGCTACTTAAATAAAAATCCTAAACAAAGTTAACGGGCTTTGTCACTCGCCGACTCAGCCCGTTACATTCCACTTATGGGATTTTGCAAGGTTTCCTCCTAACCTAGTTTCAGTTGAACCGCTCTTATAGTTACTCTTTTGCTCCTTTCACAGTCGCCTCTTCCTAGAGCTTGGTTTGGCTTTGCTTTATCTTGTAAAGCGTTGCCACTTAGTCTATGGCGAAGGTAGATTAACTTAAGGGCTCATCTATATATTAACAAATTTAGATAGTCTAATGGTTGTTGCTATAAAGTAGGATTAGCCGATCATTTTAAGTTCTGGAATGAAAAGCAAAAATTTACAATTTAAAGGAATAGAGTGTGATAGGAAATATAATATAGGTAGAGGTAGTTTCTAAAAAGTCCGAATCCCTGCAATTGCCAAGATTGTCAGATTCTCAAAGGATTAGTGACTATGAGGACTAGAAAGTTTTAAGCAACAAGCATTGTAGATTTTTCTCAAGAAATTTTGGATTTAAAAATTTGCATTTTATTCAAGGAGGCAATTAGAAATGCTAAAAGTAATCGAAATTCTAGCAGAATCAGATCGCAGCTGGGAAGATGCAGCAGCAAAAGCTGTTGAACAAGCCAGCAAAACTTTACACGGAATTAAGTCAATTTATATCAAAAACATGGAAGCAACAGTCGAAGATAATAAAATCGTCAAATATCGCATCAACGGACAAATCTCGTTCCTCCTCGATTAGCGAGCAAACTGGGATGACTAGATATTAGTTAAAATAGAGGTAGGGATGTAGGTAAAAGCTTCAAGATTGGCGAACTACACCCAGCCCACCACATACAATTTAGAAGCAAAAGTTATCTGAGGACTGGGTGAATACTGAGAACGCTTTTCAAGAATGAGTTTTTGCCTGGAGATAATTTCCCTAGTTACTCTCTACAACTTGTGTGAGGAGAGAGAGTAACAAGTAGGTTGAAACAGAAAATTTCGGAGGTAAAAAGATGGCAATTGTTCGTCGCGATCCGTTCCGAGAAATTGAACGTTGGGAACCTTTCGGCGAAATGGAAAGTCTGCATCGCAGAATGAATCGTTTGTTTGAAAGGTTAATGCCTAGTAGCGATCGCTTCTGGGATCTTGATTTTATGCCTGCTGCCGAAATGGATGAAACCGAAGATGAAATTCGCGTCAAACTAGAAGTTCCTGGTATGTCAGCTAAAGATCTAGATATTGAAGTCAGCGAAACATCTATTGACATCAGTGGCGAACGCAAATCAGAAAGCAAAACTGAAGCCAAAGGTATGGTACGTTCGGAATTCAGCTATGGCAAATTTGAACGGGTTATTCCTTTGCCCGCACATATTCAAAACGACAAAGTCAAAGCCGAATACAACAATGGCATTTTGACTCTCACTTTGCCTAAAACTGAAGCTGAAAAACACAAAACTGTCAAAGTTGAGGTGGCTGCATAAGATTATCTTCAAGTTGAGTCAACATAAGGTCTGCTATCTGAAAAGTTCAAGTTTTTGAAGGTAGAGAAAAGGGGATTGGCAAAAGACCTCTCAGATGGTTATCTTGTTCGATCCCCTTAATTTTAGGATTTCTTATCCAGGAGAAAAACTATGGTTAACGTCGTGCGTCGCTCTCAAATCATTGGTTTGCTCACTATGGATGGCTCTACAGGTTCACATCTTGGTGAAACAGAAGAGGTGTGGCTAGATGAGCGGGGGCGAGTTACTTATTTGTCAGGTAGTTCGAGATATTTACCTTTGGAGCAAGTCTTTGTCGTGGGTTCAGATGCCATATTGACTTATAGCAGTACCTTGGTAGATGCTCCAGCTCACCTACTTCGTCTCCATCAGCTTGCTGTTGAATCTACCTTGGGAGAACCTTTGGGATGGATAGAGGATTTTTTGTTTGATTGGCAAACGGGCGAGATTGCTGCCTATATTCTTAGTGGCACAATTGCTGGTTCTTCGGGTAACAGAGTAGTCCTTTATCCTGAAGATGTTGAGGCAATTGAGACTGAAGCAGTAATTATTCGAGAATCAGCCAAAAACCAACTTCAAACTGAGGCAGAAGGACTTAAAGGTTTCCTGAGTGAGAAATCTCAAGCCGTTAAAAATTTAGTCAAGACAATTGGCGATCGCTTACACGGTATAGTGAGTCCTGAAGATAAATCCGAAGTGGTTCGGGTCAAAATTAAACAAGCAAGCGATGAACTGGCATCCTCTGGCAAATACGAACCTCATGTTCTCAAGGAAGCAACGGAATTTCTGCAAGAGCGATGGCAGAGTTTACAGCACAGTATTGCTCGCGCCAATGGTCGGGCTAAAGCAGCTCTCGATGCTGCCTGGAGGGAACTGACTGCGAAATAGCAATGGGGATGAGCGATCGCTCTGGAGGAGGAATTCAGTCATGTATTCGAGCGAACAGCATTTACGGAAACTACGTCAAGCTAGCATCTATGGGCTGGTTATCGTGCTAAGTGTCGCTGTAACGATGCCAGCAATACAAGCTTTTCCCCTTCAGTTGCTTCGCGAACATACTCTCAAAGCATCTCTGATGCAACTGCCAACCTCTAGTTGGGCTCTCCTCTCTCAAACACCGATAGTTGAGCGGGCTTCAGATAACTTTGTCGTTGCTGCCGTTAAGCGGGTAGGGGCAGCAGTGGTACGCATCAATACAGAAAGAACAATTACGCTTGATTTTCCCCCTCCTTTCTTTGATGACCCCTTCTTCCGCCGTTTCTTTGGCGAAGATATTTTACCCAGACTGCCTAGAGAATATCGGCAGCAAGGACAAGGATCTGGTTTTATTATTGACAGCGATGGGATCTTGCTCACCAATGCTCATGTGGTTAGTAAGGCGGATACAGTGATGGTTACTCTGAAGGATGGGCGCACTTTTCAGGGAGAAGTTCGAGGCATTGATGAACCTTCAGATTTAGCAGTAGTTAAAATTGAGGGGCGTAACTTGCCCGTAGCACCACTGGGAAACTCTAGTGGGTTACAAGTAGGAGATTGGGCGATCGCAGTGGGAAATCCTTTGGGCTTAGATAATACAGTAACTTTGGGAATTATCAGCACTCTCAAGCGTTCTAGTTCTCAAGTGGGTATTCCCGATAAAAGATTAGATTTTATCCAAACCGATGCAGCGATTAACCCAGGCAACTCTGGCGGTCCACTGTTAAACGAACGAGGTGAAGTGATTGGCATTAATACTGCGATTCGTGCCGAAGCTGAAGGAATCGGGTTTGCCATTCCCATCGACACAGCTAAAGCAATTAAAGACCAACTAGCTCGCGGAGAAAAGATTCCTCATCCCTACATCGGAATTCGGATGGTCGATCTGACTCCAGAAATTGCCAAGGAAATCAACCGCAACTCCAATGCTGCAATTACTGTACCCGAAATCAGTGGAGTTTTGGTCGTCCAAGTGATGCCTAACAGTCCTGCTAAGGTAGCTGGTTTGCGTCGAGGAGATGTTATCGTCACGATTGACGGAATAGCAGTGACCGAAGCCGATCGATTGCAAGATCTTATCGCCAAAAGTTCTATTGGTCGGAAATTAAGGCTAAAAATCCAACGAGGCAAGCAAATTCAGCAGTTATCCGTCTATCCAAAAGAGCTACAGGAGGCTAAATCTTTTTAGCTTGAATTTAGTTCAAGAGCATCATCTTCAAGTACCCGATGTCCTAATCTATATGGCTACTGCTATAACAATTGGAGAGCGATAATCTTAATTCCAATCCTTTCTTATTGAGACTCAAAAATCTGCGAGCAACTTTGCTTTTCTAAGTAGGAATTGGAGCAAAGTTTCTTCTTTGGTAACAATATCGGCTCTCCCATCCATTCCTAACTGGATGACACATTGCTGTTTCCCCCGATCTAGAGTGAGAGTGTCTGGCTGAATCGTGACCTCGTAGAAAGCATTAACAGTATTACCCTTCTGACTAGAAGTGGTCAAGGTGTTAGCCGCATCACTTGCTTGAGGTTTAATAGTATCTTCCGAGATTTGACTGACCGTACCATCAAGAGTGCCGTAATCGGGATAAGGACATGCAGATACTCGCATTTGAGCTTTTTGACCTTTTTCTACTTTGCCAATATCCCCTGGTAAAACTGCCGCTTTTACCTCCAAGGCAGCATTACTGGGAACAATTTGGGCGATTTCCTCTCCAGAGCGAACAGTTTGACCAGGATTACGTAAAAAAAGTTGGGAAATAATACCGTTGGCTGTAGCAGTAATCGTAGTTTTAGCCAGATCGATTTCTACTTGCTGAAGTTCGCGAACGTCTCGTTCTAGCTGCTTATTGATTTCAATCCGTTGCTGAAGTAGAGCTTCTCTTTCTTTGTTTAAGGTGGCAAGGGTAACTTGACCGCTGGCTTGTTCTTGGGCAATGCGCGATCGCGCGATCTCCACTTCTGCATAACTGGGTTTCAGACTAGCTTGAACATGTTTTAACCTAGCAACTGCTGCCTTAACTCCTTGTTGTAACCTTTCGATTGTTTGCTGTTGAGCTTCAACTGTTGCTTTTTGTGCCTCCACTGCTTGTTCTTGCCGTTGGACATCTAATTGTGCCTCTTCAAATTGATTTTGAGATAAAGCACCCAATTCTACAATTGGTTTATATCGGTCTCGTTTGGTTCGAGCGGCACTGAAAGCAGCTTCAACTGACCTTAAGTTAGCTTGGGCAGACTTTAACTGTGCCTGTCCCTCTTGCAATTCTTCTTGGGCTTGCATTAAATTTGCTTCGGCTTCTTCGACATCAGCGACGGTAGTAATCAGCCTATCTTGATATTCCCGCAGACGGCGTTCTAGCTCAGCTTTAGTAGAGGCAACAGCGCGCTCAGTTCGGTCAGTTTCGGCTAAAATCTGGCTATTGAGAGCACTAATTTGGGCGTTAATTTGAACTATTTGTAATCGGGCTTGTACAATGCTGTTTTGTAATTGACTCTTTTGAGTTTGCAGTCGAGAATCGTCAATAGTGGCAATAATATCCCCTTTTTCGACCAGTTGATTTTCTTCGACCAAAACTTGGATGATTGAACCTTCTGTACTAGCCTGAACCAATCGCAATTCTCCAGCAGGTCGGACGTTTGCCTGTGCTCTAACAGTAACTTTATATTTAGTCACGGAAGCGAGAGGGATGGCTAACCCGACAACAGCGACGATAATCAGCCCACCAACATTCAGCCAGCGACTGATGGGTGGCAAAAATTCATTAACTTGAGCTTGAGGTAAAAAGTCCGATTTAGATTGTTCTAGCATGACGAGTTAAAGAACATTGACTCTTCAACATGAGAGTGGATTTAACTACGGGCTGGAGAGCCACCATTAGGGTGAAAGTTACAGGATTTGGCTAGGAAACTCTTTTTAGATGGGGTAATGCTATCTAGGTAGTCTAGGTGATCGCCAACAATAGAGCGCAACTGTTCGGGAGTACCTTGAATTTGCAAATGTCCTTTCTCTAACATCACAATCCAATCTGCACGCCTAATCACTTGGGGACGATGGCTAATCACGATTGTGGTTTTGCCCTGTCGATGAGATAACAGATTATCTAATACTTGTGCTTCACTGATTGGGTCGAGAGAGCCAGTTGATTCATCTAAAATTAGAATGGGCGGCTCAGTAACGATGGCTCTAGCGATCGCCAATCGCTGTTTTTGACCACCAGACAGATTGGCTCCAAATTCTCCCAATACGGTTTGATATTTGTCGGGTAGTTCGCTGATAAACTCATCAGCGCCAGCTATCTGACAAGCTTCCACAATGCGGTCGAAGGTAACTTGGGGATAGCTAAAGCGAAAGTTGTCAATAATCGAGCGACTCCAAAAGTGGGCTTCTTGAGGTACCAGCATGACCTGTTGTCGCAGGAATTCGAGGGCGAGGTCTTGCTGATTATAGGAACCATAGCGTATATTGCCAGACTGGACGGAATATAAACCAGCAACTAGTTTAGCAAGAGTACTTTTACCACAACCAGATTTGCCAATCAGACCAGTGACTTTCCCGCCAGGGATGGTGAGGGAAAAATCTTGTAATAAGTCAACTCTGCCAGCATGATGAAAGTTGAGGTTAGTACAGATAATATCGGCAGCTTCTGGAATTTCAGCCCCAGGTTTTTGGAACTCATTGGCATCTTCTGAAGTAGCATCAATTACTTCTGTAAGGCGTTGAATCACGATCTGTGCCGTAATAAACTCGTCGATTAAAGCGATCGCTGCACCCAAAAAGCCGAGGAAGTTGCCACTCATGCCGTTATAAGCCAGCAACTGACCGATGCTTAACGTGCCATTAATTACTAGGTAGCTGCCTAACCACAGTAAGCCAATACTGGTGAAACTAGAAAGAATACCAGTGAGAGTGCCACTGTAGAGTCCTAACTTCATCGTACTCCAACCCAGATTAGCCAAGCGACCATAATTGGTCTGATATTCTTGCCAAGCTTGGGGGGTAGCTTGGGTGGTTTTGAGTACTTGGACACCGCGAAAGGTTTCTACCAGAAAGCCTTGGTTTTCTGTGCCAAGAACGATCATATTACGAGTTTTAGCCCGCAAGGCGGGCAGAAACAACAAGTTAACTACTGTGACGATGACAAAAGCTACCAAAGATGCCAGAGTCAGTTCCCAACTGTAGAAAAGCATAAAGCCCAAGGAAACTAGGGCGATAAAAAATTGGCTGGGCAATCCCAGGACAACTTGAGAAACCAGGGCATTAATGGCATTAACATCGGCAATCCGACTGACTACTTCCCCACTGCGTCGTCCTTCAAAGTAATCTAAAGGTAAGCTCAACAGTTTGTGCCCGTATTCCAGGATCAATCCCAATTGCAGCCGCTGCCCAAAGTGACCAATCAGATGAGACTGGACTAAGCCTACTGCACTTCTAAACAAGTTCATGGCGATGACGGCGATCGCCACAGTCGCCAAAAGTTGGGTATCCCCCCGCACTAGCACGTCATCAGTGAGCAGTTGCATCATGATCGGGGAGGCAAGGGATAGCAGTCCAATGGCAATGTTGATCGCAATTGCCTGTGCCAGCAGCCAGCGATAGGGCCAAACCCTCGCCAGATAGCGTTCAAACCCGCCCACCTTATCGTTTGCTTGTTGATAAAAGCGAGTGTCGTCTGGCTGTAAGAGTAGCATAATGCCGTTGCGCCAACCCCTGATCAATTCCTGACGAGTGAGGTAGCGAATACCGATGCCAGGATCGGCAATGACATATTTATGACGCTTTTGTCCGTGTAATACTACCCAATGGTTTCCCTTCCAGTGAATGATAGCTGGCAGGGGAACTTCGTTGATTCGGTCAATCAGTTGTTCCGAAGCTCTTACCTGACGAGCATGGAATCCCAACCCATCTGCACCCCGACTTAAACCCAGTAGCGTAGTACCTCTTGCCCCAGTACCGACAGCTTCGCGGACGCGAGACAGGGCAAAGGTGCGTCCGTAGTGTTTGGCTACCGTGGCTAGACAGGCTGCACCACAGTCTTCTTCAGAATGTTGTCGGACAAGGGAGTATCTCATTTTCACACCTTAGTAGGAAGCGCTGCCACGTGCAGCCTACCTGGATCGTCAAACCTGAAAGCTCAATCTTTTTATCTCTTTACTACCCGAACTCGATTCCTACGAGATACAAAGGTTGCAGGTTATCTCCATCAGGATCGGCATGAGGAGACAAAACATATTCTGAATAGGTTATGGTGACCTCTTGACCACCCCAGTAAGCTAGGTAGGCTACATCAAAAGCATTGGGGATTTCATCTGAACTCCAGGAAAACTTGCCCCTTTCACTACCTGTTGCAGTTTCAGTCGTTACAGGATGATTTTTGTTGTCAATGGTTACAGAGTTTGCCCATCGAGTCGCACCAAGACCTGTGATTACTCCCGTAGTTGTCTGAGTACCACCTACAAGTCTTTCTGCTTGTTTATCTTCAAGTTCTTGCCATAATTCAGTTGTCATTATTCTCACCTCCAATGAGTAAAAATTAGAGCGGCAAAGCTAGCAACAAGCGATCGCAGAACTATCGCCCATAGGATTTATATTGCGGTAAAGCTTTTGCGCTGCCTTATTTCTTGTAGTCTAATTACTTCAATTTCTCTGATAAGTTAGCCTTCCAGGTAGCTGAAGTTCTTGAATTGTCATATTTCCTGAATTCTTATACTCTCAAACTCCTTTTCTTCTTTCAACTGGAGTTTTTCACTTATTAATCTCACCTTTATTCTATCTATCTAATTTCTAGATATTTGCAATAAATTTGCAATTTTTTACATCAATTGTATCTTGAGCATATTAGATTTTATGCTTCTCGACTGAACAAATTACAGCAGTGTTTAATTAAGTAGACTATACTTTGGTATTAAACAGGAGGCATAATACCGTTTATATTTAAAGTTACTACAGATGCTTGACGGGGAGACTAGGGGACTAGGGGACTGGGAGAATAATGTGTAGCATTATTTTAGGGAATTGGTATAAGTAAAAGGAAGCACTTCACCTTAACAAGAGAGCGATCGCGCTTAGCAGTTCTCCCTAAATAAAACCGTTGAGATAAGTACATCAATGAGCTAACAAATGAGTAGTATTCTCAATAATCCATTGCGTTCCCGAAACCTTGGTTTGCCTATCAATTTGTTTAACAGTAGATTCCAACGCTCCAGAACCAATCTAACAAATCTGCTCTGATTAAAAGTACTTACTGCGCTGTCCTTCAAAGTATTCTAAAAGAAAAGTCGAGGAAATTATCCCCGACTAGATTTTGTTTCATTATGTTCAGGTTGGGAATTTTGACTGTTAGACAACTTCCCAGAAGCTTGAATAATAAAGCCCAAAGATTTCTCTGTTACCAGAAAAGTGTGGCTTAACTCAACCCATCAATCCCATATTTAAGGAGGGGCATGTACCTATTTCATTCGGAGTATAGTCGTCGCTTGTGACCCCCCCTTTTGGAAGAGCTGTCAATTAAACTATCCTAAAAGCGTATTGGAATTCTGGTTTGAGCAACTCAAGATCCAATTGTATACCCGACCTGGCAAGGTTGCTATCCCAACCTGCTGCGGCTAGTTGTTGCTGACCAAAGAAAGTTTGGGTTTCGTCTGGTGCAATTGTATTATCACTGAAAGTATCGTACACAAGACCATAATTTAACGTCAATGACGTTTCATTAAGTATTTGAATTGCTGTCGGATTAGGACCTACTGCTTGTGTTCTAGATTCAGGCAATGGAATCTGACCGATTTCTTCGAGTACAACTGTAAACTGACCTCCTGCTATTTGACTAGCTTCATTAGCATTTAATTCGCTGAACAGTTTTTCGTCACTAACACAATCAAAATCTTCGAGACTTTTATGATTTTTCAACATGATTGAAGCACCTCCTTGTTACTTCATTTTTTTTTGACAGGGAAACTTTTCGATAAGTGAGACTTACCGCTAGCTGAAGCTATTAATTTGTTATATTGGCTAAATTCTTCTAAATTCTTAAAGTCTCACACTTTAATTATTCGCTGCTTTTGCGAGTTTTCTACTTGTTATCATGCCTTAATTTAATTTTATCTGTTTAATCTTTAATATATGCTGTTTATTTGTAATTGTTAACATAAAATGTTTAATATAAACTATATCGTCACTTCTATTGCTATGGATTGAATTATTTTTTACTACTTTCAGTCAAAATAAATAGTTGTCTCTCCAAGAGTGAGCGTTGTTTAGTGGAACTCAGAAAGAAATCCTGTCACTCACTCTTATTTATCTTGCTAACAATCAATTTTGATAGTGGTGTATTCACCATACTCGACATCATGGAAAAGGCTCAATCTCAAGCTAATAATCAACTATCCACCAAAGAGAATCTAATCGTCATATTTCTTGGCGGTGATGTCATGACAGGAAGAGGGATTGACCAAATTTTGCCTCATCCTAGCGATCCTTTTATTCCCGAACCATATCTTAAATGATGCCAAAGAATATGTCCGACTTGCCGAGCAAGCCAACGGTTCGATTCCAATCCCAGTTAGCTTTGATTATATTTGGGGAGATGCCTTGGAGGAATGGGAGCGAGTAAGACCAGATGTGAAACTAATTAATTTAGAAACCAGTATCACCAGAAGCAATGATTATTGGTGGGGGAAAGGGATTAACTATCGTGGGAC
>JASJEI010000173.1 GCA_030064795.1 Pleurocapsa sp. MO_226.B13 | reverse complement strand
ATCCCCATTCAATGGCAATCTTAGTTATAGTGGTTTCCTTTGGATCGGCGCTTTTCAAGATTCTGCGGATGCTGTTTAATCGCAGAATCTTGAGGTATTGCATGGGAGATAAGCCATAGGCTGACTGGAAAACATAGTAGAGCGATCGCTGGCTTCGATCGATATTCTGGCAAAGGTCTGTGAGACTAATCGGGTATTTGATATTTTCTCTTATAGAACCTATTTGGGATCTCGATCAAAGATGTAGAATAAGGAGAAAATGGCCTATTTGAGTAGTTTGACAGATCAAGAGTGGAAAATAATTGAACCCCTGTTACCAAAAAAGAAAAAAACTAATCCACCAAAATGGAGCAAGAGAGAAATCTTAGATGGGATCTTGTATCAGCTCAAAAATGGCTGTAATTGGGGTGATTTGCCAAAAGACCTCCCTCCCTATTCCACAGTGTTTTGGCATTACAAACAATGGCGAGCACAAAGGCTTTAGCCGCATGTAGGAGTCATTGAGAGAATAATGAAGACACTTCATGGTCAAGTTCGGGAACAAGTAAACAAAAAAGCACAGTGGACAAGGTTACTAATCATCGACTCACAAGCAGTGAAAAATACTTGTAATGCTAGTGTGGAAAGTAAAGGTTTTTGTTTCTACAAGTCTACTAACGGGATTAAGCGACATTTAGCGGTCGATAGTCTGGGTTTTCCTTTCTTTACTCACTGTACTAAAGCTAACCTATCTGACGATAAGGGTTTAATCGAGATGTTGACCAACAATATCGATTACTTTAAATCGAAACCTGTAAATATCCCTAAAATTACCATCCTCATTGACAACGGATATCACCCTGAAAAACTGAAGGAAGAATTGGAGCAGATTTATCCTCAGATTATGACCAAGATTAGATTTAAGCTATCTCCCAAACCGTCGAAAGTAGACAAGAAAAAGCTAGGAAAAACAGGTTTTGTCCCCGTAAAAGCCAGGTGGGTAATTGAAAGAAGCAACTCTTGGATGGAACGATGTAAAAGTTTAGTCAAAAATTTTGAACGAACTCTTGACCATGGGACTACCAAACTTAATCTTTGTTTTGTCAGACTTATGCTCAAAAGACTTGCTACTGCTGCTTAAAAAGATCCCAAATGGGTTCTATATGACCCTTTGATTCAAGAATCGTTGCCATATGCCTATTTCTCTTGGGCGCTCGCTGCTGCCAAGCGTGCTATCGAACAGGGTTCTCTCATGCCAGGACGTTTCATTCGGGTACGTAAAATGAAGGAGCAATCAGTTTAAAGGTTCAAAACGAGCTTGAAAAAATCGTAAATACTTGGGCTCGTAGACCATTTTCAAACCTTGAGTTTGCTCGCGGGTACTATACACTGTCTTAACTGCCTCAGCAACTACGTCCATGTGCGCCTGAGTGTAGACTCGTCGGGGAATTGCTAGGCGCGTCAGTTCTAAAGCTGGTTCGCGATTGTGGCCAGTTTGAGGATCCCGTCCGGCACTGACAATACCTCGTTCCATAGCCCTAACCCCTGAATCCAAGTAGAGTTGAGCAGCTAAGGTTTGGGCCGGAAATCTTTCTTGGGGAATGTGGGGATAAAACTTCTTGGCATCGAGGAAAATTGCATGACCACCTATAGGCTGGACAATCGGTATTTGCCAAGAGCTCAGTATATCCCCTAAATATCGCACTTGCCCGATGCGAGCTCTTATATAATCTTCATTGACCGACTCAGTGATGCCAATTGCCAAAGCTTCCATATCCCGTCCCGCCATCCCTCCATAGGTATGCAGCCCTTCATAGACCACAACCAGATTACGTAGCGTTTCAAAGAGATCGCTATCATTGACCGCTAACCAACCGCCGATGTTGACTAGGCTGTCTTTTTTGGCACTCATCCAAGCACCATCAGTATAACTACAAAACTCCTTAAGAATCTCAGCAATCGACTTCTCCCTATAGCCTTCTTCCCGTTCTTGAATAAAAAAGGCATTTTCAACCATACGAGTCGCATCCAGATAGATCGAGATTCTATAGCGAGTGCCAAGTTCTCGTAATGCCTTGACGTTAGCCATACTGACCGGTTGTCCTCCGGCCATGTTGACTGTTCCAGCTAAACTGACATAGGCGATATTTTCTGCACCGACTTGTGCAATCAATTGCTCTAATTTCACCAAATCTATGTTGCCCTTGAAAGGATCCAGATTGCTCGGATCGTGGGCTGGCTCAACAATCACATCTACAAAACTTGCCCCAGCTAGTTCTTGGTGTAGGCGTGTGGTAGTAAAATACATGTTACCAGGAACATATTGACCTGGTTTAATCAGAGCTTGACTGATTAGGTGTTCAGCTCCCCGCCCTTGGTGAGTAGGCACTACGTAGCAGTAGCCATAGTAGTTTTGCACTGCCGCTTCTAGATGGTAGAAGTTGCTACTGCCAGCGTAAGCTTCATCACCTAAAATCATACCAGCCCATTGATTAGTACTCATGGCACTAGTACCGCTATCAGTAAGGAGATCTATGTAAACGTCTTCCGAGCGTAAGAGGAAAGTATTGTAGCCAGCAGTAGCTAAAGCCTGTTCTCGTTCTTCTCGGCTACAGATGCGTAACGGTTCTACCATCTTAATTTTCCAAGGTTCGGCCCAGGAACGACGGCCAAACTGCTCACCCATTGTTTTGAAGATTGAATCGCTCATGCTCTTGCACCCTTAATTGATTAAATTTTATCCCAATTTTTCAAACAATGGTTCGGACAAAATTAAGCAGCTATAATCCCGTAGTCATAAAGGCTGGAGTAGTTGGGATGGGATTTAATTAAAGTCGGCTCTAACTCTAACTTGTCGATAAATCGTTCTAGCAGATGATGATTGAGCGCACGCCGTTTGTAACTAGCCATCGAAAAGACAAAATCATGATCGGAATCATGTTGTTGACAAGCATCCCATTTGGCAAGATTGAGGGCAGTGAGTGAGCTATTGAAATGAAAGTCTAGTTTGGTTAAGTCTCGTGCCTGGCAATCAGCTAATCCCGTAAATTGTTTGCTGTCACGAAACACAAATTCGATTTGAAAGCGGGCTTTATAGTAAAGATAGATCGAGTAAGCATCTAGTTCAGGGTTAGTGCAGAATAAAACCGCATAGCTATGGGAAGAAGCAGAATTGTTCCGTAGATCAACTAAACGAATCTTGCGTTTGAGACTGATAGACCACACCACAGCAGTGTAAAGGTCTACATCATCGGATAATTGAGTGACCAACTCGAAATTACTGTAGTCAGTCAAGTCAACTTTGCCAGCATACTTACGAGGTCTGCCTCTTCCTGAATACTCGTCTTGATAGAGATAACGTAGATTAGCATCTCGACGTAATTTTCCAATCGCCTCCAGCTTTAAATCTCTAACTCCATTTACCCATTTGATTTTACTGTAGAAGCTCTTCACGCAACCACATAATGAAGAGATGATGGTAGATAAGGAACAGTTGCTTCTAGTTGTGTTAGATAATGATTAATTCTGGTTGTTTCGGATTGATTAGTTTTCTCAATTGAGGAAGTTGTTACTGTTTCTTTGGTGGGGGGTGTTTGTTGAACACTGAGACTGTAGCCGATCTTGTTTTTCACATCGACTACTGCCATTGCTGAGATTTCCAATCCCTTCTCTGCTCTCGATGTACTACCGTTGTAGAAGTAATCGTGCGCCATAGGTCTGTTTTCCACTTTTGGGAATAAAAGAACAATCTACTGCCAAGATGACTTCGGATTCTGGCTCAATTGCTTGCTCAATTAGTTGTTGGTTAAACTTCAGGAAGTTGAATGAACGTTGATACTGTCGGCGATAGGTTCGCTCATTAAGCTGACTATAACGACCTAAGTTGGAGAAAGTAGCTCGACCACAACTGATGAGCAGAGTTGAAAATAACGTTATCAGAAATTTCTGTTGGGGTTTGCTAAATCGCCCACTGAAGCCAGTAGGCTAGATATAATTGTTCTAATGCTGTCCATTGCACGGTAATTGTTCTACACTTTTACCTTAATCGAAATGGATAGCCTTTTTTCTTGTTCCTGAAAATTGTCCGAACCATTGTCAAAATGGCGTAAGGCTAATGAACACAAACAAGTTCCATTTTGTCGTCCTCATCAGTTTTGGAATGAGATCAAGGGTGCGGAGGCAAATTCTCAAATTTACGCTCAAGGAAAAGCTAGTCCTAAGATTGTCGAGTCTGAAGTAGCAACTATTGATAATACGCTCTGATACTGCGGATTTTAACCCAATTTTTTCTGTTGCGATCGCGTTTCTCTTATAGATGCGATCGCTTTGGCATTGTCTGGTTGAAGGAGAACTAACACATTTACCTAAGCAATCGCTTGCTCATAGCGTTGGGTTACTTCTTGCCAATTAACCACATTCCACCAATTTTCCAGATACTCTCCTCGCTTATTGCGATATTTGAGATAGTAAGCGTGTTCCCAAACATCATTACCCATAATAGGGTACATCCCTTCCATCAAAGGACTATCTTGATTTGGCGTACCCATTACCTGAAGCTCACCATTGCTGTCAAGGACTAACCAAGCCCATCCGCTACCAAACTGTTTGCTACCAGCATCGTTAAATTGCGTTTTAAAAGCCTCAAAACTGCCAAATTTGGCTGTAATTGCTTCGGCAAGCCCACCAGTTGGCTCTCCTCCCCCATTAGGACTCATAATTTCCCAAAACATCTGATGATTGACGTAACCTCCGCCATTGTTACGGATAGTTTGGGCAACATCTTCGGGTACAGTGTCAATTTCTCTTAAGATATCTTCGGCAGACTTGCTAGCCAATTCTGGATATTTGCTAACTGCTTTGTTAAGGTTTTTAGTGTATCCTGCATGATGCTTATCGTGATGAAACATCATCGTTTCGGCATCAATATATGGTTCGAGTGCATTGTAATCATAGGGAAGAGGAGGTAACTCGAAAGGTCCTTGGGGTTCATCTTCAGCTAAAGCTAATTGGGGAAAAGTTTTTAACCCAGTAGCCAAAACGCCAGCACCCAAAACGATGAGGAAATTACGACGATTAAAAGACATATGATTTAGCTAAATCGATCAAAACATAATGTACAAATATATCATCAGGTAATATAAGTGCTCGAGATGAATAAATACTGAGAAATCAGACTAAGTATGCCTCTTCTGCTACTTTCCGATACCGACTTACGAACTTGCTCATTACTTATTACTTCAAAACCATCTCCTTCAATGTTTACCACTGGAAATTTCGCTCACCCGTAACAACTGAGTTGCCACTTGCCTTAACCTCACGCAAAATTATCTCTGTAGATTTGGTTTCTCTTGAACTGCTGGAACTACTACCAGCAATGACTAAAGCAGTTAGCATTGCCAACCCAGCAAAAGGCAATATTTTACTCCTAACTTTAGACATATATAGATTCCTTCAATTTCTGATAAATTATATTAATTACTCCTCAATCAAACTCTTGAGCTGCTTCAACAGAGTTTCAATCTTCTTCCTATTCTTTTGAGCCGACCAGACTTTTTTGCTTCTAGAGAATCTTTGGTAAGTTTGTCGGACATCTTTGATCAGCTCTTCTGTAGAAAGTTCAGAGTAGTTAGTAGAGGTCTTGCCTTTGTGTTGGGCAATCTTATCTTTGATTTGCTTAATAGATAAATTATTAGTAATCACCTCATTTAATAATTCATCTTGTACTGATTGCTCTTGTACCTTAGCAATTTCAATTCCCTTGGTATATTCTATTTGGTCCTGCTTAATGGCTTCTAAGATTGGGTCGGGTAGATTAAGAAGACGAAGACGATCGCGAGCAAAGGTTTGCCAGGTAAGGTTTTTGATGCTCTCAAATACCTGGTCAACAACTTCTTTGAATGTGGTCGGAACGTTCCGACCCTTGATCATCTTGTATAACAGTGAAGTGATTTCTGGTTTTTCTAGTCCCGATGACAAGGACAATAACTGTAGTATTCCTTCTGTCTCTTCTATAGGATTGAGGTCTTCTCTATTTAAATTCTCCTCTAAAGCTAAAGCAATTGCTTGTTGGTCAGATAATTCTTTAATCTCAACTGGTACTTCAGCAAGATTAGCTAAGATAGCAGCACGGAACCTTCTTTCTCCAGCTACCAATTCATATGGCTGCTTTTTCCCTTCAACTGGGCGTACAGTTAACCGTCCAATCAGACCATGTTCAGAGAATGAGTCAGCTAACTGTTTTAGTTTTTCGGGGTCAAAGTAAGTACGAGGATTGTAGAGAGGAGGTGCAATTGAATCTAGAGGTAAAGTATCTTGAACAATACCTGGAGACTCAAAGTCAGTTAGACTACGTTTTCTAGTTCTAGGCACTACTCTACTCCTTTTGTTGTAATCATAGCTAAAAGCTCTTCAAATAAACGTTGGTAATCTTTTGATGCTTGTTTGGCGGTACTGCCCATCTGAAACACAGTTTGATATTGTAAAGGGGCATCAGCAATTACTTGAAGTTGACGAACATAAGTATCTAGCAACCTAATTCTATGCTTTTTAAAATAAGCTTGTGCGTCTTGTAAAGCATTAGAGCGTTTATCTACCATGCTCAGAAATATAGCAGCAAGTAGGTCTTTTCTAGATTTTTGCTTCCTATCAATTATCCTCAGCATTTTAACACAATCACTTAAGTCAAGAGCAGTAGGTTTAACTGGAACTAACACAGCGTCACAGCAATCTAAAACGACCCTAACCATCTCAGATACACCTGGGACATCAACTATAACGTATTCAGAAGATAGTTCTTCAAGCAAATCCAAGAGATTATCAGGATCTGTTTCTTGACGTTCAGGAATTGACAGTTCTTTTAGCCACGGGTTAACTCCTTCTTGAAATGATGCATTGACAAACACCACCTCATGGTCACGAGAAAGCCAATAAGCTAAATGTACGGCAGTAGTACTTTTCCCTACTCCTCCTTTAGTGTTAGCCACAGCAATAACTTTCCCCATAGTAATAAGCTCGCAAGTGCAAGAGTGAGTGTAAACTGCGCCATTATACTAACAAAGTAAGGGAATAATCGTACTACTACTGAGATCATTTTTTAGCAATAATCCAGATAGCATGAACCAATCCAGGTATGTAACCGAGTAAAGTTAACAGGATATTAATCCAAAAGTCTTTACCAAAACCTACCTGCAAAAATACACCTAATGGTGGCAGTAAAATAGCAATGATGATCCGAATTAAGTCATCCATATAGCGTTCACCTCGTATAACTACTTCTTTTTTGGCACTTTGATCGACTTAGGGATATCTAATGTTGGCTCTCCTAGCATTTCTTCTACCACATATAACCCATCTTTAAAGATTGCCCTGACTTCAACGAAATAGCGAGGCATTTGTTCGCCTGTTTCCGCTTGAGGATTAAATTTGAATGGTTCAACGGTCGCGTCCCAAACTACGGGAATATGATGGGGTTGGACGAAATTAAATTGTCGGGATTTACTTAATTTCTTAAAATATCCCCATTGATCTCGATTACGGTAGATCGAAATTACGGGAGACTTACTGTTAGGAATATACTGCCAGATTCCGCGTAGCATAAACCCTTGAGGCTCGTCCTTGATTTGTTCACAGTTGGAACTGAAATTGACGAGGGAGAAAAACAGTCTTGGTTGTTGAGAGTTTGGCTCAAATTTAGCCTTGGGATACAGCCTGAGAAACATTGGGGACGAACCGTTCTTTTCTAGTTTCGCTTTCAGTAAATTATAGGCACGACGGCGAAAGCCTTGAGTGTACAATAAATCATATTCACCCCCGTCAATCGCCATCTTCAAGTGCTCGTCCTTGATGTAGGGAGTAGCTACAACAGCACCTATAGCTTGGAACATGGGAAGAACGGCATTAGGTTGCTGCTGTTTTTCTGGTTCTTTGGATCGAGATTTGAGTTCAGACTCTTCTTCTGTGAGTTGAGTAGTAGATTCAGGGACAGGGGTTGTGGACTGTGGTATGGCAGGGGAAGCGGATGTAGTTGCAGATTGACGAGTAGCTTTCTTCTTCTTAGTAGTTTTGGTTTGAGTTTCTGTTTCAGGAGTAGTTCCAGATGCTTTGGAGTCGCTGGATGCTCGCTCTCGTCTTCGTGCCTTATTCAATAAGGCTTGGTACATTTTACGTTGCCTTTCAGAAGTTGCTGAATTAAGAAGTTGCTCGATCTTTTGGATATCAAATTGTACAACGCCCATCTTGGTTCATAAATTGACTTTGAATCATTCTAGACGAGTACAGCCTTAATTGCTCGATTTTAAGGCTTTTTTTTCCTGGCTCACTTGTCATGAAAATAGTCAAAGTATAATTATTAAACAAGGGCGTAGTGATGTAAGTACTGGACTGCACTTCTCGAACGAAGTGAAGAGCACAGTGTAAATTAGAAGGGGTAACTATGACAGAGGTATTAGTTGAAGCTTTAACAGAACGGTTTGGCCCACCACCACAGTGATCACATATAACCAGTAATCTTTCTCACAGGTATCAAATCTTACATAGACTAAGGTTTAGGTACTGATCTTGAGTTGAGGTAAAGAGATTATGGCGCTGTTCAAACTAGGGTTACACTTTGACAGAAAATACTCCATTTCATAGAACTTATGTTCTCTATAGTTGTTCTACAGCAAAGAAGTAGCTCATACTGTTAAATTAGGTTAAATAAGCCCAATATCCAAGTAAACTGAGTGAATCAATCTTGTTCTGTAGCTTCTGGTCTTCATCCTCTGAACTCGTCAAGAAATAGCAGTTAAGGTTCTCACCAAACAAGAACCTGTAAGCTATCTAGCTAAGCAAGAGCAAGTAAGTCGTAAGTTTCTCTACCAACAAAAAGCGATTGCTGAAGACGCATTAAATCAAGCTTTTGAAAAGA
This sequence comes from Pleurocapsa sp. MO_226.B13, assembly GCA_030064795.1. Next base: position 5,104 of record JASJEI010000173.1, on the reverse strand, counting down.
AAGATCGGGAAAATGAAGTCCTGTATTACCTTCCAGTAACCCAAAAATGGATATTTCAGTTAATTTTGGCATTGATTCTGATTTGTCATTGTTCCTATCGAGGTGTTGTGAAGCTATTACGAGATTTATTCGATTATCCAGTTAGTATTGGGACAATTCATAATCGGGTTATGGAAGTGATTCCCAAAGCTCGCAAAATCAATCAATCTCAGGATTTATCGCCAATTAAATACTTTGTATGATCTCAAGAGGAGATTCACAGCGATCGCCAACCTGCAAAAATCACCAGAGATGGGTTCGCTTTCTGACAGTAATTTACATAATCTTTCATGCTACATTTTGACGTGCGGAAGGTGGGTTAATTAATTATTAAGATAAATCATTTTTGATTTAAGCGAACGTGAGTTAATCAAGTAGAGCAATCACTTCTTCAGGCGTGAGTTTTGAAGAGGTGTTCCAACCAGAACCGCCTACGGTGCGTCTCCCTCCCCACCCCTCAGATAAAGGGTCTTTGACTAATTCCGCCTTGGTTAAATGCTCGAAGATACCAGCCGTATAGTCGAGATGCTGCGTTTGGGGATGAGTAGGCAAGCAACCTAAAGTATATTGAATACCGCCATACTTATGTTCTCGCACGAGTAATGTCTCTGGTCGAAGAATCTCTGGAGCGGCTAATGAAACGATCGCCTGGTTAAAAGATTTCGGCTCGACATAGTGTCCGATGTCTCTGAGATCGCCAACTGCTAATATTCCTTGAGGTGTAGGTAATAGTTGAATTCGGTTTTGTGCTATTAATAAATCGGCATCTTTCTCGATCCTTTGCCAATAATGGTCTGCTTCTCCTTGCTCTCCTGGCCAGGGTTGTTTGCCTTTAGCTGCTGCGATTAACCATTCCGTCCCCCGCTTAAATCCCTCGGAAAAATAAGTTTCCCACTGCTGTCGCGACCAGGTATGCCGATCTTTAGGTAGCTTTAGCTCGGTAACAATTTTTGCACCAGTCGTCTTCAAGGCAACTACGGCTTTAGCAGCAAATTCCGCCCATTGAGATAACTTTTCTTCTGGTACTATGAGATGGTCGCAGTCCCAGGCGATCGCCCTTAGTCGGTCAACAGTTTCTGGTTTCAAACAAGAGCGAGTCAGCTGAAACCAGGCAGCAGCACAGCAGGCATCGGCATCAAGCTGAGGAGTAACAATACAGGGAGGAAGTTCCCCGGCAAAATCTTCCATCAGGCTTTTAGTGGGTACTGGCATTTCGTCAATCTGGATGTCAGCTCCTTGGGGACGGTGGTGATCCCAGTGTAAATCTTGAGGACTCCTCCTCCAGCCAGGAACCGTCCCATCCACCATCACGATCTGATACCCTGTGGGAATGCGACTGACTTCGGTGGTGACTAGATAAAGCATAATCTTAATTTCTGTTCATGTAGATCATTTCAATGTTAGAGGTTGTCTGAAAAGTCTAATTCATCTTTAAATGGTGTTTACAAACAAGATTTAGTATTACTTATTCATCAACAAATATGTCCGAAATGCCACGATCGACTTTGACAAAATGCGATCGCTATTTGAGAAGTTGACCAGCTTATCTGCGGGATCGTCTCTCGTGGAATTAGAGCGACTAAGAGAGCAAGGAGGATGACCGTCATGAGAAGTACGGGAATAGCGTATCTGTTGTGGAGCCTCTGGTTTTTTGGATTTGCTGGTATGCATCGCTTTTACCTGGGTAAGCCGATAAGTGGTCTGATCTGGTTTTTTACTTGGGGACTGTTCGGCATGGGACAAATCTTTGACTTGCTTCTCATTCCAGGGATGGTTGAAGAGAAAAATTTTGAATATAGAGCCAGATTGGGTGAGGCTCAGTACCCACAGCTACCCTCTAGTGCGATCGCCCTTAGTCAGTATAGCGCTCGCCTTTTCTGAATTACCTTAAAGATGCTAGTGTTGAAGAGTGGTTGAAATGTTTTATTGGGCATCAAATTATGTCAACCTTATATGAAAAGTTGGGTGGCGAAAAGACAGTTAAACTGGTCGTCGAAAAATTTTATGAGCGAGTTTTAAACGACGAGAGAATTAATCACTTCTTCGAGCAAGTGGATATGTTTAAACAGAAAATTCATCAATTCGACTTTTTAACCTATGCCTTTGAAGGCTCTGAGCGTTATCGCAGTTCCATGATCGAAGAAGTACATGAGAAGTTAGTTCGAGAGAAGGGATTAAATGACGAACACTTTAATGCCTTTGTAGAAGACTTTGTTGAAACTCTTAAAGAGTTAGAAATTTCTCCAACTCTAATTGAAGAAGCTGTAGCGATCGCTAACTCTGTGGAGCATCGCAATGATGTACTCAACAGAAAATCTTCTTCAACATCAAGCTAGACCTCTAATTTTTCTTTTAATCTTGTAGATCGCTGGTGCTTAACTGATGGCGATCGCATCTGAAGAGATTTTACTAGAGAGCGATCGCTCTCTAGAAGATCTACCAAACTGATCTTTTGGGATTAATATCGATGCCATAGCGGTTAAGCCAAGAAAGGTCTAAACTCCAATCATGACCACTTCGTTGATGCCAAGTATCCCAGACGGTTTTTAGGTAAACATCGGTCTGTTCTTTTTTCCAGCCATTAATTTGGTTCTGTCGCCAAAAATAGGAGTGATCGTGTAGCATATCTCTTGTTACTACATTTTGTAGTGCAAAAGAGGGGTTCTAAAGTAAATCTTCTCTGAAAGATAGTGTTGTTGTTTTGAGAGAAATACGATCGTCAGGATGGGTGCTGTAAGGACGCAGGATCACTCCTCCGTAAGTATGATAGGTTAAAAAACCGTTGATATTAGGATGCTGATGCCAAAATTCCGCTTCGGCACGGGTTTCTGGCTCAGACAAGGGAAAATCCCCAGCCCCTTTTTGCTCGCCTTCGCTCACCCATTGATAAGGATAGTTGCGGTTGAAATCCATCCCAAAAAGAGGAGGTGCTAACACAATCTTGTAGCCGTCGTAATTGCGAATTAGTCCTTCTGGTAGCAGGGTGTAGTAAGTACCGCCAAATTCAGCAGGTTCTCGAGGCACCATCACTCTTGGCTCTAACTCAGACACTTTCCAAGCACCACACTCATCTTTAATTCGCATCTGTAAAATTAGACCGTCGCCATTGAGATCTTCTGGGTAGAGTCCGTCTCGTTGCTCTGGGTAGGGGTAATGACGAACACTAGAACGCAAACTGTAGGGAGTAGTCAGATATTTTTCGGCACCATCAACAGCCAAACGAGGCAGAATATAGACAGTGTAATTCTCTAGCAGACGAGTAACTTGGTCGTCTTGCTGATATTGGGTTAGCAGATGATCGATGATATAAAGAGCAACGGCAGAGCCGGTGACTTCCCCTGCATGGGTATTAGCGTCAATCCAATAGCCTGGTTTTTCCAATGGGTTTCCAGTCTCCTGATGAGTGAGGATGGCAAGCCAGAGGTCTCGTCCTTCATAACTCTTACCGATAACCTCTAGACTTAGCAAGTGAGGATAAGCCGACCCTAAAACCTGCAGGTAGTTGACCAGTTCTGAGTAGGTGTAGTAGTGGCTGAAATCAAAGCTCTTGCTCTTCATAAAATAACCCGTTAATTTTTGCCTGCTTCTATTAGGATAATGTCTCGTCTCTTAGTACGGGAGTAGACAGTGTGTCCAAGTTACCCGCTTGGCTGAAATCCAGTGTTAGTAAGCTTTTTGGGCGTTAATTTTTCTGAAGATTTAATGATGTACTTATACGCGGTTTGAAGAAATAATTTCGCTGGCGTACGCTGTTGGTGGCATCGCCTTCGAGATAAGTAAACGCGCTCGTTACCAAAGTGCTGCCAACGCCGACCAGGGAAATCCTTGATATGATAGTAAAGTATGGGCACTCGTTGCCATACCCCTTGAACGCTTGATTGGTTGTGATGGTAATCTAGCTCAGTAGCTATGGGGAAAATACCATGCTGGGTGATTGGGAAACTTTAGAATCAGGTTTATTTTTCATTGTCGGTACTGGTAGATGTGGTACTACACTATTACAATCGATGTTGTCTCAACACTCGCGAATTTTGGTTCCCCTAGAAATGGGATTCTTCACCAACTTGGAACCAGCAATTCATTTCAGCGATCCTTTGTCAGACACACAGCTCAATGAGTATCTTCGCTATTGTACCCAATACTGGTGGTGGCCGGCACTGTCAATTAACAGTGAGGCTTTCTGTGAGGTAGTGCGGGGAGGTATGCGCTCGGCGCGGTCGATTTTTTTATGGCTGCTTTGGCAACTCTCAGCGGGGAGCGGCAAGGTCACGATTGGAGAGAAAACCATTGGCAATTGGCAAAAAGTTGCTCGGATTCTGGAGTTGTTCCCAAAAGCCAAGTTTATTCATATCTACCGAGACCCAAGGGATGTGGTTGTTTCTCTCAAGAATCAAGACTGGTGGATCCCATCTGCGGCGATGCCTGCTGCCATGTACTGTCGCCAGGTTCTTGGCGAGCTTAAGGAGAGGGAACAGCATCTTAGCAAGACTCAGTTTCTTAGGGTGCAGTACGAATTACTGGTGAAACAGCCCGAGCTTGAGTTGAGAAGGATCTGTGTCTTTCTCGGGGAAGAATTTGAATCGAGAATGCTCCGCTTTTACGAGCGAAAAGAGCGAGGCTATGTAGATGCAGAAGCTGAGTGGAAAGATCTAACTCTCAAGCCTCTAACCTTAAAAAGGGTAGGAATCTACCGAGAGCAACTCAAGCCAAGAGAAATTTGGACGGTAGAGCAGATGCTGGGAGAACTGCTGGTTGAGTATGGCTACTCTCCAGACCGAGAAGTTGACCTACGCCTAGACTGGGTGATTATCAATGTTGCTGAACAAATCAAGTGGAGACTTAAGTGCCTCTTAATTGGCGGTTCGCCGAAGTTTATATCCGAAAAGCCAGTACTTGAGAGGTTATCGTGACCCCTGATAGTGGGATAGGTTCATAAAAAGAGATGAAAGCAATTGAAAGACGTAAGGAGCGAAATCCTAACTTACCCAAATGGGATATTTTTATTAGAGCCAGTTAACTCCTAAGTGCTTTCAAGACCTTTACCTTTATTTGATGGATTCTGTTC
>JASJEI010000187.1 GCA_030064795.1 Pleurocapsa sp. MO_226.B13 | reverse complement strand
CCTAGGAAAATATCCACGGGCAATAGATTACTATCAACAGTCATTAAAGATTCAACAAGAAATAGGCGATCGCAATGGAGAAGCTAATTCTTTAAATAATTTAGGCATTGCTTACAATAACCTAGGAGAATATCAACGGGCAATAGATTACTATCAACAGTCGTTAAAAATTAGCCAACAAATCGGCACTCGCGATCTTGAAGCTGAATCTTGGTTTAATTTAGGAGATACTCGGAAAAACTTACAGCAAAAATCTGAAGCTAAAACAGCTTATGAAAATGCGAGAAAACTATATCAAGCAATGGGATTAGATAAAAAGGTCGAGGAATGCGATAAGGCGATTCAAGATTTAGAAGAAGGGTAAAATAATACAGCCTTTTGCAAGACTATCTGAACATTTAGCAATTCAATAATGTAGTCAAGCAGATTCATTTATCTGCGTTAATCTGTGTTAATCTGTGGACTTTATTATAATCAAATAAACCGCAGTCACAAAATATAACGCCAGTAGAGAAGAACCACTAATACCATCTGCGATCGCATTTCCAATAGTCCCAAAAAGTAAATAAATTTCGCAGTGGAGTTGACGGCGAACATTACAACATGACAATGCGATCGTGCCAAGAAATAAACAAAACTGCATACTACACACGCCCCGAAGCAGAAACAAGAAAGGTTGATGGTAATTTTGCGGTTGTGGAACTAATCTGGGAAGAACTTAATATCAGGTTCGGATGAAGAGTTAAATCTAGGTAGGTAAAGTAGCAAGTAACAGATAGCAAGTAGCAAGTTTTTTAGACCTAGTTTTAATTATTTCATGGATGCATATTGTATTTAAAGCAATTACCCGAACTTGATATAAGACATAGGTATTTCTGTTAGCGATCGCTTATCTGTTTTATTGTAGCCCCTAGTTGTAACGGCTTGGCTTCAGCCTTTGGCTCGACTCGCAAAAACTCGCTTTTTGGACTCACAATATTTGCAAATATAATTAAGCGTTTGACTCACAATAAATAATAATCGGCTAACAATATCTGCAAAGGGCTTACAAACAGCAATTGTCGGCTCGGTTATTGGCTGCAAATAATTCATCAAACCAGTATTTTTCTTGAATGAGAAAGGACTCCGAATTTCTAGTAACATAATTGGTTAGATAGATTTTAGTTAAATAAATTTTCCGAGCCAAAAATAGACTTAAACCGCGAGGTAATCAATGAATATAACTCATTGCTTGCATACAGCTATTCTAGTCTCAGATTTAGCCAAAGCAGCAGATTTTTACGGCAATACTTTAGGTTTATCCGACTGTGCTAACCGCACAGCCAAATTTCCAGGAACTTGGTATCAAATTGGCAATCATCAAATTCATTTAATTGTCCATCAAGATTATGTGAGTGAGCTATATAATCGAGAAAAGTGGGGCAGAAATCCTCATCTGGCTTTGACAGTCGATAATTTAGAATTAGCGAAAACAACACTACAAGATCGAGGCTATCCGATTCAATTGAGTGCATCTGGTCGAGCTGCTCTTTTTACTCAAGACCCAGATGGTAATATTATCGAACTTAGCCAAGCTGGTTGACTGACAAAAGCTCCCAGAGAGCGATAAGCCTGACAGCATGGCGAAAGCTACGCACTAATAGAGAAAAAGCTTAATTCTTACTTGTCCTGCCAAATACCCAATTTACCTTCTTGGACGTGAGTTCGACAAAATTAGAAAGTAACAGAAGGTAGTGCCAGTAATTCTTTCGGCTCTAGATCGAGAGAAGGTTTGTTGGGTAGATAGGTCTAAGCAATCAACCCAGCTATCAGATTATACCAATTGGAAAAAGTAATGAGAGACTTAGTAGGTTGGGTTGCACGAAGTAAAACCCAACCTAAACCCAATTATTGTTGGGTTTCGTAAACTCAACCCAACCTACAATACTCTATCGATCTCTCTCACTACTTTAGAAAAATGGTATTAACTAAAAAATTCCAGATACTACGATGCGAGCGAATGTTCAATTTAAAAGATATTTTTTAGTTGGTCGTTAACCGTCTCGATTAAGGCTCTTTTGCGCACAAGAATTCGATCTATCAGTAGCATTAGAGGCTTCAAAGCGTTTTAAAGTATCTGCATAATGCCAGAGGTTAGTTATTGATTTAACTTCTGCATCGCATATCTAATCCTGGCGCAGATAGCTGCTTCTGGTTCGCTAGCAACTAATTCTTGCCATCTAGCTAAAATTTTCCCTAGCAGTTCGGGTTGACTGTCTTCTAAAGTATCCGCCAAAGACTCCAAACCAACTATAGCTGCATAACGCACTACCCATTCTCCATCTTCTGTAGCCAGCAAGAGAGTTTCTAAGACTTTTTGTTGGGCCAGAATTATTTCATCTGGGGGCAATTTTGACCAGATAATGCTACCCAAACCCTTAGCTGCTGCACGGCGCACGCTTTGAGAAAAGTCAGATACCGCAGCTTCGAGTAACAAATCTAAAGCGGAAGGATCGCCAATACCTGCAAAGACTCTGGTAGCCCAAGCCCTTGCACCATAGTTGTAGTCATCTAAATTATGGAGTAAATAAGGAACGACGGGTTCGCCTATTTTAATCAAACCGTCAACCGCAGCCACCGCAGCCCCAGGATTGTTAAAACCTAAAACCTCAACTAAAGTGGGGATAGCAGCTTTGTCGCTAGCTTCAGCTAAATTTTCTACCGTTTCTAATAGCAGATCCGCAGAGTCGGCTTGGTTTACTGCATCTATCAAAGTTTGAATATCGGGCATTATTACAACGTTGGTGAATTCAAATATTCAACCGCTAAGAGCTATAGAGTCTAGGCTTTTTACCGTAAACGATCGCATTTTAATCTGTCAACACCTTATATTAAAAGTATTCGAGAACAAAAAAAAGCACCCATTGATTATGAGTGCTTAGCCAAGCCATGCCGTTAAAGCGATCGCTTTTAAGATCGATTAAATCAAATTAGATTTATGCTGCACCTTCTGTTGCGGGGTAAACACTAACTTTTTTTTGTCCCCTTCTGCGGTATTCAAATTTGACCACGCCATTAATCAAAGAATATAGAGTATCATCCTTACCACGACCAACATTGTTACCAGGATACACACTAGTACCTCTTTGACGCACTAAGATGCTTCCTGCGGTAACTTCTTGACCGCCATAACGTTTTACACCTAATCGTTTAGAATTAGAATCGCGACCGTTACGAGTACTACCTGTTCCCTTCTTGTGAGCCATATTATCTATCCTCTGTAAATTTTGCTTGTTTTAGTTACTTGTTTATTCAGCAGCAGTTGCTTCTGCTTCTACTTCTGGTTCTGCTGTAGTTACTTCGACTTCTGCTTCGGCTTCAGCTTGAGCAACAACTGAACCATTTAAACTAATAGAATCGATCATCAAGCGGGTTAATTCTTGACGATGACCGCGTTTTTTGCGAGTTTTCTTTTTAGGCTGCATCTTGTAGACGATGACTTTTTTGCCCCGTCTATGACGCATGACAGTACCTTCTACGGTAGCACCTTCAATAAAAGGACGACCGACTGTTACTTCGCCGTCATTACTTACCAATAAAACTTTGTCTATGGTGTAGTTAGATTCTGGTTCGGCAGCTAATAGATTGATGTCGTAAAAACGACCAGGTTCAACTCTAATTTGTCCGCCACCTATTTCAACAATTGCGTAAGTCATAAAATTTATCTCTGTTTGTATTGCCGTAAGGGTAGCCACACCAAAATTTTCTGGCTTTTGTGTGGCGTTTTTTATTTATTTGACTAGCTGTTAGCTCTTAGCTTTTAGCCTTTAGCTTTTTACACCATAGTTTGTTCGTGAAAAGATGAAACACAAATTGATATTGATGTTAAATTCACTAGGCAATTTGGCTGATGACTAACGGCTTAAAGCTTTATTTACCCGATCCGAGCAAGTTATTGAATGCCCAATCTATAATTATGTTGATTTGTTTAGTGTTTGTCAAGATAATTATTCGGTATATAATATTAGACCTCACGCAAAGACACAAAGACACAAAGAAGTTAAATCTTAAAAGAGTGCATTGTTATAGAGAGTTGGTATGAATTATTTTTTTGTTTAACTTTAGGATGAGATCGAATAAAGGTGGATAATTATTTACCCACCTCGTACAAATATTTTAAGTCAGCTATTATTCACTGTTATAGCAACCGAACTATAAATTAGAACACCTTTCAAATCTCTCTGCGCCTTTGCCCCTTATGCGATGGGGACTTGTCCTCGTCGCTTTGAGGATAAACGAAAGATAAATATTAGTTGTCTCTATCCTTGCTTCGACTGCTATAATTAAGGGTTGTTTGCTGATAATTGATTACGCACCAACAGATTCTTTAGCTGCGTACATTACTTCTAAGGTGATTTCGGCAAAACCTCTTTCGCGGGCAAATTTTTCGGTGTTGCGTTTAACTTTACCCCTGACAAATCCTGGAATTTTGCCTAGTTCGGCTTTGGCTTCTTTGTCCCAGTTCAAATCGGAGTCAGTAGCAAGATCTTTGGTAATGACTTCTTTGGTATCGTGTCCCCCAAAGATTTCTAGTAAGTGATCTTCCATACCCAAGGTAAAGGAGTTGTAAACCAAGTCGGCAATTTGATTTGTACCTTCGTAACCCATAAATGGTTTGTAACCAATGGGGAAGTTTTGAATATGAATTGGTGCAGCAATGACACCGCAGGGAATATCTAAGCGTTTACCGACATGACGTTCCATTTGAGTACCAAAGATAGCTGCGGGTTCGAGACGAGCGATCGCATTGCCAATTTCGGCATTATCATCACTAATCAGGACTTCATCGCAATATTCGCTTACCTGTTCTTTAAACCAGTCTGCGTCGTATTTACAGTAAGTACCAGCTAAAACCACACGGATACCCATTTCCCTAGCCAGAATCTTGGTCATGGCTACTGCGTGAGTGTTGTCGCCAAAGACTACCGCTTTTTTGCCCGTTAAGTTTTGACAGTCGATCGAACGAGAGAACCAGGCAGCTTGAGAAACATAAAGAGTTTGGTTATTGATATACTCTTCATAGTCTACTGCTGCACCTCGATCGTTAATTACCTGTTGAATTTTACGGATACATCTGGCAGTTTCCACCACACCCATCGGCGTAAGATCGACATAGGGCATGGAAAACTCTGACTCTAAATATTTTGCAGTCATCATTCCCAATTCTCTATAGGGAACGAGATTAAACCAAGCACGAGGTAGATTTTTTAGATTATTTACTGTAGCACCATCGGGAATCACTTCGTTTACTTCAATTCCCAAATCTGCCATCAGGCGTTTTAACTCGGTACAGTCATGCTGGTTATGAAAACCCAGGGTGGAAATGCCAATAATATTTACTGAAGGTTTCTCGGTTTTGTCTGTCGGTAGTTGGTCTTTTTTCCGCGCCTTATCTAGATAGTATTTAACTACCTGATACAGAGTGCGATCGGCTGCCTGTAGTTCGTTGTAACGATAGTGATTGACATCTGCTAGCAGTACATCTCCCTGGGTGTCCATTGATGCCCGACTAACAAAATTCTGTAAATCTTCCTGCAAAATACTGGAGGTACAGGTGGGAGTAAGAATAATTAAATCGGGGTTTTCTTCTTTATCTTTGCGAGTGATATTATCTACTACTTTTTCTTGCGAACCTCGCGCCAAAACATTGCGATCGACAATACTAGCGGTAACGGGGGTAAAATTGCGTTCTCTTTCTAACATCGATCGCATGACATTAAAATAATCATCTCCCAAAGGAGCGTGCATAATCGCATGAACGTTTTTAAAAGAACTAGCAATACGTAGCGTGCCGATATGTGCTGGGCCAGCATACATCCAGTAAGCTAACTTCATAAATTTTTTCTCCTAGATTAAGTTGTCAATATCGATTCGGATATTTAAATAGAAAATTACAAAGTAATTTGACTAACTTCGGTTTTGATTGTCCCAGAATTAGGTAAGTCAGGGCGACTTTGGGTTGGGCTCGACAATTAAGAGCTTATTAGAGAGTTAAGCCTTGTGGCGACTAGGTTAACAAGTTTTTAATTTACTAAGATTACAGCGGTTTTTGAGCAATAAAACTTAATGACGGCAGCTATTTGCTGGCGATCGAACTTCATTTGGCGATCGCCAGATGACAGTTTCTGTCAATGCTTAGAAAAATCTTAAGAAGACTCGGATCGAGTTAGCAACACCTACTCATAATCTCAGCTTGTGCTAACCTTAATAGTAGTTCCCAAATAACCTGATTTTTTTACCTTAAATAATGTAAAGAAATTAGTACAATATAAAGGAGTGGCTCAACAGCAACTTTTTTATATAGAAAGTTGGAGGCTTCATTGCCATTGAGTCGAGATAATAAAACTTAAGTAAATACAAGATTATCCTAAGGAGTCGTTTATCCGATGGAATATATAGAACAACTACTAGACAAACTAAGAGATTTGGCTCAAAAACTAATTGAAGTCCTACTAGGCCCAGAAGCCGAGGCAGAAAGAGAGGCTATTCCTATTCCAGTAGACGATCGCCAAAGTCGTCGCTATCGTTAACTAGCTGCTGAAACTACAATCTACAATACTTTAATTTAATTGAATTTTGTCTGAAATCGGCATATTAGTTTTGCATGGCCCTAACTTAAACTTGTTAGGACTGAGAGAGCCTGGAATATACGGGTTAAAAACTCTCAAGCAAATAGACGAGGCTTTAAAATACGATGCCAAAAAACTGCAAGTTACTCTTACCAGCTTGCAGTCCAATCATGAAGGTGTACTGGTAGATGCGATACATGATGCCAGAGAAAAACACCAAGGGATTATAATCAATGCGGGTGCGTACACCCATACAAGCGTAGCAATTAGGGATGCTTTAGCAGCAGTTAAAATTCCTACGGTAGAAGTACATTTAAGTAATATCTACACCAGAGAGGAGTTTCGACATCATTCCTATATTGCTCCTGTGGCTATTGGTCAAATTAGCGGTTTTGGTGCAGATAGTTATAGTCTTGGGTTACGGGCTTTAGTTAATTATTTAAATAATGATTAAATATTAATAATTGCCAAGAGTTTTCCATCAGAGAAAAGATACTGCTTAAAAAACTTGAGGCGATCGCCTATTTTTTAGACTAAATCCTAGGGATTTATTTTTATTCTCAATTTACCTGTCAAAATTAAATTGGTGGACTACCGACGGCGATCGCGATCCTATAATCTAGATATATAGTCAGAATTGGGAGAAGATTTATGAACGATTATTCAGCATCATTGAATCAAGAAAACCCTTGAGAACAGAGATTTATAGAATTAATCGCATCAAATCAGGCTCGAAACCAGAGCCAATTCGAGAAACTAAAGGAATTGATTGAGAACTCCTCTACCCCACAGGAAATATTTGATTTGGCCCAAAAAAGCCCAAGTTGGCAAGGGGATGATTTGGAATATTGTCTAGAAATGGTCAAAAATAGTCAAACACCAGCCGAATTTTAATTACTTTCTGGTTCACGAGTAGAAAATTCGGTGGGGGTAATTTCTTCTGGTTCTTCAATTACCGCTACCAAGAATTTCCTGCCATCAGCATCGATTCGCACCGCATTCGGTTCTTACCAAACTACGTATATCATGTTAAGTGGCTCTTTAAAATAATCCCTAAACTTAATCAACTGCTCGACACTCGGCCGCGATCGCGATCGCTTACTCCATATTGTTCCTTAATATACCTCACCGCTTGTTTTTTGCTCCAACCAATCCTTCTGACTTCTCTAGTTGTTTGTTGCTTCAGTTGTTTGTGTTCAGAAGACCTGTTCTCTTGCTTCTGGGTTGATTCTGCTTCTGTTTCTACACCTGTGAATTCGATTAAGCAATCTGGCTGGTATTTCGATAAGTTAATGTCAAATAATGGCGATCGTGATATTCTCAAGATTGCAGAGGATATTAAAATGTGTGAGCGGGAATTCCCATACCTTTTAAGGTATAGGGATGAAAGCCCTAAAGGATTAGCTTCGCGTCAGATTGAACAGTTAAATAGCAATTCATGAACTCTTTATATAGCATTGGTTTTGGCTGCTGTATAATCCCCTCAAGTGCCAGAAATCTGTGCGACTCGTTGTACCCAGAGTCTCTCACAAGTTGAGATAAAGGAAGGTACTATATGAACCTAGAAAGGCAAATATAAAATTCTGGATCATACAGGTTAAATTCCTGTTCTCCGAACCACAGGAGTAAATAGATAGCTCACATTTTATGGTTTGGTACCCATAACTTGCGGTGCTACGAGGCTCAATGGGGGGAACTTGAAATCATTAGAGAATCCCTCCTACTGGAGATGAATATGGTTAACAATAGCGTGAACACATTTAAGCATCTTTAGGTACCTTGTGTTGTGAAAATGATTGTTAATTCTTACAAAAACAGTAAGAAACGCGAGGATAGTGGTCTACAGAGTAATGACTGATTAACTGAGCTATCATAGGCGTTACACCCACAAGAGAAAAAAGGAGTCTGGTTTGCCAATAATTAGATTTGTATTGGTGTCGTGGGATGAAGACCCAGGTGTATTGTGTGAACCTAAGTTCATCGTGAAATGATACTGAGGAACGAGGAAACCCCTATTGTCTATGGAGGTTAAACTTCAACGATAAGACTATGAACCTGGATAGGTAGTAAAATAGCTTGATTTCATAATTACTACTAATCCGTCAAGACAATTGGTCTGACCCAAGGTAACACAAATTGTCACTCGACATCAACTGTTATGTACATTGGGAAAATATCAGAAAGTTTGAAGCCTTAAAATATCCATAAGTAAAAACCAAAGCGCAAGGAAATAGGGAGAAGGATAACCTAAAAAGCTAATGCCCTGCTTGAAAGAGCAAGAAAACCAGGTACTAAAACCCTGATAATCGGCGGGATATGCCCACGTAGGTTACGTCTCATAGAGGATACGATTTAATAATCTCTAATAAGCCTAAAAATGCCAATGCGTACAGAAGGAGTTTAAAACTGACGAGCGACCCCGCGTCGTTTTACGGCGCAAGGGAACGCGCTCGTCGTGACACTTCCAAGGCGGTTGAGCATGGGATAACAAGGGGATAAACAACGTTAAACAATCCGAGTTCGCAAGTAAGAGTAATCTAAAAGTGAACACCGAAGCTGAGAAGCGTCAAGGCTATGAGCGAGTCGCCGTATGAGGTTGGAAACTCTCACGTACGGTTTTGAAGTAGAGGTGATTGGAAGCGATTCCAACATCGACTATAACAGCTATAAATTGCTGTAACTTGGTACAAAGCAACGCACCTAGAAAATTTGGATATGGGTTGGATGCGAGAGTCGCATCTGTAAAAATCCAAGCGTATTTAGATGGCGCGAGTATTCCAAATACGAGTAGTACCGCAGGACTGGCGGGGAAAGAAATTGACTGCGAAGTCGATCTCGTCGGGGATGCATGGTAGCTGCTGTGTATCTAGACAAAGGCGCATAGTTCGCCGCATGTAGTGGCGTAGAGCAGTCAGGTTTGTCTCGCGAGAGATGAAGCCCGTATGCGTTTACGCGCTAGGGAGAAGTCACAGAATCAGAAATTAAGATTGAGATATGAGAAACCAAAATGAAGAACACAAGAATCTAGTGATCACTTACGCTAGAGGTGAAACTGGTAGTGAGAGCTTAGTCATAGCGATAGTTACTAATAAGGCTGATGAGAACGGTCAAAATATACCTCAATCGGCTCATGTTATCCGCGTAGGCACTAGTGATATCTGGAATGATGCGACTTTGGATATTGTAGTACCTAAACTACTAAAGCAATTAGACGAGAAGTATCCGCGCATTGATAGACACAGTTGGGGGGATGATTGTCAATTAATTATCGATTCCAATCTCCACCAATATTGTCGCCAAGCCAATTTCATCATAGATAACGACGGTAAAAAGAAGGTTGGTGATTCATTGGCTTATAACAACATCCGATTTCTCGGAGTTGCTTCAGCCCATAGAAAGCTAGCCGAAAAGTTTATCGAGGATGAGAAACTTATCATCTCTAGCGATCTAGCTGGCGAGATGCCTAGTAGCTTAACTGAGGATGATTTAGGTATCTGCTTTGCGTTGCTAGCTGCATACTTGAGAATGATACCAGATGATGATTCTGTTTACTGGAACGCCATTAAAAGCCTTTACCAGCTTTAGGTATCCGCAACAAATTTAAAGTTTTGGTCTTGCTTTCTAATATTAGTTAGAACAATGGTTCTGTTGCAAAAAGTTTTTCTGTCCATTAAAACTTTTTGCAACAGAACCAGGAAGAGTTTATTAGCAAGGGAACAGATAGTATCGGTGGCTATCAGGTGGCTTTGATTGATGAATTTTCAATGATATCTAAATCCAATTTTAAGTCCGAAGAGTATCGAGAAAACCCCGACCACGTGAGGTTTTGGGTCTGGAGAAACAAAACCACAGCTTCGTTGAATGATTATGTTCGTTCTTGAAGTTTTGAATAAGTTACCTAATCAAAGGGGATGTTTCAAGTAAAATCAAATCTATTAAAAGTATAGCAATGACTAACAGCAACGGAAACAATAGCGATCGCCAAAAGATCAGTTACATAAATGTTTTTCTGGCATGATAGATATTGAAAAAAACTTTGCCTAAAACTAAAACGGAGGTTGGAATATATTAAAACATCTACACCAAAGCATTGTAAATCCGTGTTCAATCAGGTAGCTGTAATTAGACCTGTGCTTCGTTTACTTAAAGAGTACAACAAAGTCGTTTATACAATCTATTTATTTTTTTGCTGGTTTTACTAATTGGATTTCAGATGAAACATAGCGGTATAAAAAGTTTTAAATTTATCCTTTTTCCTAAAGCTAAACTGTTCTCGATCAGCCCAATGCTTTCCCAACCATATAGGTAGCAAGAGAAATTAATAATCCTGTAAATAGATATTGCACCCAAGTTTCGGGCAATTTTGGTAGTAGTCTCGCGCCTAGCTGTCCGCCAATCAAACTACCGATACCAAGGAGTAACCCAGGTAGCCAAAGTACATTAGCCGCTAATGCGTGTTGAGTAACCCCTACTCCAGAGATTAAAACAATTGCTCCCAAGCTAGTAGTAATAGATGCTTTGAGGGATTCTCCTAAAAATGCCCTTTGTAAAGGAACCATAATAATACCACCACCAACTCCGAACAAGCCCGATAAAATTCCTGCCGAAAAACCAATAGAAGCCACCTTGGGTAAGGAAATCGATTTAGTGGTTTTAGTTGGTTGCGATCTGGCTAAATTTTTTCTCCAATTAATTAGGTAAATCGCCACTAACTGCAATCCAGCAAAACCAAACAACAGATAATTTTCGGGAATTTGATTGGCAACTGTCACTCCTATGCCTACAGTTAACATGGCAGGAATAGCTAGCAAAATTACTAATTTTGTATTTAAAGATTGCGATCGCCAATTTTGAACGGAGCTAGAAATCGCTCCGAGAGAGATTCCTAGCAAACTAGTAGCAGTAGCTTGAATTGGGCTAGCTCCTACTAAGGTAAGAGCGGGGACATAGAGTAAACCCCCTCCAATCCCTAGTATTGCTGCAACTAAGCCCACCACAATTCCCAACGGCAACAGTCCTAAAAAATGTAACATAAGATTATAATTTAATTTTCCTCAGCGAATGCTGATACAACTCTGCTGTTTGTGCATATCTCTGGGAACGGATTAGGTTTTGCTCGATTTCTTCTGGTCGAGTTTCCCGATAAACTTTAGCTGGTACTCCACGCAAAACAACATTATCGTTAGGGCTGGGCGATCTGGTCACCAGACTACCCGCACTAACTATACAATTGCAGCCCAGGGAAACTCGATCGAAAACATCACTGTTAATACCAATCAAAGATCCCGCTCCAATAGAGCATCCATGGAGAGTCGCTCGGTGTCCCACGCTAACGCGATCGCCCACATAGACAGGTGTCCCATCTGAGTGAATTACACAGCCATCCTGAATATTAGTATACTTGCCAATATGAATAGATGCTCTATCTCCTCGTAGCACGGCATTAAACCAGATTGATGCACCTTCCTCGATTACGACATCGCCAATCACTAAAGCTGTGGGTGCAATCCAAGCTTTTGGGTGAATCTTGGGTACTTTATCCCCCAGAGCAAAAACTCCAAAAACGCTGTCAGTCGATATGTTTGTTTCAGTTTGATAGTTAAGCATAAGCAAGATTTAAATTAGATACGGGTTTGGAGGATAATCCTAATAGTTCGCGAGCTTCTTGAGGTGTGGCAAGGGGTCTACCATAGATTTCTTCGCATAACTGTGCCATTTGCTCGACCAATTGAGCATTAGACTTGGCTTTGATACCCTTGCGAATATAAGTTGTATCTTCTAGCCCTGTCCTAACATGACCACCCAAGTGAATAGCCAGAGAACCAATGGGAAAATTGTATCGTCCAGCACCCAATCCAGTCCAATGAGTTCCAGGGGGTAGAGAGCGCACGAAATGCAAGAGGTTAGCTGGATCGGCTGATATACCACCGCTACCGAGTACAAAAAGAAAATTAAGTGGTTTTCGTAGGACTCCTTTGCGGAAAAGCTCGAAGGCATTTTCCATCTGCCCAATTTCAAAAACATCTAATTCTGGGATGATGCCAGCATTGTAAATCCGCCGAGCTTGTAATTCAATATCTAGAGGCGAATTAAGAAAAATTGTGTCTCTAAGATTTAATGTTCCCGTGTTGAGTGAAACCAGATCGGGCTTAAGACGATCGTCATTCCCCCACAACTTTGATGTTAGTTCGACACAACTACCGCGATCGATTCCATCCTCAATGCTGGTAGCACGGGTTGAGATTTCCACAATAATTTCAGGACATCTCGATTTAATTTCGTACAATACTTCCCGATAGCGTTCTGGACGATGGGATTCGCTACCATCATCCTCTCTAGGATGTACGTGAGCGACTCTCGCGCCAGCTTTATAAGCTTCTTCGATCGCCCTTGCTTGTTCCTTGGGTGTGATCGGAACATTAGGATTCATGGCACGAGATGTGATGCCATTGATCGCACAAGTGATAATACAAGGGGTGGGTTTTAGGGTTGAAATCATGAGCAAAAGACCTCAATTACAGCAAAATTCTAAAAACTTAAACCTAAAGCTACTAGCTATTAGCCAATCGTGACAAGTTAAGGGTCTACGTTGTTTATTAAATGGTTTTTAGCTCTTAGCTCTTAGCTCTTAGCTCTTAGCTCTTAGCTCTTAGCTTTCAAGACATTTCAAGCTTACTTATTCGCTACTGCGATCGCAATTATAGATTCAATCCAAATCTATAT
>JASJEI010000186.1 GCA_030064795.1 Pleurocapsa sp. MO_226.B13 | reverse complement strand
TTGGTAAAATCGCTTTTTACTGATTATTTTGCCATCAAGCCCCTGATTGTTTTGTTATCCGCCTAAAAACTTCTTTCCACTTGCCTTGACATTTCCTTAACTACCTTAACTTGTCACGAATGATGTAGCTCTAGCTTGGTTGGTGAAAACCTGCCAGGTCAAGGCGAGTCGATGAACCGAGAACCACACCGAAGATCTTCGGATCGGTAGGAATCCCTCGGCAAGGAGCGAGGGAGGATGTCAATATCGCCTGAGATTGCAGGAGCAAATAAATTTGCAATATAGTTCTTTATGAAAACAATAATTTCTTCGTTTCGCACTTCAAGCTAACCATAAATTTATTCATGAGTCCTTATTCAACGACAAATCAGTCTATTCTTGATGCCTTGCAGCGTCTAATTGAAGTAGTAGCCCAACTACGATCGCCCGATGGGGGATGTCCCTGGGATTTAGCCCAAACACCCCAAACTCTAATTCCCTACGTGATTGAGGAGGCTTATGAAGTAGTAGACGCAATTCAAACTGGAGATCGAGATGCGATCGCCGAAGAATTAGGAGATTTATTATTACAGGTAGTCCTACAAACCCAGATTGCTAGTGAAGCGGGGGATTTTACTTTAGAAGAAGTGGCAACTGGAATTACTGAGAAGTTAATTCGTCGTCATCCCCATGTATTTGCCGATGTAGAAGTCAATAGCGCAGCAGAAGTCAATCAAAATTGGGAACAAATCAAGGCCCAAGAAAAAGGTGAAACTCCCGAACAAGCCAACTTACTCAGTCACAAACTAAAACGTTATGCTCGCAGTCTCCCCCCTCTAATGGCAGGGATGAAAATATCTAAAAAAGCTGCGGGTGCGGGTTTTGAATGGGAAAATGTGGCAGGGGTATGGGAAAAGTTTGAAGAAGAGTTAGGAGAATTTAAAGAGGCACTCTTGACAGAAGACAAAGCCCATCAACAAGAAGAATTAGGAGATTTATTGTTTACCATTATCAATATTGCCCGCTGGTACGATCTCAGTCCCTTCGATGGTTTACAGGGAACAAACAATCGTTTTATCCAACGACTCACCATAATGGAAAAATTCGCTGACCGTCCCCTGAACGATTACGATATTAATGAGTTAGAATCCCTTTGGCAACAGGCAAAGAAAAAAATATATCAACAAGATGAACGATAAAACAAGCAAATTATCGTTTTACCGAATAGCTTGTTGTCCACCAAATCAATCCCTATTTGACAAAGAGCGATCGCCCTCTGGCTCGTCAGCCAAATCAGCCAGTCCCAATCGCGCTAATAAATTATTCCTCCGTCACCTTCTCAGACAAAGCCAGGGTTACGGAACAGGTAAAATTGACTTTTCTCTAGGGATCGAAAACATCACTGAATGCTTCTTTGACCGCTTCAGTTGATGAAGCCGATTCTATCCAATCGCTTTGCTTGTCGATCGACCAGGCGATTTCACCACCCTTTCTGATTCCCGCTCGTGTAAAGGAAAAACCAGCATCGTTAAATTCTTGACCGTAGCTAGCGATGGTTTTAGGAGTCAATCCCAGTAAATCGGACACTTCGGAAGTAGAAAGCAGCCAGCCATTCTGATAAGCCTCTTCTAACTCTTTGAGGTAATTCAAACGACTGGTCGATTGAGGAACTAATCTCTTAACCACAGTTTCGATCGCCTCAACCAAAGCTGAAGAACTCAAGGAAATTGTCGGTTCGATATAGCCCGATTGGTCTAAGGGATTAGAGGTAGAAGGACTGACTGTAGAGAGATGAGTTAGCTGATGACCTCGTTTCTTGAGCAATTGAGTAAAGCCCAAAATTGTCCCACCACGTTCTAGATGAGCGTCTAAGCCATCTAATAACTCTAGCTGAGCTTTGGTAACATAAGCTTTGCGACCCTGTTTTACCGATTGAATTTTAAGTTCTTTAAGTCGAATATAAAGATTAGAACGAGCAATACCATATCTGGAAGGCAGTTGAGCCAATGGAACTAAGTCAATAGACATTTTGCTTTGTGTCCAGGACAGTCCTGGAAGAAACTGTACCTAACTTCTACCATAAGTTTTAGTTTTAGAGAAATTTCAGAGGTTAATCGAACTGACACCAGAGATCTTTTCTATTTTTTCTTCTCGATCGTTAAAAAATAAACTGTCTTTCTTTGGTCTACAGGGAAAGCATCTCTCCAGGAAGTTCCTGTTTTTTTCTGAATTTTGGGCGTTCCTACTAAGATCTAAAACAATAATAGCGATCGCCATTCTCGTCAATCCCAGTCCCAGCATCGCATCTTGAGGGATTAGTTTAGAATCTCTGACTTTGACAACCTACAGGTTGTTAATGTAGTCTACAATAGACTTAAACAACAAAAGTGTTGTTTTAATAGCCCAGGTCAAGCTAGTTATTATTTGTTGTCTAGCTTATCCTACCTGAGTTTGGGAGTCTTAAGGTCAATAATCAAAAATTGTTTATTAAATAAATAATGAGTGAAACAATTTTATCAGTACGCAATCTAACAGCTAAAGTTGATGATACGCCTCTTCTCAAAGGTGTCAATTTAGAAATAAAAGCAGGGGAAGTCCACGCTATTATGGGGCGTAACGGTTCGGGAAAAAGCACCCTGTCTAAGATTATTGCAGGACATCCCGACTATGAAGTCACAGGTGGAGAGATTATCTACCAGGGTGAAAATATCATCGACAAAGAACCCGATGAAAGAGCTAATAGCGGAATCTTTTTAGCTTTTCAGTATCCTGTGGCGATACCAGGGGTAAGCAACCTAGACTTTATGCGGGTAGCATACAATGCCAAACGAAAATATCAGGGTTTAGAAGAAATCGATACCTTTGACTTTGAAGATTTGATCGAAGAAAAGCTAGAAGTAGTTAAGATGAAGTCTAGCTTTTTAGCCAGAAGCCTCAACGAAGGATTTTCTGGGGGGGAAAAGAAACGCAACGAAATCCTCCAAATGGCGTTACTAGAACCTACCTTGACTATCCTCGATGAGATTGATTCGGGACTAGACATTGACGCGCTCAGAATTGTTTCTGATGGGGTAAATCAACTCAAAACTCCTGAAAAAGGCTATCTGGTGATTACTCACTATCAAAGACTATTAGATTACATCGAACCAGATTATGTTCATGTTATGCAGGATGGCAAAATTGTTACTAGTGGCGGTAAAGAACTGGCTCTAGAATTAGAAAGTCGTGGTTATGACTTCCTCGATGATAAATCTGCTGCGGAGGTAGGAGTCTAATGGCGGTACAAATTCCTTTTGCAACTACTACTAAAGTCAACGAAATGGCGGTAGTAGAAGATGTTTTCTTGACTGGGTTACTGCAACATTGTCAAAGAGATGAAGGCGAACCCCAGTGGCTACAAGATCTTCGACAACAGGCTAAAGACTGGCTATCTCGTCTATCCGTACCGACGCGCAAAGATGAAGATTGGCGTTTTATCGATTTATCGGCTCTGACAGCAAGTGAATTTGTCGCAGCACGAGTAGAGACGAATAGTGATTTGTCTTCATTGTCTGTGGAGGAAACCGAACATAGTCGCTTAGTATTTGTTAACGGAATATATAATGCCGAACTCTCTGACGTTGCTAAACTATCTCCAGGGATGTATGTTGGTGACTTAAGTAATTTGCCTCAAAAATACGACGCAAGTCAATACTTTGCTCAACAACACGGTTCGCAAGATGCTTTTACTAGCTTGAATACCGCAGGCGGTAAAGATGTAGCAGTAATTTGGCTCGACAAAAACGTTTTGGTAGAAACTCCCCTACAGTTAGTTTTTATCGCTGATGGCAACTCTGAAGCTAGTTTTGCTCAACCCCGTACTTTGGTAGTAGCAGAGGCTGGATCTAGCGTCTCTTTGATCGAAGAATATACTGGTGTCGGAAAATACTTTACTAATGCTGTCACAGAAATTTATGTTCGAGATAACGCTAGAGTAAATCATACTCGTTGGCAACAGGAGTCCGAGCATAGCTTCCATATCGGTAAAACTTCCGTATCCCAAGGGCGAGATAGTCACTATACAATTAACGAGATTAATCTAGGGGCAAAACTATATCGTCACAACCCAGAAGTATTACAACAGGGAGAACATACCGAAACCAACCTTAATGGTCTAACGATAGCTACAGGAGAACAAACTTCCGATACTCATAGTATTATCGCTTTGACTAAACCTTACGGCACTAGCGAGCAACTGCATAAGTGTATTGTCAGCGATCGCGCCCATACAGTTTTCAATGGTAAGGTATTTGTCCCCAAAGAAGCCCAGCTTACTGACGCGACGCAGCTAAACCGCAACTTAATGCTTTCTTCTCAAGCTAGAGTAGATACCAAACCCGAATTACAAATTACTGCCGATAATGTTAAATGCGCCCATGGTGCAACGGTAAGCCAGCTAGAAGCAGATGAAATATTTTATCTCCGCAGTCGCGGTTTGAGCGAAGCAGATGCCAATCAATTACTAATAGATGCCTTCGCAGCCGAAATAATCGATCGCCTGACGATTGATTCCTTAAAAACTAAAATCACCCAGACTATTAAAGAAAAAGTTCGGTAGTTCGCTCGAAACAATGAGTTAATAAGTAGTTAGAGCAGAAAATGTAGAGTCTACTTCTAAACCATCGCTCGATATATAGATAATAAATGATAATGACTTTTACCAGAGAAAAAACTTTAGGCGATCGCGTCAGAGGCGATTTTCCCATCTTAGATCAGAAAGTAAACGACAATCCCCTAATTTACTTTGATAGTGCTGCCAGTTCGCAAAAACCCCAAGCAGTGCTAGATGTTCTGCAAAATTATTATCAGAGGGATAACGCTAACGTACACCGTGGCGCACATACCTTGAGTGGTAGGGCGACAGATGCCTATGAAGGTGCTAGAGATAAAGTCGCTCAATTTATCAATGCTGCTTCTCGCGAAGAAATAGTTTTTACCCGCAATGCCAGCGAAGCAATCAACTTAGTGGCATATAGTTGGGGACTAGCTAATCTCAACCCTGGAGATGAAATTATCCTCTCGGTAATGGAGCATCATAGTAATATTGTTCCTTGGCAGCTGATCGCCCAAAAAACTGGTGCGGTAATTAAATATGTCGAGTTAACTCCTACTGAAGAGTTTGACCTGGAACAGTATAAGTCTTTGTTGTCCGATCGAACCAAGTTAGTATCTATCGTTCATGTTTCTAATACCCTAGGGGTAATCAATCCCGTAACAGAAATCGTCAAGGAAGCTCACAAATACAGCGCGAAAGTCTTAATTGATGCCTGTCAGAGTGTCCCCCATATGCCCGTCGATGTCCAGGCGATCGACTGTGATTGGTTGGTGGCATCAGGACACAAAATGTGCGCGACTACAGGGATTGGCTTTCTCTACGGTAAAAAAGAAATTTTGCTGGCAATGCCTCCCTTTATGGGCGGTGGAGAGATGATTGACGAGGTATTTCTCGATCGCTCCACCTATGGCGACTTACCCCATAAATTTGAAGCGGGGACACCAGCAATTGGTGAGGCGATCGCCCTGGGTGCAGCAGTAGACTATCTTAATAGTATTGGCATGGACAATGTTCACGCCTACGAAGAAGAATTGACCGCCTATTTATTCAAAAAACTCGAAACAATTCCTGGTTTAAGAATCTACGGCAAAAAACCTACTCCAGATGGCAAAGGTAGAGCAGCTTTAGCAGCCTTTAACGTCGAAGGGATTCACGCCAGCGATTTGGCCACCCTCTTAGATCACGATGGCATTGCCATTCGCTCTGGTCATCATTGCACTCAACCCCTACACCGAATCTTTAATGCTTCTGGTAGCGCAAGAGCCAGCCTCTATTTGTACAATACCCGCGAAGAAATCGACGCTTTTATCGCAGCGTTAAAAAGTACCATTGATTTCTTTCAGAGCATGAATGAATAGACTCTGTGGGGTGTATTCCTCATAGTCATTGCGCCCGATCTAGGGCTAGCTGAGTTGAACGACGAGCGATCGCCGTTTGGTTAACGTCATGCAGGAGGTTTGATGTCTGTTATCGATTTATTTTCCGATAAATCCGATCTGTATGCTGCTGCAAGACCTCAGTATCCTCGCGAATTATATGAGTTGTTGGCATCGTGGGTTGCTAACAGAGAAAAAGTCTGGGATTGTGGTACGGGAAACGGACAGGCAGCCGTTGCTATAGCTGAATATTTTAAGGAAGTATATGCCACAGATATCAGCGAGCCACAAATAGCTAATGCCATTGCTAAAGACAATGTTTTTTACTCAGTTCAACCTGCTGAGAAAACCAACTTTCCCGATGCTTATTTTGATGCTGCGATCGTAGCTCAAGCTTTACATTGGTTCGATCTCGATCGCTTTTGGTCTGAAGTTAAGCGCGTACTAAAAAAGGGTGGTATTTTTGCGGCCTGGTGCTACAGTTCGCTTTCTGTCTCGTCGAAAATAGATCTAGTTATTGAAGAAGGAATTCTCGATCTCATCGATTCATATTGGTCTCCTCGGATCGATCTGATATGGAATGGTTATCGCAATATCAATTTTCCCTTTAAACCAATTCCAGTACCTGCGATCGAAATGAAGATGGCTTGGACTTTACCCGAATTGTTAGCTTATATGCATACTTGGTCGGCAACAAGACAATATATGCAACAACAAGGTACAAAATTCTTTGAAACCTTGAGCGATAATTTATTACCCGTTTGGGGAGATTCCAACCAGAAGAAAGAAATAACCATGGATTTTCATCTTATTGCTGGTCGTAGTTAAAACTGTAGTTTAGACTAAAAATAATCATTACTAAACAATTCAGCCAGTTGAAAATAGCTGAAATCGAAAACAAATATCAAAAAATCTGGGTTAACCTGCCTCTTTTTCCGATTTTTTAGAGCGAGAATCGCTTTTTGCAAGCCACTACACCTAGTTGTGCTAGTTTAATAGCCAAAACTTTGCCAATGCCGCTTGAAGCTCCCGTAATGATGATAGCTTTATTTACAAAGGTCGTATAATATTACCTCGGTAAAGACAATCGATTCGTTTACGATTTTCGCCTAAAACGCGATCGTAACGCCCAAGCTGCATTTCGCTCAAAGACATTTGCTTATCTGCCAGATTTTCCAGTATTTCTTTGTCTTTCTTCAGCTCGTAATCTACAAAAAATCTGACAATAGGCTTTACTAAAAGTTGAAAGATCGATTTATTCACAATGGGATTAGCAAAAATAAATATCATTAATCGCGTTTGGCAATCGCTAACAGGTATATAAAAAACGACTAACTTTACCTGTATTCGTCTTGGCTTGTCAGTAACAGGATCGAGCCAAAATTGATCGAAAATGCTATAAACAGGAGAGAAGTAAGTTTTCCAATCGTTTAAAAACCAGTCTCCTGAGTGGACGTTAAAAAAGATTTTTTCAACTATCCAGGGTAAAGACTGTTGAACCCCCCTATTAATAACGCGGACAGATTTATCTGTGGTTTCAATGCGGCTTTCAACGCTGGAAATATTCTCGGAAGAATATCCAAAGTAAGTATGAGTGCTGGGATTATGCTCGATGTCTGAAAAATTGTCTACAACAACTTCTAAGGGTGCTTGAATTTCTTGAGTAATAACGCCAGCAGATAAATGATCCTGAATATTGAAATCAGGAAAACTGGCGGATGAATCAGCAGATTTAATCCAAATGACTCCATAACGTTCAATGACAGTAAATGATGACACGCAAAGATTTAGTTTGGGAGTACTAGGACTAAACACCTTTCCACTAGAAGTGTATCTCCAAGCGTGATACGGGCAAATAATTTCTTCATTCTCAACCCAACCATCGCTAAGTCGCATTCCGCGATGACAGCAACGATTCTTTAATGCGCCAATATTTCCTTGAGACGTACGGAACAATACAATCTCTTCATTGCATAGCTGGACTAAAATTGGTTTTTTCTGGAGAAACTTGCTTTCGACTGTTGGATGCCAATGTTTGAGTAATTCCATACCAAATTGTGTTAGTTTTTAATCTGAATCTGCTTTCGTCATTTTCCGAGATAGATCCTTACTGTGAGAAAACCACAGCCATTTTCTAATTTCAGTTTTTACCAAAAAAATTGAGCAATCCTTTATCAAGGACCTTATGATAAAAAATGCTGGCAAACTTTGGATATAGAGAGGGAAACATTCTTTTACATAACCAAAGAATTTGCCAATGTAACTCGACACAAGAAAGTTTGAACAAGGATGAACTTTCAATGGCTTGAATAATATCTAAAGCAACTCGATCGGGATCGACACCACTGTGTATGATTTTACGTAATGTTTGGGCTACTGTAGAATCTGAAGAAAATAGTCCATCTCGACTAAGATTAGTATTAACAGAACCAGGACAAATTGCAGCTACCTGAATTTTGTCAGATGCCAATTCAATAGCCAAAGATTCAGATAATCCTAGAATTGCACATTTAGATGCATTGTATAAACTCATTTCAGGCGCGCCAATTAACCCTGCTATAGAAGCAATATTGATAATATGACCTCCTTGTTTTCGGTTGCTCATCTGGGGAAGAAAAGCCTTGATACTATGAATGACTCCCCAGAGATTTACATCCATCACCTGACGTAATTCTTTATTAGTGGTTGTAGCGATTTTACCTTGATGTAAAATACCCGCGCAGTTAATCAAAATATCTACTTTTCCCCGTAAAGTTGTAGCTAACTGCTCTAGTTGCTCTGGAACGGTTACATCTATGGTGTGACCGCAAATATTAGTATCAAAAGGTAATTCATCAAGCATTGCCATAATTCGCTCCTGACGAAGATCTACTAGATGAACCATTGCTCCTTTTTTAGCCATAGCGATCGCTATGGCTCTTCCAATACCTGAACCACTTCCAGTAATTACGACAGTCTTTTCAGCCCATTTAATTTTATGTTTCAGCATTGAATAAATTGTTGATTTTTAGTTCAAAAATGTTAGTCTCTTGAAGGTGGTAATGTTCCAAAGTAGTCGATCGACTACTTAGTGAGGGTCTGTATATCTATAGACAGATAATCCTAGATATATGCAGATACTATGCAGATAATGCTCATAAATTCCTGAAAAAACATTTTTTGCTTTTCTTTGAGGGTGAAATAAGCTTTTTTATATTTCACTTTGCATATTAATAGGGAACAATCGGGAATAAGTAGGGATTTTTCGGTTATGTTGCAAAAACTGGCTGAATTGTTTAGTAATGATTTTTTTAGTCTAAACTACAGTTAAAATTCAGAAGTTGGGGGCGTTCAATTGCATATCCTTGAGCGTAGTCAATACCTATTTGCTTTAAGCATTGCAGGGTCGCATCATTTTCCACAAGTTTAGCTATGGTCTCGATCCCTTGGATTCGGCTAATCTGATTAATATAATCTACAGTTGCATAGCTGAGGGGATCGCAAGCAATATTTTTAATCAAACTGCCATCAATTTTGAGATAATCTACGGGCAAATTTTTCAGATAGGTCAGAGAACTCATCCCACTGCCAAAATCATCCAAGGCGATCGCACAACCTAATTTTTTAAGCTGCTCGCTCAAAGTTAGAACTTTATCGAAATTAGCAATGGCTACGGTTTCAGCAATCTCAAAGCAGATTGTTTCTGGAGGAAGAGAATAAAGATTTAGTTGTTCGCCGATAAAAGCAGCAAACTCTTGACTGTTAACACTCTTTTCAGACAGATTAATTGTATACAAGTTGTTTGGAGGCTGTAGTCGATCTTCTCTGGAGCGACGGTAGGCTTCGTAACTAGTCAAAAAAGTAGTCACCACCCAGCGATCGATTGCTGGCATCAGATCGTAACGCTCCGCAGTAGGAAAGAATGTACCAGGGTTAACTAATCTAGCCTTTCCGTTATTATTATCGAACTTGTCAAGTAGACGCAAAAGGATTTCATAATTAAAGCGATCGCCATGATCTTGAAGAGAAACAATCTTTTGAGCATAGAGACAAAAAAGATTATCTTCAAAAGCGCGATTTAACTTCTCAATCCACTGTCTTTCTTCGCTTTGGGGAGCTACTATACTGTCTTGATGGCGATACAGATGAACGCAGTTGCGACCTCGTTCCTTTGCTGCATAACAAGCTGCATCTGCTTTAGTCAATACACTAGCCAAATCTTCTGTAGTTGAATCTATAGCAACTAAACCAATACTAACGCCAATCTGAAATACCCTGTCTTCCCAGGCAAAACGGAAGTCTCGAACTAATTGTCTGAGTTGGTTAGCGATTTTTTGAGCTATTTCCAGAGGACATTGATGCAATAAAAGACCAAACTCATCTCCTCCCAAACGAGCAAACAGATCCGTCTGGCGAATTCTTTGCTTGAGTAAACTAGTTACCTGTTTTAATAATTCATCTCCCGCAGCATGACCACAGGTATCGTTGACAATTTTAAAGCGATCTAAATCTAGAAAACAAAGAGCGTGCTGAGAATTGTGCTGTCGAGCATCGGCGATCGCTGCTGTAACTTGAGTTTCAAATTTACGTCGATTAGATAATCCCGTCAAAGCATCGTGGTTAGCCTGCCAAGATATTTCCCGTGCTAAATTACGAGCCTGGGTTGCATCGTGAAAGACAACCACCGCACCGATAATTTTTCCCTGGCGGTCTTTAATTGGTGCTGCTGAATCTTTAATGGCATATTCTCTACCATCTCTAGCAACTAGCAAAGTATCGCTATCTAGCTGTCCGTTTTTTTCTTGCAAAACGAAATCCACAGAACTAGCTACGGGTTTTTTAGTCAGTCGATCGACAATCTGAAATATTGTTTTTACAGGCATTCCCTGAGCAACATCTGATTCCCAACCAGTCAACTGTTCTGCCACTGGATTGATATATTTTACTCGACCCAAAGCATCGGTGGTTATCACCGCATCTCCAATAGATTTTAAAGTAACTTGAGCTAGTTCTTTTTCGGCAAACAGTTTCTGTTCTATCTGTTGTCTGGCGGTAATCACTTCCGAAAACATCAACAAACCGCCAATATTTCCCTCCACATCATGCCAAGGACGAAGTTCCCAACGTAGCCAGTCAATTCTGCCATCAACTCGCACAAAACTATCTTCTTCAGACTTTAAAACTTCAACTTTTCCTGCCAAACAGTCTTGATGGTCTTGTCGCCAGCGTTGGGGAATTTCAGGAAAAATCTCGTAGTGAGTGCAGCCAATAATATTCTGTTGTTCTAGCTGATAATCTTCGATCCAGCGATCGCTCACCACTAAATAACGCATCTGACGGTCTAACATGGCGATCGCAGCAGGAGCATGACGGACAAATAATTCTAGTAACCGCTGATTTTCTTGCAGAGTTGCTTCAGTTTTTTGGCGTTGTTCGATCTCCTCTTGCAGATATCGAGTTTGTTGGTTTAATTCCTGTTTTAAGGTACTAATTACCCCATAAAGTTCGCTAGTATTAAAAACTCCCAGCATATCCTGAAAGCCGATCGTACCTCGTAGTTCTCCCGACTCATCAGCCACCACCAATCTCCGCACCCGAAGCTGATTCATTTGTTGCTGTACCGAGAGCAAAGAATCTCTAGGCTTCATACAAACTAAGGGTGTACTCATCACCGTTTGAGCTAGGGTGTTAGCCAAGTCCAATCCTAAAATCTGGAATTGGACGATATCTCGCTCGGTGACAATACCAATAGGGATACTTGAAGATAAGTTAGATTCCACAATTACAACGCAACTTTGCCGTTTTGCTGCCATCAGTTGAGATAATTCAAGTATTGAAGCATCAGCAAAGGCGATAAGCACCTCAGAGTTCATCACTTCCTCTACCGAGCGTAATTTCAGCAGATTGGTGGAATTTAGAGTGCGACAGATCCCTTCCGAACTAATCATGCCGACTAAATCTCCACAATTATCTACCACAGGCAGATGGCGAATCTGATGCTGTCGTAGGATTGACACGATTTGGTATACATCCTGAAACTCAGCTTGCTTGAGAGTAATTACATTTTTGGTCATTACTTCTCCCACAGTTGTGGTTCTTAGATCGATATTAGTGGCAGAAAGCTTGACTATATCTCGTTCGGTTAAGACTCCAATCGGTTTAGATTGCTTTAGTACTAAAAGATAACTAGAACGAGAAAAACTTTGATTTGTAGTTAACCCCCCAGATACATCAGATTTTCTGGGCTGATTCATCCGCGCAATAGCATCAATTACTATTGTTTCAGGTGCAATAGTTAGCAAATTGAATTCGATAATTTCTTCAAGGCTGGGTAGTTGAAAGCTTAAATTATCTTTTGCCATAGTTATGGTTTAGCAGCGAGATTTCTGTTCAGAAATGTCTCTAGAATTACTTCTCTTCTGATTGGACGCGAGTACTGTTTCCAGTATTCCCTACTACAGCCTCAAACCTGACAGTAAAATTATTAATAATCCACTAAAAGCTAAACCGAACGATATGGTAGTGAAACAAAAATCTGTGGGATGAGTCTGAAGAAAAGGTCAGTAAATGGAAAAATCTAGATGGAATGTATTCTCTGCGGTCATGAAAAAGCACACAAACATGGAAAAACAGCCAAGGGAATCCAGAGGTATAAATGTCCTCACTGCGGTCAAACTTTTCCCGAAAACCTGAATACTTTATATTACAATCGACACCTTAGTTCTGATGAGGTTCATACAATACTCCAGTCCCACGCCGAAGGTAGTAGTCTCAGAGGAGTTTGTCGGATTAGTGGTCGAGCTTATGGCACGGTAGTGTCTCTAATTAGAGATGCTGCCCACAAGGCACAAATGGTTCACAATCATGAAGTAGAGCAAGTCACAACCGAAGAAATTATCGGCGATGAAATGTGGTCTTTCATAAAAAAAACAGAAGCACTGTCAAGTGGCAGATGTAGAAATGGGAGATTGCTGGATAGGAATTAGTTTAGCTTCCAATAGTGGGCTAATTATCGCTGCTCGTGTGGGGAAACATACTGATAGTTTTCTTGAAGAGTTAGTGCTAAGTACAGAGGGGAAAACATACTGTAAATCTTGGAACACAGACAGTTGGGGCGGTTATGAGAGAGTTTTAGGAGAAGAATATAAGCATTACATGGGGAAAGATCGAACTCAACGTCTTGAACGAACCAATGGAATTGTAAGACAGCAAACGGGCCGATGGCATCGACGACAAAATAAGTTTGGGAAAGTCTGGGAGCAAACAGAGATAACCACAAGGCTAGTAGTCAGTTATTTCAATTGGATTTGGTCAAATATTCGATGGGGAACAACCGCAGCAATGAGGGCAGGATTAACCTCAAAGCAATGGAGTTGGAACGATCTTGTTAGCTATCCCACAGTTATTTGATGCACTACCG
>JASJEI010000185.1 GCA_030064795.1 Pleurocapsa sp. MO_226.B13 | reverse complement strand
ACCACCGATTCCCCAAGGCTTATTTTCCCGTTATCGATTGTCATTAAGCCAAAATTATTGAAAATAAGCCTTGGGAGGAAATCCAGTTCTGGAGGGGGTTTCAGAGATGCCGTGAAAAGTCAGGTAGCTAGAAAGCCTTCATGGGTTTCTCCCTCTTTTCTTAGTCCGTGTCCAGAGAAGAAGAACAGAGCAGTTTCTGCCTCAGAATTGAATAGTTGCACCAAAGCTGCTTCTAGGTGTTCCAGGGTCACTTCTTTATGTCGGGCTATTCGAGGAGCATGGTTCTCGAAAGGGTTCAAGAATTCTGGTAGTCGCTGGACTTGAAAATCGCCAGACTTTTCTAAAATCTGGGCGATCGCTTCGGCATCTCTAGCAGGCGAGCGCAGATTTGGTAAGCCTTGCCACTGATAGCGATTGATGCCAACTACAAGCGCATCACGACTCATACATCCTCTCCTTTTTCCTCGAACTTTATCCGTCTCAAGTTTCCCAGGAGGTATTGGGTGATCTCCAGTCCCTTCTGCCGTTCATTATCTGAATCTGTCGGTAGGGGCCAATGCAACGATTTGTAGAGTTCAAAACGGTATATATCAAAGGCAGCTTCAATCAGCTCACCATAGTTGGTAGCTGCACTCAGCATCCAACGATATACTAGCAGAGCAGAAAGCAAACCAATCGGAATTGCCCACCAGGTCCAAATACTCCAAATTAAGAACAGTAAGCTCCACAGCCAGAATCGCGCCCCCAGATTCAGTTCTGCTCGGGCCTCTGTCAGCTCCTTCTGGGCACTCTCTGGCAAAACAAGCCATAAACGCGACCAGCAGGTTACCGCATCTAGCCTATACTTGTCATAAGGGCGCGTTTCTGCTGCACGAAGCAGATTCCCTAAGCGCGTTGGCATCAAGAAGCGGTTGTAATCAGCAGGCGCTTGCCGAAGTCGCCAATCCAGCCTGGCATACTCTTCTTCTTCCTTAAGAGTTAAACCTCGACGCTTGTGTTTCGCTGCTTGTCGCCACACGTCTAGAGATTCATATTTATCAAACTCTTCAGCTGTTAAGGCAGTTACTCCTCCCACTTGTTTCTGAACTAGAAATTGATAGCACTTAACAAGCTTCCTTAGCTTGGATTTTTTTCGTGTAATCCAGCGATCGCGCAAGGGACGGAGCCAGGCTCTAAAAGGTCGCAACCATTGAGGCCAATAGCTCGACCAAAACCTTTCTAGTTCATCAGACGTAAGTTCTTCAGCTTGTTTCTTATCCAGACAGGCAATCCGCCAGCGATCGCGTCTGAGTTGAGACCGTTGGCATTTGACCAACCATAACCATAATGGCCGTAACCATCGAGGCCAATATCCTTCGAGGAATCGCAGAACCGGAAAATCTAACCGTTGAACGATCGCCCCTGACGACACCACAACAAGCAAACTTCCCACCAACAGAGCGATTGTCCAAACATCTGAGAGGTTTATCAGCCAATTGCTCCATTCTGTTCGTTGCTGTTCGTTAAGCTGATGCACCCAGGTTGCTACTCCACCCGCCCAGAAGACAAAGGCAGGAGTCAACAAACTAGCAATCCAACTCTCGGCGAGTTTGCTGCTAAAACCGGTGATAAAGTTGGTTGCCATCTTAGTTGACTACGATTCACGAGTTGACTGATTGGTTGGCCAATCCGCTGGAACTAGTTCAACGCGACATGTCGGGCAAGTTCTGATCGGTTCACCACCACGACGGTACCAGGTGTAGTCATTGCCTAGAGGACAGACATATTTATGGGCTTGTCCCACGGCTCCCCGTCCAGGAAGGCGCTGAAAGCCCCTTGATTCAAGTGGTTCACTTAAGAACTCCGCCATCCAATAGTAAGTTTCTTCATCTCGCTTCAGCAGGTCGAGAATCCGATCATCCACCTGCTGACCTGTATTGGCTTTGGCAAGCAAGTCAGCAAGTTGGTGGTCTACCCGTTCCGCCTCTGGACCCAGTAATTCTTCCAGCTTAGGACGAATTGAACGGGCACACTCGAGAACATCTTCTGGAGCAGGATGAAATGTAGGCGTAGATTCGGGATCAATTGGAGGATTAGTCATTTGCGAAATTGATCCAGTGATTTATAAAAGTGTGTTATCGCGTGAAAGGATTGGGGAATGCGATCGCTCCTCTACAATTGATTTCAGTTAAGCTGCATTGCTAGAGAACAGAATTATGTTTCGGGCGAGCACCAATAATTCCAGCCAGACTCTGACATTTGAATAATATCTACGTATTTCTGCTAGATTAGAGCCTTTTATTATTTCTTCACTTTTAATTCCAATAAAAGCTCACTGTAGGAAGTTGAAATTACGGCGCGCCATTAGTCACAACTTAAGCTTGAATAGCATTCGATCGAGTTCTCAAGACATTGGAACAATCTGAACGGGGCGTTCAGATTTTGCCGCAATCGGAGTACCAAGCTCGTCCCCTCTCCAAGCTGAAAAAAGAGTCCGAACGGGTTGAGCTGACTTAGAAATGAAACTGCTTAAGCTTCTTGAGCGAGAGTATAAGAAAGCCAAATAAAGCATCATTGCTGGCTCCCGTTAATACAGAAGAACAAGTGTCGCCGAGTCAATTAGACGAAATTCACTTTTTGGAGAATATTGGCTGAAACCTTTTACGTTCGGTAACTCAATCTCTTAGTTGAAAATGCGATCGCCTTTTCATAATGTCTAAAGTTTCAGCCGACTCAATAGCATTAATACTTTTACATATTATTCTCCAAGCTCGTTTTTAAGGTAGTCTGAAATAATAGCAGTCAAGGTAGTTCCTCTCAATCTAGATTCTGCCACCCACTTTTGTCTGAGTCTTCTTGGAACTTTAATACTTAGATTAACCAGATCTTCTTGTATAGTTTTCTGGTTTTCTGGTTTTATTGCTTTCTGGTTTTCTGTATTGCTGGCAATGTTGTTTTCTCGATTCCCAGAATTATTGCTTTCAGGATTACCAGTTATCTGGTTTTGTTGTTTTCTGGTTTTCTGGTTTTCTGGTTTTCTGGTTGTATTAAATATTCATTTAGAAGGATCGACATAGATCTATCTAAACGCTTACTTGAATAGAAGTTAATATCGAGGGGCTGGTAGCAACAAGTATGGCAGTATTTAACCCAAGCGATAAAAAAATGGCAGAACAGGTCTATAAAATTCCAGGGCGAATACATTTTTTTTCCGACGGCTCAATCAAGTCACTACAAGAAATCCCTCTGATACTAAAAGGCCCAAAATCATCTACCTATACATCAAAAACTCAGATCCAAGACTGGATGCAAAAGGCTCAGGCTGTTGACAAGCAAATCGGAATTAAACGAAGTATGATTCCGATTCTGCCTATTTCTATCATGGCTCATGAAAACCAAGAAAAATGTTTCAACCTCGCAAAAGCGATCGCCTACTCAGCCCCTGACTTTTCACGGCATCTTTTGGAGGAAATATAAGTTGTGTAACAATATTCGCTAACAATTACTCATTTAGAGAAATCTGCGCTCTCGATAGAGCAAAATAATTGAGCCGATTGTTAAGTTATGAATGAATCAGACCAAAAATTCAATAACGGAAAAATGCGACTTTGGAGATCAACGTTTAACCAAAAGGGCGATGTTCATTGAATCGAGATTATCGTTAAAATATGGCAAGCCACACGAGAGAGATTTTTGAGAGAGCAAGTGACCTGAAAAGAGCTTATGAATTCTTTGCCAATCCGAAAACTAGCTTAAGCAGTGTGTGCCAACCCTATCATCTTCAAACAGCAGCTCAGATTAAAGCACTCCCCATCGTATTAGCAGTGGGAGATACAACCTATCTCGATTACAAGAAAATCCTCGAAAAAAGAGCCGAATATGGACCGATTGGCAATGGGGGAAATGGACTAATTCTACATAGCACTTTAGCCCTCGATGCCGACAATGGACAACCAATAGGATTACTAACAGAAAAACTGTGGCATCGAGAGCATGAAGAAAAAGGGAAAAATCTAACGAAGAAACAGAGGAAGAAAAAACTTTTCAGAGCCAGAAAACGCCCAATTGAAGAGAAAGAATCTTATAAATGGATAGAAGCTCTCAAAGAAGTCGAAAAACTCTTAAAAATCTCCGTTCCAGAGCCTAAAAGACCCAAAATCATTCATGTATTTGACCGAGAAGGGGACATTGCGGAAGTCTTTGCTCAAGTCAGTAAAACCTCAAATACAGGGTTAGTAGTAAGAGCAGCACATAATCGAGCACTTGAGGGAGAAAACAGTTATCTATGGGAATGGCTACCATCCCAACCGATCAAGATGGAAGTAGCGGTAGAACTAGCCAAAACCAAACAGAGGACAGAGCGAATCGCAGTTTTGGCAATTAGATATGCACCTATTAAACTTCGTAGTCCCGCCAGAATTAAAGAACCAGAATCTTTTGAAGTTTATGGGGTTTATGCCGTAGAAATTGACCCCCCAGAGGGCTGTGAACCCGTAGAATGGATGATCTTGACTACAGAACCCGTTACAAATGAGGAACAGGCACAAACCATTTTACGGTGGTACACTTACCGTTGGCGAATTGAAGAATATCATAAAATTCAAAGCGTCAGGATGTAAGGCGGAAAGCTATCGTCTATCTGGAGATAGTATGCAGGTATTATTCGGATTTTTAACGAATATTGCGGCACAATTGTTAAAAATGACCTATTTGAATCGAACCGAACCAGAAGCACCCCCATCTTCGGTTTTAAATGAGGTACAAATTGAGGTTTTAGCTGCCAAATCTGGAAAATCAGTCCCCGTAGTAGATTTAACGGTGGCCTGGGCGATGCAAGCTGTAGCTCGTTTGGGCGGTTACTTGAGTCATCGAAAGAAAAGTAATATTGGTATTACCGTTTTATGGCGCGGATTTTTAGAATTGCAATCTTTGTGTGAAGGATGGCAATTACGCTCCCATTTTAAAGTTTAGGAGGGAGTTGATTGCTACGAGGTGCGGGAGTAGAATAAGGATTTGGTTAGCGAACTTTACTACATAATGAATTAGGACTTTTTCTGGTCTTAACTATGCCCAATGCCCGTCAACAGAAGGATGTAGCCAGTCGTCTAGATGAACTTAAACATCTTCTCAAACAACTCCAACAAGATATTGAAGACATCCGCTCTGAAGGAGAAATTGCTCCGTCTGGTTGTTGGATTGTCCGAAACCCTCGCCAAAGGACAAAAGGGCGGTCGTTATTGGTATTACAAATGGATGTCCCATGACCCGATTTTTGTCACCAAAAATGGGACTCCATCTCGTCATCGATATTTAGGTAAAGCTGGAAGTAAAGCTTATTTGAAGGCGGTTGAAGCTCTATCTCGTCGTGGCCGAATTGAAGCATTGGAGCGAGGGATGAGTACACTTTCAATGGGGTTGGAGGATTTGGTAGAGGAAGCATCAAGATTCAACAAAGGTTAGCGAACATTGTTACCTAACTTATCCTCTTTTCCAAAGATGCCGTGAAAAGTCAGGGTTTAAATCAGGGTTACAAAATAAAAAAAGATTGGCTGCGCTTCTTTCTTAACCATCGCACTTTTCTGCGGAGTGAGCATCCCGAACGAGAGGGCAAAAGTCCCACAGAATTATTAACAGGGGAGTCTCATTCTCATTGGTTGGAATTGTTGGGGTTTGATTTATTCCGAAAACCGGCAATTGTCGCTTAAAACCAGCTCAATTTCCTGTAATTGTATGGCGTTTGTAGTCATCTACCAGATGACTAGATTTCTGCTGTTTTGTTACCTAAAATTGGCTTTTTTTGAACCATGCCAAAATATTGCTAATTCATGGTCTTAGTCGAACACCCTTATCACTGCTCGGTCTTGAGTGGCACTTACAACAAACAGGATGGGCAACGGAACAATTTAGCTACCTAGCTGTTGCAGAAACCTTCGATCGCATCGTCGAGCGTTTGCGAGTCCGTCTTCGAGCATTAGCAAGTCAAGGGTCTTATGGTCTTGTGGCACATTCCCTCGGTGGATTATTAACACGAGCAGCTCTGGGATTGAGTTCCATTGAACGGCCCAAACATATTGTCATGTTAGGTACACCAAACCAGCCACCACGTCTTGCCTCCCATGCTTGGCATCTACCACCTTTTCGATGGTGGACGGGTCAGTGTGGATTAAATTTAACTAGCTCAGATTTCTTTGCATCCCTTCCAGGATTTGATTCACCTTATACCATTGTTGCTGGCACTGGAGGATTGAGAGGATTTTGGAGTCCGTTTGGAGATGAACCCAATGATGGTATTGTCGCTCTGAGTGAAACTCGATTATCTAATCGCGATCGCCTGGTTCAGCTACCAGTCATGCATACTTTTATGATGAATAACTCCAGTGTCCAGAGAATGGTGGTGCAGGCTCTAGGTTATGCAGATTGAGTTGAGAAACCACAGAATCTAAACTTAGGCTTTTCTTCCTCTCGCACTAATCGGTCTAGTTCTCGCTGCATCTGTTGGCAAACTTGATGATAGCACTGCTCGACATATTCGCGATCGCGAGCAGCTTCTTCGCCAGATCCCTCGAACCAGATCGCTGGACAGACTCTGGTGTGTAATTTAATTGGCAGAGGAATGTTGGGCAAAGGACCAACGCCAACTATCCAAGGCAAGCCCAGGTAAATGGGAAACACGCCGAAATCGATCCCCTCCAACCACGGCAGCCCCCACTGATGCAATTGCTGTAATTGAGGATAAATATCTGCTAGCACAATTAGAGTAGAATGCGCTCCGTAAGAAATAAACGGGATAATCGGTACTTCTTCCTGTAAAGCTAGTTTAATAAATCCCTTATGACCATGAAAATAGATCTTGTTTCGTAGATAGTAGGGGGATAGTAGGGGCGAAATACGTCTTTAGCTCCACCTGGATAAATCAAAACAGCAGCATCTCTACGTAGCGCAGCCCTCACCAGCTCGGGATGAGGTCGAATAGTGCCAACTTGTGTTGCCAAACGACCTAGACCTGGTAAAAATTGCCAGATTTTTGGTTCCATTAAAGCATAGGCTAATCGGTCTGTGCCAAATTGTCGAAACCAATCATAGGTCATCATCACAGTATCAGGCGCAGCTAATCCGCCATTATGAGAACCAATCAAGAGCATCTTTCCCCTTTTGGGAATATGTTCCCAGCCATCGGTTTGCACCTGAAAATAATTGTGATATATCCAGCCAAAAAAAGGCAGCAACTGTTCGATTACCTGGGGATTGCGGCGTTGTTTAAAAACAGGCTATTTTGGGTAACAAACGCAGCGAAAATTAAGCCAAGTTTTGACTTGGCTTTGAGAACAAAAGTATTATTATAGGAACCTAATTTTTAGGCACGCTGAAAAAGCTCAAACTCCAATAGTTCTAGCCAATGTGGATGTTTTTCGCCAGTCATCAACTCTGTAGGACTTTTGCCAACTCGTTCGGGAATTCGACTTGACCTAAAGGTGCGATGATTCAAGAAAAACCGAAGCAGGTCAAGATAATCGGAATTCAGGTGCTTTCTCAAGAAAAAATAGTTTCTCAAACGAGAACCTTCGGTTTTCCACCAAAGAACTGGCTCGCTTGAGTCGATTTCATCGCTGATTCTACGGCTTCCTTTACTGGCAGGAATTTTCCAGACAATAGTTGGTAAACCTGATTCCACCTTTCCCAATAGACATTAGTGGAGAGAGACTTTTTCATTAATAAACAGACCTGTCGCACCTGAAACAGAGAAATCTGAAACTTGTGGGCAATCTCTGCCAGTTTTTGGTCGAGAACTTGAGCAAAGGATAATAAGTCCGTTTTTTGATTCGATAAAGCAATTCTCAAGGCTCTAATCCCTTTGTGGGCTTGGTCTTCTCGGTGTTGGAGTTCTGAGATGATGAATTTCATCATCTCCATTCTTTCTGACCACTGTGGCCCTGCCAAGGACAAAATATCAATTCTGAGCCAATAGAGTAATATTTTGATGTCAGCGACTAAATTTAGGAGTTTAGCTTCATTTTGACGCGCTTTAATTAACAAGCGCTGAGAATTTATTTCCTTGGCCCTTTAATTTAGCTAATTCCATCTTTTCTTCGAGCTGTTCTCTTTGAGTTGTGGTTCCTTGGGCTTTCTTAGCTAAATTACGACATAATGCGTCACATTGATCTAAAATATGCCAGACATCACCATGACAAGGAATATCACCCCAAGCTGCTTTTTGTCCCGCTCTAATTCCCTTTCCCGAGAGAAATCCTAGACATTCATGGACAGTCTCGGAAAAGATAATCCGCAGGCATTGTACAGACAACTTAAATATAAGACTGTCCATGAATGTCCTAGATTATTGTAACCCTGCGTCGGCGATGGTGTAATCGGGATTGAATCCTTGCTCTTCGGCTTTCAGTAAATAATATCCCCAGGTATCTTCGTCTCGGTGTGACACCGCTTCTAAAAGAAAACAGTAGGTAGAATCAGCATCCACTCCTGTCAATATAGGTCGAGAACCCTGAAA
The DNA here is from genome assembly GCA_030064795.1 of Pleurocapsa sp. MO_226.B13. The sequence goes on along the minus strand of JASJEI010000185.1, from coordinate 4,912 downwards.
TAGTTCATCGAGTAATCCCACATCAATGGACGATAAATCTTGAGCTTGATTGATGTTTCGGGCTTTTTCTGTCGCTTCAATTACTCTGTTGTGTATGGTGCCGATACTGAGAGAATAATCAAACAAATCTCGTAATAGCTCTTTTATTCCTCTCTCCAGAGCAATGACAGATGAGAATCAATGCCAGAATCAACTGAAATATCCATTTTGGAGTAACAGGAAGATAATACAGCACTTCATTATCTCGTTCTGACTTGTCAAAGGCGGTATTCAATGCTTTTTGGGCAATATCTTTCTGTTGGTAGAGGAATTTACGGCTCACTCTTTCTTGGTGAGCTAGATGGCTGATTTTTGACTTTTTTGATAAGACTTTAACCGCTAAATCTTGACGATAACGAGGTTGAAGGCAGGAAGCTACAGAAGAAGATGAATTCACTCAGTAAACTTCACACAGCATGGCTAATTTTCCGTAATTCCCTTAGTATTACTTATGTCTCTCTCGTCCGCCAGCCTGATTAGAACTAATGTTCTATTAGGGTTGGTAATTTTCCCTTCATACTGTAACCTTGTTTTGAACTACGCCCATTTTGTAAATTTTCTTTTTGCTCTTGTGTTAAAAAGTTTTTGATAGGCATATTCTTGAACTTCGGAATTTATCTGATTGCTATTATATGCAATATCGATGTTGCTCAGCTTACTACCCGATTTGACTTAACCAATTTAGAATTAATCAATCAACTCAGAAAAATTCGCGATCGCGTTTCCTTAACTCTCTTGCTACTGAGGGTCGGCGTTTTTCTGATGATGCTAATCTGGGCAGTTGATAAATTTGTCCGACCCGAACACGCTACCGCCGTATTCGACAGCTTTTATGGTGTTGGTGGCATTGGGACAAGCTTGGTCTATCTTCTGGGTTCGATTCAACTGGCAATTCTAGTTGGCTTTTTGCTCGGCTATCGCAAGCGAATCACCTACGGGCTAGTATTGCTCATGCATACCTTATCAACACTAATTTCTTTTCCTGTTTATTTCAAGCCTTTTGCCGAAGGTTCTAACATTCTCTTTTGGGCTGCTTGGCCTGTCTTAGCTGCTTGTTTTGGACTGTATTATCTGCGAGATTTGGACACAAAATTTGCCTTTGCCAATCAAAGATCGGACAATTTTCGTCACAATTAACTTTCTTTCTTCTTCAAGTCAAAAGCTGCGAGCGATCCTGAGTATCAGTAAAATCTAGAAATAGATTTACCAATTCTAACTCTTGATGCCGTCGCCATTTCAAACCAATAGTGCGACTGATATTGAGTTCTTCAACGGCAACATATTTAATTCCAGACACCTCATGCCATTGGGGCATAATACTGATACCCAAACCTGCTTCGATTAGATAAATCACCCATTCTTCCTGATTGGCGATGTAAACTACGTGGGGAGAGACTCCAGCCGATTCGTAGATCTGAGGGGATTCACGCCAAAACTCACAATTAATTCGCTTAATGTAGGGTTGACCGTCAAGTTCTGCGACAGAAATGACCTCTTGTTCGGCAAAGGGGTGAGTTTCGGGAACTGCCAATTTAAGTTGTTGTTCTAAAAGGTGTAGGGAAGTTTCGGGGGGTTCATCAGGCTTGAGAACGGTAAGAGCAAGATCGATTTTTCCCATGTTTAGCCAATGGTTAATTTTGTCTATGTGACCGTCTCGCAGTTCGATCGCAATATGAGGATATCTAGTGCGAAATCTGCTGACTAATTGCATGATGTTACCGATGCGAAAAGTACAGATAACACCCAATCTGAGAACTGGACGGGCTTGAAAATCTCTAATTTTACTCAGTGCGGTTTGATATTGTTGGCGAATATTTTCTGCCTGTTCGACAAAAGAATGTCCTGCTGGAGTCAGTAAGGCGCGTCTGCCTCCCCGCTCGAATAGCATTACTCCTAGTTCTTTTTCTAATTTTTTGATCCCATTAGATAAAGATGGCTGGGAGACATTCAAATGTTCGGCTGCAATGGAAAAACCTCCGTAGTTGGCGATCGCTAAAAAGTACTCGATTTGATATAAATCCATTAAACAATCGGTGAATATAAGCATGAGCTATGGAAGCCATAGCTCAAATCGTCTTGCTATCAAGAGACTTTTATTATAGATATAAGAGAGAATCTTTAGTATTAAAAAATATTGTATATAAAAATTCAATTTAGTGTAAATTTTCCCTGGCTTAACCATAAATCTCTTGCCTTTAATCGCTCAATCCTGGTTAACTAAAGTGAAAAACCACAAGAGATTTTAATTGTTTGTCAGCACAAAATTGTTATCGAATCTTTAAAAAATGTTGACCGCTAAAATTAACTTTTGTTATCAGCCCAATTTTCGACCTCTCTAACTGCTAACCCCAAACTTATGTATTTTCATAGTTCGACCAAAAGAAATCGTGGAGTAATTTTAACCCCAGAAGGTTGGCATAAATTGCAGGCAGCAGATGTCTTTTATTCCGAATTAGGCGAACGTTACAGTCTGGAAAAGTTAGGAGAATATGCTAGTTTAGATCGTCGCACTGTATCTAAAATTCTCGGACGTAAACAGGGAGTAGATAGACGTACCCTACAGCTTTTTTTTCAGGCATTCGATCTCGAATTAGCAGAAACGGACTATGAAATTGGCGATCGTCGAGGCAACATTAATCATACAGCTTACGATAATAATGACGACCAAAAATCCTTAGAGCTTCCAGAGGGAGAAATAGATTACTATCCAGATGGGCCTGTTCCTTCTCAATCAAGATTTTACATCGAGCGTCCTCCCATCGAAGAATTAGCTAAGGCTGAAGTAAATAAACCAGGCAGTCTGGTTCGCATTAAAGCACCACGACAGATGGGTAAAAGCTCCCTACTATTAAAGATTATGGAGGTTGCTAGTCGCCAAAACTATCGAGTAGTCCATCTCGACTTTCAACAGGCAGATGAATCGATATTTGCCAACTCAGACCGTTTTTTACGTTGGTTTTGCAACTATGTTGCTCTGCATTTAGGCTTAAAACCACAATTAAACCATTGGTGGGATGAAGAAATTGGCAGTAAAATTTGCAGTACCCACTATTTTCAAGAGTGTATCTTAGAACAGATTGAAACTCCTTTGCTTTTGAGTTTAAATGAGGTCAATATAATCTTCGAGCATCCCACAATTTCTAAAGATTTTTTACCGCTCCTAAGATTTTGGCACGAACAAGCCAAGCAAGACGATCTATTCCAGAAATTACGTCTGGTAATCGTTCATTCTACAGAAGTCTATGTTCCCTTAAATATTCATCAATCTCCCTTTAACGTCGGACTGACTCTGGAACTACCGCAATTTAACCGAGAGCAGATTTTAGAACTCGCACGACGTTATAATCTTGGTTGTATGGACAAAACCAAAGTCGAACGGCTGATGGCAATGGTGGGAGGACATCCCTACTTAGTTCGTCTGGCACTCTATCATCTATCTTATAGAGGAATAACTTTAGAACAACTTTTAGCTCAAGCACCGACTCAGAAAGGCATCTACCATCATCACTTACAAAGCCAGTTAAGCATACTCCGACAAAAACCTAAATTATTGGCTGCTTTCCAGCAAATCGTGAAAGCTGATGAGGGAATTGCGATCGACCCCCTACTTGCCTATCAGTTAGATAGCTTGGGCTTAGTTAAATTTAAGGGAAATGAGGTGAGATCTAGCTGTCAACTGTACAGCCTATATTTCAATTCTCTCAAAGTCAAAGTTTCCGAGAAAAGTTTCCGAGAATAGTTGAGTTTCACTTCTCCATGCAAAATGTCATCCCCAAGAGTCAAGAAAGTGAACCGAAATTCTTTTCAAGTTGGAGGAAGTTTAGCTAAAGATGACCCCAGCTACGTCAAGCGTCAAGCCGATTTAGAACTCTACCAAGCCTTAAAGACGGGAGAGTTTTGTTATGTCTTTAACTGTCGGCAAATGGGTAAGTCCTCCTTGTTAGTTAGGACTCGTCATCTTTTAGAGCAGGAAAATTATCGCTGCACCACAGTCGATATGACTAGTATCGGCAGTGAGAACGTTACTCCCCTACAGTGGTATAAAAGCATTATCGCCGAACTCAAACGAGGATTGAAGCTACCGAATTCTCCGAGCCTAAAAAGCTGGTGGGAAGATAACGGTCAATTGACTTCGATCCAAAAATTGCATCGTTTTATTGCCGAGATGATTCTGGCTCGATTTCCACAAGAGAAAATTGTCATTTTTATCGATGAAATCGATAGCATTCTCAGTTTAAACTTCACCGTTGATGATTTTTTGGCTCTGATTCGCTTTTGTTACAATCAACGTGCTTCTGACCCAGAATACCGACGTATTTCTTTCGCTATCTTTGGTGTCGCTACTCCCAGAGATTTAATTAGCGATCGCCGTCGCACTCCGTTTAATATCGGCAGAGAAATCAAACTACGGGGTTTTCAACCCCATGAAGTCCAGCCATTGGAGATGAGAATAGCTCAATACTGGGGCAATCCTCAAGAAATTCTCAGGGAAATTCTTAATTGGACCAATGGACAACCCTTTCTCACTCAAAAGCTTTGTCAATTGCTAGCAGAAGATTGGTCGCTCGCAGAGAGCAACGCTTATTCTGCCCTTACTTCTGCTAGTTCTTTTGCCTCAGCTACCCTAAATCCCCCAAATCTTACTCCTCAATATGTCGAAAAGCTGGTCAAAGAGCGTGTAATCAACAACTGGGAAACTCAAGATCGACCAGAACATTTAAAAACCATCCGCGATCGCCTGTTAAGCAACCAGCAGACAACAGGGAGAATCTTGGGAATTTATCAGCAAATTTTACAGGGAGTTAAGATTTCCACGGATGATTCCCCAGAACATATTGACCTCCAGTTGAGCGGATTGGTAATTAATCAACAG
>JASJEI010000184.1 GCA_030064795.1 Pleurocapsa sp. MO_226.B13 | reverse complement strand
ATTCCCTTAGTATTACTTATGTCTCTCTCGTCCGCCAGCCTGATTAGAACTAATGTTCTATTAGGGTTGGTAATTTTCCCTTCATACTGTAACCTTGTTTTGAACTACGCCGCAATATTCAACATACTGTCCGCTATACGGAATTGTCTTCTAAGCGATTTCAAGATTTTTGGCTGGATTGATTATTGGTCACGATCGCCCGTGGAAAATTTGTCGCGACTGAAATCTACCCCGCTTTTTTTCGCTTTCCTTTTTTCGTTCACCCTAACTTGGCTTAATTTGTGCTGTGTTTGTTACCCAAAATGCCCTGTTTTTGAACGACACCGGTTATTCTGTCTTTCTCAACTTTTTGCGACAGAACCAAAAATTTTGACAGACAGAACCCCAAATATTCCGATTTTTTCAACACCTGACTTTTTCTGAACTTTTACCTGAACTTTTACCTGAACTTTTCTGAACTTTTCGGGATTTTTTCTGCCGAAGATTTCCGCCATACTGCAAGTCAAGAGGTAATTAATTATCAGCATCACGCTCAAGACTACAATGTTTAGACTCTAAAACTTACCCCTATGGAAAACCAAACAAACCGCAAGGCTGGTCAAATGAGCACTTTATTAACGCATCAAGAGATGAACCTAGAAAGTATTTCCTTAATTCGTCAAAAAATCAAGGCTTTTGGATGGCATCGAAAAGCAACAAGAAAAATTCTATTTGAGTTGATGCTGCACCTGATTTTTGCCCTTGGAGGAATAGTTATTTTTGTTACCTCAAACAATTTCTTAATCCAGGCTTCGGGAATGCTACTGTCAACGATCGGTTCGTTAGGAGTTTCGACGAACACCCATACCTCATCTCACTATGCAACAAGCGATAAAAAATGGGTTAACGAACTGCTGACATACTTCGGTTATCCTTTATTTCTGGGCTTGTCTGCTAACTACTGGTGGCACAAGCACGTGGTACTTCACCATCCAACTCCCAACATCATGGGTGTGGATCAAGATGCAGATATCATGCCCTGGTTTGCCCTAAACGAGGAGCAGGTTAATCAAACCTCAGGAATCATGAGTGTATACTATAAAAATCTGCAATGGATAGTGTTTCCTTTAGCTCTTGCTTTGAATGGCTTTAGCGTGCAAAAAGATGGGTGGCGACATCTGCTGCGTCAGTTGCGGGATCCAGTTCTGCGCAAGACTTCTCATTTGATTGATCTGGTTATTCTTCTGCTCCATTGGACAGTCTGGCTCTTCATTCCCATGGTTTTTTTTCCAGCCACAGCCGTATTGTCCTTCTATGCTCTGCGGATAGGGTTGATGGGCTATGCCATGTACTTTGCGTTTGCACCAGCCCATTATCCTACAGAGGCCATATGTGCTCAAAGCCATAATGCCACGGCTGACTATATCATGCGGCAGACCACTACAACTATCAACTTCCAGTGGGGATTTATTTGCCGATTTTTGTGCTCAGGGGTTGATTATCAAATTGAACACCATCTGTTTCCTGATATTAGCCATGTCTATTATCCCCAGATCAGTCCCTTGGTCGAGCAATTTTGTCAGAAGAATGGCTATCCGTATCGTACTCTAAGTTGGGGAACAGCGATCTGGAAATCTTGGATGGTCTTGCGATCTCCTAAACCGATCGCAACCAACTTAGACGTTTTTCGTCATTCCACAGACCCAGTAACGCAAACCAATACATAGTGTCCAATAGCTTCAAAGTCGATTAGTCAGGAGAGTAGCCGTGGACACATCGTTGTCAACCCCTAAACAAGACGCAAGCACCAAGCAGAAAAATGTCTATAATTTTCGGATCAAAACACAAGACGGCATTGCATTAGCGGTCGCCATGTATAAGCCCCAAAATAATAATGGGGTTAAAGCAGGTTCAACTAGAGTCGCAGTCATCAACTGTGCCATGGGCAGAGTCAAAGAAAAGTACCAATCATTTGCCCAATTCATCGCGAACCAGGGGTGGGTAGTCCTGACTTATGATTACCGAGGCATGGGACAGTCCAAACCTGAAGTGATCAAAGGATATCAAGCTGAACTAATTGATTGGGGACGTATTGATGCAACAGCTATTGTGCAATGGGCCCATGATCATTTAAATCCCTCACAACTAGTTATTTTTGGTCATAGCATCGGCGGTCAGATTTTAGGTTTTCTGGAAAATTGTCACTTGATTAATGCAGCCGTTTTAGTAGGCGCCCAGAAAGGATATTGGAAATATTGGGGACAGCCACGTGGATCTGCCTTGTGGTGTTTCTGGAAATCTTTTCCTTTGATTGTGAAACTTTTTAACCATTATCCCCTGATGCGTCTTGCTCAATGCGAACCCTTACCACCGGGAATTGCACTTGACTGGTATCGTTGGGGTCTGACTGAGGATTTCACAGACCGCAATCACCATTCCTGTGACGGTCTTTTTGCCCGATACAAAGGTCCTATGTTGTGCATTAGCCTAGCTGACGATAGTGTATTTGCACCGAAGCAGTCAGTTGATCGTCTGGCTGCAAAATACAAGAGCGCATCACTTGAACGATGGCATATTGAACCACAAGAATTAGGTGTTCAAGCTATTGGTCATTCAGGTTTTTTTGCTCCATCACTTGGCAATAAATTATTATTGAAGGTTTTGTCTTGGTTAGACAAATTTCAGGGATTTTAAGAGACTTTTTGTTTATGGTAACTAGAAGATATGGAGGTATCAACTATGCAACATACAGTTCAATCCACCCGAACAATTCAAATTCAAGGTAAGACCTGGACGTCTGACAGCGTTCCTCCAAAGCCACAACCACCCAAAGCATTTTTTAAAGCAACATCTTGGGACTTATGCCGTTCAATCTGCTCCATGCTATGTTTATGGTCAATTCCCGCTTTAATCTCTCTGGGTGTCTATTACACAAATATTCCTCTCCCTTGCAAGATAGCAGTCTATTGTATTATGGCTTGGCTTAGTGGCAACGGAATTGTATTCGCTGAATGGATTGGTCATGATGGTGTTCATGGAGGACTGTTGCCAAATAACCGAAAACTGGGGATGTTGATTGGCTTAATGATTTCTCCGGCAATTCTTGGTTTTATGAATATAGGATTTGCGGCACGCCATCTGGAGCATCATAGATATACGAATCAAGAATCTGACTACGATACTACGCACTACTCAAAGTATCAGGGAATTCTAGGAAGGCTCTTTTTATCAAGGATTCACAAGAACTTTGTTTATATGTATGCTGCTTACTTGACATTTCAAGGTGACTCTAAGCATGTGCTATTGGGTTATACCCTGCGGGAAACAAGGCGACTTGTTATTGTAAATGTCGTCTTTGCACTTCTGTGGATTGGCCTTTACACAATGATTGCAGTTTACAATTTGCCATTATTTGTGTTTTTCGTTGTCCTTCCTATGATTGCACTAATTTTATCAACTGGCTCACTTACCTATCAGCAGCATGGGGGTACAGGTGACACAGACCCAACTGATCACTGGCGCAACACGCGCTCTATGACTTCACCATTTTGGACATTTTTATATGGTGGTGGGAACTTTCATCTCGAACATCATCTCTATCCCTCGGTTCCTTTCTTTAATCTGCCCAAAGTGCATCAATACCTAGAAGAACAAGGTTATTTTCAGTTAAGCGGATTACATCTAGATGACAGCCACATTAATGGATACAAATACTTTAGCTCCAACTATCCCTATCCAAATCCAACATCCTCTTAGTCTTTCTGTCCTCAATGAAAAAATAAAAAAATACAAGGAGAATCAATCATGAAACAGCGCCCAAATTTGATGGTCCCTGATATACATGCCAACCCCTTCCCTCTCTATGCAGAATTGCGAAAACATGCGCCGATTTGTCAGGTCGATCCAGGAGGGATGTGGGCAATCAGTCGCTATCACGATGTCATGAATGTACTCAAAGATACAAAGCGCTTCAGCTCAGTAGCGTGGACCGAAAGGGTTTCTCCCTCCTGGTTGGATAACAATCCACTGGCTCAGTCCATTTTCGTGACCGACCCTCCAGAACATACCAAACTGCGGATGCTGATTCACCACGCTTTTAGCAATACCGGGGTATCGCATCAAGAACTGGCCGCCAGAGCCACAGCTGAAAAACTCACGGAGCGAGTTGTGACTGGTGAGACAGTGGACTTTATTTCAGAGTTTGCGATGCCTATGGCTGCAAGTGTCATTGGTAACTTGCTCGGACTCGACCCTGAGTTATACCCCTGCTTCAAGCAATGGACGGCGAGTATACTCAGCGTTTCGGCCAGACAGCATACACCTGAGCAGATTGCCCAGATTCGCTCTGACTTCAGCGAAATGGAACACTACTTTCAAGAGTTGATCGACACGCGCCGTCGTCAACCCCGTGAGGACTTGATGAGTTACCTAGTAAAGGCTGAGATAGACGGCATGGCTCTCACCCATGATGAACTCATGAGTTTTGCCTTCATTTTATTGCCTGGGGGACTAGAAAGCAGCTGCACATTACTCGCACATACCTTACTCGTTTTGAAAGATTATCCAGAGGCTTTTAATCTTACCCATAATGATTTGAGTCTGATTCCCAAGCTAATTGAGGAGGTTCTACGCTATGAGGGTGTTGCTCATGTGGTGTTTCGAAGAGCCACAGAGGAAGTTGAGATTGCTGGGACTGTGATTCCTCAAGATGCCATGGTAGTGGTTCTCCTCACCTCAGCCAATCGCGATGAATCTGTTTTTCAGCAGGCCGATCAGTTTATTCTCCACCGCGAGGATACAGCTCACGTCGCATTTGGTTATGGGGTTCACCAGTGTATTGGCAAAGACATGGGTAGGATGGCAACCCGCTGTGCCTTAGAGTCCCTGTTTTCGAGGATCGAAGGTTTTGAAGTGGATACCAAAAATATGACAAGGCATCATTCTCTTAATGCTCGGGGTCCGATTAGTTTACCTGTAAAGTTTCTTCCTAGAGTATTAGTCACAAGTTAAAGCTGTGTGTTTTTTGTCAACTAGTTTTGAGCTTTTAGCCTTTGAGGTATTCTTAAGCTTTCTAGTTTAAAGGCATGCGATTAGGCGACCCCTAGTCGAGCGATCGCTAATTAACTCATTTGAATCAATATTTAGTGTTAAGTAATAAATTACGACCCTAAATGTACTAGTTGACTATTTCGATTTTTTCTTAACTTGTGACCAATGTTCCTAGAGTCATCTAGCCTAACTCATAAGTTATCCGAAAAATATGGGAGCGTGATGGCCCTTATCGTTCCTCTTGTCTATCCCCACGAAATTTTAAATTAATTTTGTCTAGGTATTTATCATTATGATTTCAGGCTTAGTTGATACATTTTTGCCAACTCTAAGAACTTCCTCAGTGCTTAACGGTGTAGCTAGCAAGTCTCGATCTAATATCCAATTTATGGATATGGGTTCGACATTGATACGCTATTGTATTAATGGTGATTGCGGTCCCACAATTGTTCTTAATACAGATCCCCCATCAACCATCGAGTCTTACGATCAGACTATTGCTGAACTTTCTCGTTATTTTAGAGTGATCACATTTGAAATACCTGGATTTGGCTTTTCCTTTCCGAAGAAGCTCAATTTTCGGTTTGATTTTGAATCAATCACGACGATTTTATCTCAATTTTTAATAGCCCTTGATTTAGGACCGTATGTTTTAAGTTTTCCCTGTGTTTTGGGATATAGTGCCATTAAAATTGCCAACGATTATCCTGATTTAATTTCCCATCTTGTCCTGAATCAAGTACCTTGCTGGCAAGAGATATTAAACTGGAAAGCAAGACGTGATTCTAAAGGCATTTTATGCACACCAGTTCTTGGTCAAGTGGCATTACAAATGCTTAAGCACAAACGTGTAGATTCTTGGTTTGATCTGGTAATTGCAGAACCGACAAAAGCTCGAAAATTAATCGAGGAAACTCTTTGGGCATTCAAACATGGTGCATGTTTTTCTCTTGCATCTAGTTTTCAGTATTACATCACTGAACAGGAACCAGATGTAAAGCCAGTTAAACAACCCAGTCTAATTATTTGGGGTGAATGTGATGGCTCACACCAACATACTGATAAAAGTCAGACACGATATCTAACCATCGATTACGAAGAATTATATCTTCCAAATATAGGTCACTCATCTGAAATTGAAACTCCTGCAACCTTTGCAGAAGCAGTTCAAAGGCTAGTGAGTTAATTCTGATTAATCTTGTCTGATCTTTTTAATTTAATACAGTTCACTTCATTCTGAATTGTATTGCCACTGATCTTGATTTTTCTAAAGATGGCACACAACTAGTTATGAAAATTCATCAGCTAAAAATTCCAGCTACTGACGGATTCCTATTGTCTTCTATCTTGTATCGTTCAGAAAGCCAAGATAATAATAACAAAGTCTTGTTGATTGCCTCAGCCACAGCTGTCAAGCAAATTTACTACAAAAGGTACGCTATGTTCATGGCAGAAGAGGGATTTACAGTCATGACATTTGATTATCGAGGTATCGGTGATTCCCTGACTAAGGAAATACAACAGTTTCATGCATTTATGCATGAATGGGGAGAAAAAGATCTAGCAGGTATTATTAATTGGCTCTCGGTAAAGTATCACTCAGCCCAACTCTTACTTGTCGGACATAGTGGAGGTGGTCAAATGATTGGATTGGCTGATAATAAACACAAAATTTCTGCCATGGTTTCCATAGCATCTCAAAGCGGATATTGGGGCTTCTGGGATGCTCCCAGAAAATACTGGATGGCCGCACTATGGTATATTTTCATTCCTTTTCTAACTAAAACCTTCTCTTATTTTCCAGCCAAGAAATTTAAGCTTGGGGAGGATTTACCTGCTGGAATCGCTTTGGAATGGGCCAGATGGGGAAGAAATCCAAATTATTTTTTTGAAGAGCGGCATCTCAGGCAAAAATTCAACGATTTTAGAGTGCCTATTCTAATATACAGCTTTGAAGATGACACTTATGCACCCAAGCGTTCTGTAGAAAATTTAATGACATTTTATGGTAGCCAAGAAAAGATATACAGGCATATTGATCCTCTGGATTTAGGGGTTTCCCACATTGGGCATTTTGGCTTTTTTAGTCGAAAATTCAGAACATCTCTATGGCAAGAAACATCTGATTGGTTAAAGCGACAATAATTCTCTGACTATCTAATTACTGAAGTTTAATAGTTCGATTTCCACTCAATTTTATTCCTATGACTACTACATCAATACCCAAATCGAGAACTAGTTCCGTCTCCCAAAATTTGTTCCTACAGCTTCTCGACAAACATCTGACTAATGCCAAAATTAGATTCATCGGAGAGGGACTTGACAGAATTGTTGGGAGTTACGAGGATAACTCACTAGATAAAGCTTATGATGTAACGGTTGATGTGCGTCGTAATCGTTTTTTTCTCCGAGTCTTAGCCTATGGAAATCTAGGGTTAGGAGAATCTTATATGGATCGAGATTTTGAGATTCAAGATGGAACACTTCAAGATTTTCTGACAATTCTCTTGAAGAACAAACTAGACAAAAAAGTCAAGAAAGATGTCCCACTTGCCTTAAAAATATTCGGTATTCAACTGACAAATCTCTGGCGGGGAGAGCAACAGAACGTACAGCGCCATTACGATATTGGCGATCAATTATTTGAGGCCTTTCTCGATCCCACCTTGACCTATTCCTGTGGCTACGCCTACTCTCCAGAGGATAGTCTGGAGCAATTACAGCTCAATAAACTCGAGCGGATCTGTCAAAAATTAAAGCTAAAAGCTGGAGACCATCTACTGGACATCGGTTGCGGTTTTGGCGGGCTCTTACTGTACGCAGCCAAAAACTATGGGGTAAGAGGCATCGGAATTACCACCAGCAAGCGACATTGCCAACGAGGCAATGAAAATATTGCCAAAGCAGGACTCAAAGATCGAATTCAAATTCAGTTCAGAGATCACCGTTCTCTTGATGGATGTTTCGACAAAGTTGTCAGTGTCGGGATGATGGAACATTTGCCCCGTAAAGAATACGGACGATACATCAGAAATATTTCCCGAGTTCTGACTCCCCAAGGAATGGGTTTGATTCACGCCATAGGCTGTAATACATCCAAAAACAAGCACGACTCCTTTATCCAAAAATACATCTTCCCTGGCTCTGGTCAACCCAAGTTATCTGAGATTTCTATGCAGCTTGAGCGAAATCATTTGGCAACACTAGATGTTGAGAACATTGTGCGACATTACGGATATACAACCCGTAGATGGCTGCAAAACTTTCAAGCTAACAAGAAAACGCTGGATACCAATCATTATGATGACCGGTTTATGCGGATGTGGGAGTACTATTTATGCTGTGGTATCGCCGCCGCTTTTGTTTCTGAGTCTGCTGTCTACCAAGTTCTTTTCACCAAGGATCATACGATGCCAATTCCCCTGCAGCGGGTGTAGTATTTATGTCGGAAATATCAAGTATGAATCGCACCAGAGAACCTCTGCTAAGTTTACTGTTATATCATTTGCTGAAATGGCCCGTAGTTGCTCCCCTGTTTCGGTTCCACTTTCAGGGTAAAGTCTATGGGGAGCAATATGTTCCCCAACATGGTCCTGTAGTGGTCGTCTGCAATCATGCCAGCGATTACGATCCTCTCATTCTTTCTTGCTGTGTTAACCGTCCTGTTGCCTATATGGCTAAGGCAGAACTTTTCCAGGTGCCAATCCTCAGGCAGCTGATTCAGCTGTATGGTGCCTATCCGGTCAAGCGAGCATCGCTGGATCGTAAAGCAATTCGCATGGCCCAAGACACGCTGGCGAAGGGTTGGGCTATCGGCATCTTTCTTCAGGGAACTTTCACCCCTGATGGTCGTATTACAGACCCGAAGTTAGGTGCTGCCTTCCTTGCTGCCAAGCATCAGGTTCCTTTGTTACCAGTCTGTTTGTGGGGCACCCAGGCTTTGATGGTTGGGGGACATATCATAGAGGATGGTAAGCCGAACGTACAAATGCCACCGTCTGTTCCCGTAAGTGTACGTATTGGCCAACCATTAGCCCCCCCCCCTTCTGTCCGCAGAGAGGATTTATGGAACGTCACCCAAAACTGTACAATGATCATCAACGAACTTCATAGCTTAGGGCGATGAAATACTGATTATATTCGGCGTTGTTCAAAGCCTATCCCTTAGTCACATTTTACTTAACAATTAAATAATTTCTGCAAGGTAGAAGTAGGAAGAGATATGAGAAAAAGGGGATTAAAAAGTAAAGAAAAGCAAAGCGATAATTTTACAAAAAGCAAGAATTGAGTTAAGAAAAGAGAAAATAAAGTAACAAGAAATTGAGAAAAGTAAAGAGGAGTAAAATAAGACTTAATCAAGCTGAAACCTTTATAGAATAAAGTATTGAGAGATTAAAACTAACAAAAAAGAAACAAAAATTCAAGAAGATTAGAGTAAGAACTCAAAAAGCTTCTGGGAGAGGTGCAAGAAAATGACGTGGGCAGAGTCAGAATTATCAGGGGCAGATTTAGGAGATCACAGAAGAAATAGAAGATTAGTGGCAATAGTAGAAGATTTAGTGGCACAGCCCAACGAAAGTGTGCCACAAGCCAGTAGAGATAATGCAGCCATGCAAGCCACCTATGAATTCTGGGCTAATAGAAGAATCAAAGCATCATCCATTATAGAAGCACATACTACTGCAACAATTGAGAGAATAAAAGAACATAAAGTAGTGCTAGCGATTCAAGATAAAACGGAGCTAGATTTAGGGAATCGTCGAAGAACAACAGGAATAGGCGCGATTTCCAATCAAGCAGCTAAAGGACTCCATTTGCATAGTGTATTGGCAGTAAGTGAATCAGGTGTGCCATTGGGCCTGTTAGAAGAAAAAATGTGGGCGAGGGAAAAAGCAAGGAAGGGAAAAGGAGTAAAAGAGAGAAGAAGAAAAATTGCCGAAAAGGAGAGCTATAGGTGGCTAGAAAGTCAAGCTCGCAGTCAGAATCTAATTCCTCAAGAAATATCCCTAATAACCATAGCAGATCGAGAAGCAGACATATATGAACTATTTGCCCAGCCCCGTCGAATCGGGTCACATTTATTAATTAGGGCATCTCACAACAGAAGAGTGAAGAAAGCCCAAGGAGAAACCGAAAAATTATTTGAGACATTAAGGTTAGTTTCTCCCTGTGGTGAAAAAACATTAGAGTTACAAAGAACACCCAGAAGAAAAGCCAGATTCGCTAGGTTAACGGTGAGATTTACAACTTTAGAATTACAACCACCAAAGGGGAAAAAAGAGATTCAAGCACCGATTGTCGTACAAGCAATATTAGCGGAAGAAGAAAATCCACCACCAACAGAAAAAGCGGTAAGTTGGCTCTTGTTAACCACACTGCCAGTATTAAATTACACAGATGCCTGTGATTGTCTGGAAAAATATGCTTATCGATGGTTGATAGAGCGATTTCACTACGTATTAAAAAGCGGTTGTGGAATAGAAGAACTGCAGTTGGAGACGGCAGAAAGAATGGAGAAAGCATTGGCAACTTACGCGATCGTGGCCTGGAGATTGCTGTGGTTAACCTATGAAGCGAGAGCTCATCCAGAAAAGAGAATAGACGAAGTATTAGAAGAACAAGAATGGCAAGTATTGTATTTAGCCACACAGAAACAGAAACAATTGCCAAGGTCGAGTCCCACATTAAGGGAAGGAGTACGGCAGATAGCATCATTAGGGGGTTTTCTGGGTCGCAAAGGGGACGGAGAACCAGGAGTGAAGACCTTGTGGAGAGGCTGGCAAAGACTAAAGGATATGAGTATTGGATGGCAGTTAATGATCGAGGGTCTGGCAAAAGAGGTATAGATATAGATAAAAAGGGCCAGTGGAGCAGAAAATAAATGTAAAGAAATATGTGACTAAAGGACAAAGAAAAAGAAAAAAAGAGTAAGAAAGATAAAAGTAACTAAAAATAAAGTTTAATCCTTGAAAAAAATCAAATTTTCTCAGATATATTTCTCAAAACTACATTTACCTTCATATCTATACCTGTGTTTATAGTTAGATCTCTAAAAAAGTATAGATACGAATTAACTATACCTAATAAATAAAAGGTATAGAAAAAAAGGAGAGTTCAGGGGAGAGAAATCTCCGATTCAATTTTGGGTGAGTTTTTGCCTTTCTGATTGTGGTAGATTCCTAATTGATGTCGATCGTGATGAAATTGAATTTCAGAGGCTCTGGAATTGAGAACATCATAAATAACACTTTGACCGCAGTGAGTGAGTCTTTTGAGGGCAGCGATCGTAATCAACCATTTATCGGCATGGGGGCGATCTTGGACATCGTTATAAGCGATAATGCGATCGATATATTGATTGACCTTTTGACGAGAAAGTTCGGAACGGCGTTGACGAGAAATCTTGTCGGTCAGAGCAGAGGATTTGGTTGGCTCGGGTGTTTCAGTCTCAATTGATGATCTTCGTCGCTCAAGAGCGGTCGATGTAACTAGATCCTTTGAGCGCTCGCGAGCAGTCGGCTCGGACTTGGCGGAACTTTCAGAATGGGTCGTCGGATTAGTAGAAGTTGGATGGGTCGGATTAGCCAAGACTTTAACTAGACCATGAATAGCATCAGTCAAACTAGACAAAGACTGTTGTTGTCGATCCAGGCGGTCAAAAAGAGCCTCGGATTGAGTAGCTGTTTGGCGCTCGACGTCAGAAAGTTCTTCGGTTTTGAGTTGAGCATCTTGGAGGCTCGAATCAACAGCATTCGATTGATCTACATCAGGTAGAGCAGATGAATCTTCAGTAGTTTCATCTTGTTGAGATAGTTGGACTGAAAGCGGTCGATCATTAGCTACAGCATCAGAATCACCATCGGGCTCTAATTTCAATTTCTCTGCTTCTAGATCGGGTACAGATGTCTGTAAAGAATCAGAAGCCAAATCAGTAAGTTTTGCCGTTAACTGTTGAGGAGTTTGATTCAAAGTATCAGCAGTAGAGAGTAGAGATTGAGCCAACTCCAGAACAAAATGATTAGCAGCAGCACGATTATGCAAATCAAATTGCGCTTGTATTCGAGCCAGAGTAGTTCGATCGTCAGAGAAAACTCGCAAATGAACCAAACGACCATGAGACTGTTTGAGAGTTGGAGTTGGAGTTGGAGCAGTATCAAAAGCCTCTAAGACTTGTACACCTGATTGCTGTAACTTAATCCCCAAACGACCATCCACATTACCTTGACCATCAGCAATCTTATAATCCCAGTAATGACGTTGAGCAGCCATACTGGTGCGCTTTTGCTCGTTAGCTTCATTTAAAATCTGAAAATGACCCTGAATATAAGCTCGAAACTCCAGATCCGAAACCGTGGGCGGACAAAACCAATGAGTAGCGATGGTGGCATAAACAGCGCGAAAGAGGTGAGTATAAAGGTTCCCCTTACCCTCACGTAGAGGAACTAAATCGCGAAAATAGCGCTCGCAAGCTTGGGCCACAGCTTGCTCATAGCGCTCATTAATTTGACGATTAGTCAGATGAGAAGTATCAAGCCAACCACGGAGCTTCGCGATCGCCTCAATCACAGTGTTCGCCTCGACTAAAGTAGGAATCTCAAAGTTAAGAGCAACAGACTCCTGGCGACGCTTAACCGCACCAGTAAACAGAACCGAGTAGGTCGATTTAAAAGTAAAATGAGCAGTCTTCAAAATTTCACTGACTCGACGACCGGTAACCACAGCCAAACCAGCAGCCACTTCCGACCAGATACGAGATTGAAGTAATTGAGCCGCCTGAAATGCGATCGCCTCAGTCGAAGCTAAAAATTGAGTAGTACGAGAGGCGGTAGCACTAGCAGCCATAGAATTAATCTCCATCCATTCATGGGCGGTAAAACCGACCACGTTGAGTGCAGGATGATTGGGGTCGATTACCTTAATGGCGTTACGAACATCAGTGATTCGATTCTTCTGTTGATGGAGTGAAATCAAACCTCGCTCGACAAATTTTTGTTTGATGAGCGAATCCCATTGTTTAGCTATCTCTAAATCCTCTTTGCTACCAGACAGTTCAATCAAACGAGTCAGATGTTCTGCTAGCAGTTGACGAAGCCACTTGGTACGCGCAACTCCACAAGCACGATTAAACTTGTCCGAATCCAGAGAAACCATAATAAGATCTTGCAACTAAAAAGTAACTATATCATATTATAACAATATCTATACCAATAAATCAAATTAAAGTATAGCTATACCCATTGGTCACAAGTTAAGCTTGAATAGCAGTTGTCAAGAGGGTTTGAGAATTTGGCTCAAAGAAGAAATCGGATGAATTTTTCTGTCGTTCAGGAAACGGAGCAATAATTAATCGAACAAGAGGTTTTCGTATCGA